>SICM01000265.1 GCA_009694805.1 Candidatus Latescibacterota bacterium
CTCGATTTTTCAGCAATTAGGGGCGCAGAGGCCACTTTAGGCGGGCCAATGGGTGAGTTCTCCTAAGAAATGCTCGCAGAATCCCCCATATAATTTTTTGTATCTTATTTTTATTCAATATGTTAAGCTTAACTTTACGGAAATGGATGGCGATCAGTCATCAGGGCTCGGCCGTCGCCTCTAGCGCCTTCATCATCCCCCTGGCCTTGTGCAGCGTCTCCTCATACTCCGCCTCCGGGTCGGAGTCGGCCACGATGCCCCCGCCCGCGTGGAAGCAGACCCGGTCTCCCTTGACGACCAGCGTCCGGATGAGGATGTTCAGGTCTACATCCCCGGAGAAACTGAAATAGCCGAGCGACCCCGTGTAGGGCCCCCGGCTCACGGGCTCCAGTTCGTCGATGATCTCCATGGCCCGCACCTTCGGCGCGCCCGTGATGGACCCCCCCGGGAAGGTGGCCCGGAGGAGGTCCGTCACATTTCGGTCCGGGGCCAGCTCCCCGGTGACCGTGGCCACGAGATGGAAGACGTCGGCATAGGGCTCCAGGACGGCCAGTTCCGGGGCGCGCACGGACCCGAACCGGCAGACCCGCCCCAGGTCGTTGCGCTCGAGGTCCACGATCATGACGAGTTCGGCCCGGTCCTTCTCGCTCGCCATCAGCTCCGAGGCCAGGCGGCGGTCCTCCTCCCCGGTCTCTCCGCGTGGGCGCGTCCCCTTGATGGGCCGGGTCTCCACCGTGCGATCCCTCCCCTCCACCCTCAGAAACCGTTCGGGAGACGAGCTGAGGATCTGCGCGTCGCCCAGGTCCAGGTAGGCGGAGAAGGGCGCGGGGCTGTGCCGCCGGAGCCGGAGGTAGAGGTCGGGGGCGCCTGTCGGCAGACGGGCGAGGAACCGTTGCGAGAGGTTGACCTGGTACACATCTCCGGCGGCGATGTAGTCCTTCACCCGCCGGACCGCCTCCGTGTACCCCTCCCGCGAGAAGCTCGATGCGGGGGGCTCCTGAGCGCACGAGAAGGCCTCCTCCTCCTCCGGGCGGACGGTCTCGACCCGTCGGCACAGGTCGCGGACCGCGTCCCCGGAGGGCCCGCAGACACACACGCGCCCGGCCTCGTGATCAAAGACGACCCCCGCGCCATAGAAGGCGACGTACAGGTCTGGCAGGCCGAGGTCGTCCGGAGGCCGCGCCGGAAGCCGCTCGAACAGCCGTCCCAGGTCGTAGCCCAGGTATCCCACGCCTCCGCCGCAGAAGGGGATTGTCTCCCCGGGGGGAGAAGGCGCGCGATGGGTCTTCAGAATGTCCGCCAGGGCGTCGAGCGGGTCCTGATCGATCCGCCGGACGTCGCTCCCCCGGATCAGCTCGGTCTGCCCGTCGCGGAACCGCAGGATCAAAAAAGGGGCGACGCCCATGAACGAGAAGCGCCCCGTGCGTCCGGACAGGAGGCTGCTGTCCAGCCAGAACGGATGAGGTCCCCGGACGAGATGCCGGAACAGGGCCACCGGTTCGACCCAGCGGTCGAGGAAGATCGCGGAGCTCAAGGAGAAGTCAGGAGATGAAAAAATGGTTTAGCCCAAACCGTCACCGGGCCAGTCCGCCCGGCAGCCAGACGCCGCCGTCCACCCGGAAGCGGCCCGCGGTGATGTAGTCCGCCGCGTCCGACGCCAGGTAGGTCGCCATCTTTCCGAGCTCGTCCGCCCGCCCCAGCCTCCCCAGCGGGAGCTTCTTTCCCCCCTCGTGAATCTGTTCCTCCGTGGCAAACTGCCGCTCCCCGGGCGTGTCCGTCCACCCCGGCTCGATAACGTTCACGCAGACGCGGTGTGGGGCCAGTTCCGTGGCCATGGTGAAGGCCATCTGGTTGATCCCCGCCTTGGCCGTGTTGTAGGGGAGCGAGGTCGGGACGGGGATGAAGGAGAGCACGGAGCTGATGATGATGATCTTCCCCCCCTGTCCCCGTTCCACCATGTGGCGGGCCACGGCCTGGCTGCACCGGAACACCCCCCAGAGGGAGACGGCCCAGGTGGCCTCCACGTCTTCGTCCGTCAGGTCCAGGAACGGCTTCCGGATGCTCCTGTAGGCGTTGTTGACCAGGATGTCAATCTTTCCGAACCGCTCCAGCGCGGTGTTCACCAACCGGTCCACGGCGGGCCGCTCCCCCACATTCGCCTGCACGGCCACGGCCCTGCGCCCGAGCTTCTCCACCTGCCCCACGACCTCCGCCGCATCTTCCGCGTGGGCGTTGTAGTTCACCACGATGTCCGCCCCCGCCCTGGCCATCTCGATCGCACATCCCCGGCCGATCCCCCGCGATGCCCCCGTGATCAGGGCCACGCGACCCGATAGGTCTATCATAGCTCCCTCCTTCATTTTAACAGGGATGAACAGGATACACAGGATTCAGGTCATCCGAAACCGATGGTGTTCAAGTGATCGCAAACCAACGCAGGATCTCCGTTGCCACGATCTCGTGTCCTCTCCGGTTCGGGTGGTTGGACCAGGAGAGCAGGTCTGTAAGATCCCCTGGCTGCTGCGCATAGCCCTCAAACGCCACGAGGCTGTCCACCAGTCCCACCCCATACTCCGCCGCCAGCCTCCGGATCTGTTCGGCGTGCTGCTGGAGCAGAAGCCAGCGTTCCGCAGACGGGTCCGAGAGGCCGCTCGTATCCGGCGTCGGGGTCAACAGGATCAACTTGATTTGACGATCCAGGGACTTTTCGATCATCGCCCGCCAGGATGCCTCGGCCCTGGCGAGCCCGAGGCCCCGGTCGTTCAGCCCATAGTCTATTGCGGTGACGTCGGGGCGATGGCCCAGGACATCTCGCTCAAAGCGCTCTGCGCCGCTGACGGAATGCTCACCCCCGATGGCGGTGACGATCACGTTGATCACCGCAAAGGGGAAGCGATCCTTGAGGCCTTTGTGCAACAGGTGCGGATACGCGTTGAAGGTGTCCACCATCGGCGTCGCGAAGTATCCAGCGGGCACACTGTGTCCGTGACAGACGATGTGGACGGCGCGATTCCCTGGCCAGTGCTTCTTGAGTTGTTCGACGATGTCCGCGAGGTAGGTTCTGGCGTCTGCGACAGGCATCGCTTCTCCTGGGGAAGGAAACGGTGGATGGGGGCCTGTGGTTCTCTGTGTCCGTGCGAAATTCCATACGGACCCTCAATATAAGTAAATGCGACTGTCTCCTAAAATAAAAAAAAGGCCCGACGCCCTGCGCCGAACCCTCCTGGAAACCTTCTGTATCTGATTTTCTATTTGCTGTCCTTCTTCCCTTCCTGTTGCTGGATGAGCATCTGCATCTGCACCTGGAGGTCCCGGAGCGTCTGAGGGTCCAGGTCCCGAAGCCTCTGAAGGAGCATCTCGGGCGTTTCAGCGCCGTGCCGCGCCGGTCCGTAGGCCGTTGGAGGGAGGAGCGGCGCCTTCTGGGGGACCTGCTCCGAGCGCTGGCCCACCCTGACCTGAACGGACCTCATCTGCTCGTCACGCAGCAGGCCAATCTGCACCTGGCTCCCCGCCGGCGTTTCCATCACCAGTCGCTCCAGATGCGCCCCATCGATGATCTTCGCGCCGTTGTAGGAGACGATCACGTCGCCGGGCTGCAACCCGGCCCTGTCGGCAGGCCCACCCGCCTCCACGCGGGAGATGCGCAGTTTCTCGATCTGGGCAGCCGCGAGACCGGTCCCGTCGGCAGGCTCACCCGCCTCCACGCGGGAGATCGTCCTGATCCTGCGGCATTCCACCTCCACACCGAGCCATCCGCCGGAGATCAAGCGCCGGGCGATCTCCTGAGCCCGGTTGATCGGAATGGCCAGGAGGGTCGCAGAGGACGCACTCCATCCCGCTTCATCCGTACGGTCGGGGCTGGAGGTCTCCTCGTGGGAGGAGGGCGCCAGGATACCCCGGACGATCCCGATGACCTGCCCCTCGCTGTTGAACACCGCTGCTCCGCTGTTGCCAGGCCGGGCAGCGCCGCTGATCTGGATGAGATCGTCATCGTCGTGAAATTCGACGACCGTGCCGACCGAAGGCGACATGGTCCCGTAGGCATTCCCGAGGATGAAGGCATAGTGCCCTGTCCGAATACTATCTGAATCGCCAAAACGGGGACACCGGGGGACCTTGCCCCGGAGCCGCACCACAGCCACCTTCGAGTCTTCGTCCATTGCCACCAGGTCGGCATCCATCGTTCGCCCGGACGACAGGGAGACCTGGATGTGATCCGCACCTCGCACCACCTCTGTGGTGGTCAGGATGTAACCCTGGGCGTCGAAGATGACGCCGGAGCCGACGTTACGAAGGATGGTCATGCCGACGCCCGAGGCATTCTGGCCGAAGTCGATTTGCCGCGTCGCGGTCGTATGGATGCTCACGACACAGGATCGGTTCTTCTCCACGAGCGCCACGATCTCCTCCTCCATCGCCTTCAGCAAGCGCCCATCCGCCGCCAGCCCCGATGGGGCCGTCAAGGTGAGGCCGAAGATCAGGAGCATTCCCCCTAAAAGCACGGAGAAGAGCGGGAGGTGTTTTCGTCGATCCATGGGCTTTTCAGAAACGGACATACTGCACGTTGGCCATTCGCCCGTTGCGCAGGGCAGAGAGACTGTCGCTCCGGGCCTTGTAGGTTCGGGAGGAGATCGCCATTCCACGGCGGGAAGAGGCGGGGATACGCTCCAGGACGTAGTGGCTGGGGGCCTCCTGGGCCGGGGAGGCGGAGATCTCTCTCATCTCCTGCTTGTGCGATTTGGCGACGAAAGAGAGCCGATCCGGGCCGCTGACGATCAACGCCAGGCCCGCCACCGCAATCACGGCGAATGCCCCGGCCAGCATCGTTCGGGGGACGGTCGGAAAAAGCCACGACACCAGGCGCACCCTGAGACCTGTCCGGGACCGCGCGGCCTCCATCAGGAGTTTTCCTCGAACGGCAAATGTGAAGTCGGGCGACGGCCGCACCTGGTGCAACTGGCCCAATCTGGCTCGTAACTTTCGCACCCCGTTCAGCGCCTCGACGCACTCCAGGCATTCCGCCAAATGCACGTCCATGAGACCCCGTACGTCTTCGTCCTGTTCCCCATAGACGTAAGCAGAAATCCGGTTTTGAAAATCTCTACAAGTCATCCGTCTGATGTACCTCCTTCTGAATCTATACCTCCAGCCCTACGTCTCTACCTTCCATCTTGAGTCGTCGCTGAAGACGAAGCCGGGCGCGATTGACCCTGGATTTCACGGTCCCCACCGGTCTTCCCACGATCTTGGCGATCTCCTGGTAAGACAACCCTTCCACATCCCGCAGGAGAATCACCTTCCGGTAGTTTTCCGGCAGGGATTCAATCGCCTCCTGAATCATCTCGTCCGTCATCGCCGTCTCGGCCATGGTGTCGGGCCGATGGGATTCGTCGGGGATTTCAATTCCAGTCTCCGACTCCTCATCCCAGTTCAAAGAGAAAAAGCGCCAGCGTTTCCGGCGGCGCAACTCACTCTTGGCCAGGTTGCCTGCGATCGTGAACAACCAGGTGGAAAAGTTGGCAATCGCCCGGTAGTCCTTGCGGCGACGAAAGGCGCGCAAAAACGTCTCCTGGACGATATCCTCCGCCGTCTCCCGATCCCCCACGAACCGGTACACGAAGTTGAAGAGTCTGTTTTTATGGCGGTCTACGATTTTCTCGAAGGCCTCGACATCCCCTGCCATCACATCGGCCAGGATGTCGCTGTCCGAGACCGCTTCGCCGTGTCGGGTCTTGAAATGGGCCATAAGCATTCGTGCTCTCCTCAAGTAAGCGGGCCAAATTTTAAACCGCTTCGAAGGAGAAAAGTTCCCGAAAAATCGAACCCTACTCTCCCGGCACGCCCGAATATGATAGGGTATGGCCGGCGATTTGTCAATATGAAAGAGCAGGGGGCGGGAAAATCAGAGATCCTTTCTGTTTTTTCCTGACCTCCGACCCCTGACCCCGCTCTTATGACTCACCTTACGCAGCGCGGGGAGAATTGATTAAATTTGGGGTATGACCAACAAAGACCTTCTTGACCTGTATAGCGATTACCTCATCAGTTCGTTTGGGCAAACGACTGCGACTGGTTTGGCATCGCTGCTGGGCGGGACA
>SICM01000266.1 GCA_009694805.1 Candidatus Latescibacterota bacterium
GTCGGTATCCTGCCGGTGTCTTCGTGACCGATGAGCAAATGGCCCGGATCAAACTGAAGCCTCATCTGTTTCGCGAGGACTGGAACTACACGATTCACCCTAATACTTGAAAATGGAATTAGTCAGTTACTCCGTCATAGGCCCTATGGCTTTTGGTTTTCCCAGGGTCGCCACAGTTCGCGAAGGCTTCGGGATGCGCTCAGATCGCAGGATTCGCTCCGTGCGGAGGACAGCGCCTCGTGGCTCAGGACGACCCAGAGTCCCGCCACCGAGGCCGCCCCCGTGAAAAGCCCGATTCCTGTCGCAGCGCCGGACAGAAGCAGCAGGCCCGTGATCGCCGAGGTCCCGAGGCAGAGACCGGGATGAGCGAGGGCCAGGCGCGCCGCAGAAAGAAACCCTTCCAGGACCCGACCGGTCCGCGCAGCGGACGCAACCCACATCGGCGCGACCCCCAGCAGCCCGATGGACGTCCAGAGCATCAGCCCCAGAAGGACCCACCCCACCGGCCTCCAGGGACCTTCGAGACCTGCGTAGGCGCCGAAATTCACCCCCAGAAGGCCGGTGGCTCCCGCCAGGAGAAGACCCACGGCCTGCGCGGCCCAGAAACGCCGCCGGACCCCTCCCAGAAGCGCCCGGACCCGAACTCCCACGCCCCCCTCCGCCTCCCGGACCGCGTTCAGGAGCGCCGCCGTGGGCGGAGAGACCAGACCGATACAGATCGCAGCCCCGGCGACCGCAACGCCCAGCCACACCCGCCCGTTCCTGAGCTGAAATGACGCGAGCGGAAACAGGAGACAGGCCGCCAGGCCCCAGGGCAGGTTCAGGACCGTCCAGACCGCGTTCAACACCATCAGGCTGCCGAGGTGATCGTAGGTCTGGAAGAAGAGATGTCTTAACATGGCTGCCAGAGAAGGGGGACGTTCTGCCTTCTGGCTTCTTCCCCTTACTCCTTCTTCCATGTATCGGCATAACGGTTGGGAAGGGTCACCGTCAGGCTGGACCCCTCGAACGCCTGCACCACCCCGTTGCCATACGTCAGCGTCGTCTTCTTGCCGTCCACCGTGAGCCGGCCTTCAAGGGACTTTGGCGCGGTGTCCGTCTCCACAGGGCCGTCGCCGTTCAGGTAGGACCGGCCCATCAGAAGGGATCGCTCCATCGAGAAGGCGGATGCGGAGACGGTGCAGGCGTTATTCTCGAAATCGTAGGCCTTCTGCCCGTCCTGCTGCCGGGTGATGACGACCGTGACGTGCCCCCGGCGGTCATTGATCGCAAACCACTCCATCAACCCCGCCACGTCGGGGGGGTTCAGCGTCGTCCCGTCGGGCAGGGTGCGGGCCGTCAGCTTCCAGGTCCCCTTCAGGTTGTCCTGGACGGTCAGCTTCTCCTCCCCGCAGCCGGCGATCCAGGCGCCGCATAAGAGGAGGGCCAGAAACCAGAACCGCGTCATGGAGCCTCCAAACGTGAGTCAGCCAGGAATATCGCGGACATTCAACACCAGAAAATGTGAACAGCCTTCATCATTTGAAGATAACGACAGTACGTCCGACTTGTCAACCCCTATTTTACCCGCAACAGGGGACTTGACAAACGCGCTCAACTTCTGTATTCTCTTGGGCATTGTTCAGACCATTTTAACAAGGAGATCCTCTATGCAACTGGCCGAACGCCTGTCCAAGATCCCCCCCTATCTCTTCATGGAGTTGCGCCAGAAGGTCGGAAAGGCCCGCGCCGCGGGCGTGGACGTGATCAGCCTCGGCGTGGGCGATCCGGTGGAGCCGACCCCGGAAGGCATCATCGAAGAGCTGAGCCGGCAGGCCCGGAACGCCGCGAACCATCAGTACCCCCCCGACGAGGAGAAGGGCATGGGGCCCTTCCGGCAGGCCGTGGCCGATTTCTATCGGGCCAGGTACGGCGTCAGCCTGGATCCCGCGACGGAGGTGCTGGCCCTGATCGGCTCGAAGGAGGGCATCCACCACTTCTGCCTGGCACGCGTGAATCCCGGCGACGTGGTGCTGATGACCGACCCCGGCTACCCGGCCTACCGGGCGAGCATCCTGATGGCCGGCGGAGAGCCCCACTCCATCCCCATCCTGCCGGAGGGCGGCTACCTCCCGAAGCTGAGCGACATCCCCTCAGACCTGGCCAGAAAGGCGAGCGCCCTGTTCCTCTGCTACCCGAACAACCCGACCGGCGCACTGGCCACGAAGGCGTTTTACGCGGACCTCGCCCGCTGGGCGAAGGACTACGACGTGGCCATCTGCCAGGACGGGGCCTACAGCGAGATGGTGTTCGACCCGGCGGACCGGGTCAGCTTCCTCCAGGCCCCCGGCGCGATGGACGTGGGCGTGGAGCTGGGGTCCCTGTCCAAGTCCTACAACATGACCGGCTGGCGGCTCGGCATGGTGATGGGCAACCGGGACCTGATCGCCGGCATCTCCAAGGTGAAGGAGAACACGGACTCCGGCGTCTTCGCGGCCATTCAGCACGCAGGCATCCGGGCGATCCAGGCCGAGAACGGCAACATCGACAAGATGCTCGGCATCTATCGGAAGCGCCAGCAGCTCGTCGTGGACACCTTCAACGGCCTGGGCTGGAGCTTCCAGCCCCCGAAGGGGACCTTCTACCTCTGGCTGCCGACCCCGAAGGGGATGTCGTCCATCGAGTTCACCAATCTGCTGTTCGACAAGGCGCAGGTGGTGGTGGCCGCCGGGACGGCCTACGGAAAGTTTGGAGAGGGGTTCGTGCGCCTCTCCCTGGCCGTGCCCGATGGCCGGCTGGCCGAGGCCATGGAGCGAATCAAGAAGGCCCTGGCAAAATAGACCCTCCGTTTCAGGACAAACTCTCATCAGATCGGTTATACCCTATGGAGATCAGAGACAACAAGCTTTTCCTGGGCGGCGTGTCCGCGGAGAAGCTGGCGCTGGAGTTCGGGAGTCCCCTCTATGTCTACGAAGAGGATACGCTCCGCCAGCGGATCAAAGACCTCAAGACCTGCATCACCTACCCGGACCTCCGCATCCACTACGCCTGCAAGGCGAACACGAACGTCACCCTCATGCGCATCCTGCGCGAGGAGGGCGCCTACCTGGACGCCGTGGCCCCGGGAGAGGTCTTCCTGGCGCTCAGGGCGGGATATAAGCCGGAGCAGATCCTCTACACCGGCAACAGCACATCCCGCGCAGACCTGGAGTTCTGCAAACAGCACGGCCTGCTGGTGAACGTGGAGTCCCTGACGCAGCTCGATACCTACGGAGAGATGAACCCCGGCGCCCGGATCGCGGTCCGCATCAACCCCGACGTGGGCGCGGGCCACCACGGGCACTGCATCACAGGCGGGCCCGACAGCAAGTTCGGCATCTACCAGGACAAGATCGGCGACGTGATGGACCTGGCGGGCCGACGTCGCCTGCAGGTCGTGGGCCTGCACAGCCACATCGGCTCGGGCATCCTGGACCTGTCCATCTACCTCGAGGTGATGGACATCATCCTGGGCCTGGCGCAGGAGTTCCGGAATCTGGAGTTCATCGACTTCGGCGGGGGGATCGGCGTGCCCTACCGTCCGGGGGAGAAGCCCATCGACATGCCGTCTTTCGGGAAGGCGGTGACGGAGAAGTTTTCGGCCTATGTGAAGAAGGCGGGGCGGCAGATGGCCCTGGCCATGGAGCCGGGCCGGTATCTGGTGTGCGAGGCGGGCTTTCTGCTGACCACCGTGAACAACGTCAAGGAGACCCCAAAGCACCGATTCGTCGGGACGGACACCGGGTTCAACCACCTGATCCGCCCCATGGCCTACGGGTCTTACCACGAGATCGTCAACGCCTCCAACGTGCAGGACGTCCGGGAGTCGGTCGTCGTGGCCGGGAACATCTGCGAGTCCGGAGACGTCTTCACGCGGGATGAGCACGGCCCCGTGGACCGTGAGCTGTCGAAGGTGCGGATCAACGACATCCTGGCCATCTGCAACGCCGGGGCCTACGGGTTCTCGATGTCGTCCAACTACAACTCCCGGCCCAGGCCGGCGGAGATCCTGGTCAAGAACGGCCAGGCCAGGGTCATTCGCAGGGCGGAGACGATGGAGAATCTTCTGTACGGGATGGAGTAGGGGCGGTTCGCGAACCGCCCCTACTCCGACGCCTCTTTCTTCTGCGCCTTCTCGATCTTGGCCCAGGTATCCCGCAACGACACCGTCCGGTTGAACACAAGCCCCCCGCCGGAGGAGTCCGGATCGACGCAGAAGTACCCCAGCCGCTCGAACTGGTACCGGTCTCCGGGGGACGCGCCGGACAGGCTCGGCTCCACGCGGCAGCCCGTCACCCGCTCCAGGGAGTTCGGGTTCAGGTAGGTCTTATAATCAGCCCCCCCCCCGCACCCAGCGGGTCTTCCACCAGAAAGAGGCGGTCATACAGCCGTGCCTCGGCCTCAACCGCCTGCGCGGCCGAGACCCAGTGGATCGTCCCCTGGACCTTCCGTCCGTCCGGGGACGCGCCGCTCCGCGTCGCCGGGTCATAAGTGCAGCGCAGCTCGACCACCTCGCCGGTCTTCTCGTCCTTCATCACCCCCACGCATCGGATGAAATACCCCCACCGCAACCGCACCTCCCGGCCCGGGGCCAGCCGGAAATATTTTTTCGGCGGGTCCTCCCGGAAGTCGTCCTGCTCGATGTAAAGCACCTTTGAGAAGGGGACCTTTCGGGTCCCCGCGCCGGGGTCCTCCGGGTTGTTCACCGCATCCAGTTCCTCCACCTGCCCCTCCGGGTAGTTCTCGAGGACCACGCGGAGGGGGTGCAGCACGGCCATCACCCGGGGAACGCGTTTGTTCAAATCATCCCGGACGCTGGTCTCCAGCCGTACGATATCGATCAGATTTTCCCGCTTGGCAACCCCCACGTCCCTCATGAAGTCCCGGATGGGCTCCGGGGTGTAGCCCCGCCTCCGGAGGCCGCAGAGCGTGGGCATCCGGGGGTCATCCCATCCGGTGACCGCCCCATCCCTGACCAGTTGCAGAAGATACCGCTTGCTCAGGACGGTGAAGGTGAGGTTGAACCGTGCGAATTCGATCTGCTGGGGATGGTAGATCTCCAGTTGATCCAGAAACCAGTCGTACAGGGGGCGATGGTCTTCGTATCCCGTGTCGCAAAGCGAATGGGTGACGCCTTCGAGGGAATCCGACTGGCCGTGCGCCCAGTCGTACATGGGATAGATGCACCATTTGTCCCCCGTCCGGTAATGCGTCGCCTTGAGGATGCGATACATGATCGGGTCTCGCAGGTTCAGGTTCGGTGAAGCCATGTCGATCCTGGCGCGGAGCGTTCGAGATCCCTCTTCGAATTCCCCGGCCCGCATGCGCGCGAACAGGTCCAGGTTCTCCTCCACCGACCGGCCCCGGTAGGGGCTGTCCCTGCCCGGCTCGGTCAGCGTGCCCCGGTACTCCCGGGTTTCATCAGGGCTCAGGTCGCAGACATAGGCCTTCCCTTTTCGGATCAGTTGCACGGCGAATTCGTAGAGTGGGTCGAAGTAGTCCGAGGCGTAGTATTCCCGGTCTCCCCAGTCGAACCCCATCCACCGGATGTCCTTCTTCATCCCCTCCACGTATTCGGCCTCCTCCTTGGCCGGGTTGGTGTCGTCGAAGCGCAGGTTGCAGACACCCCCGAATTCTTCAGCGACTCCGAAGTTGAGACAGATGGCCTTGGCGTGTCCGATATGCAGATAGCCGTTCGGCTCCGGCGGAAACCGGGTCATCACCCGCCCCCCGAACCTGTTTTTCTTCATGTCTTCAGCGACCATTTCCCGGATGAAATCCTGGGCTGGGGCAGCATGGGGCGTGTCCATTTTGAGGCTCACTCCTTCATCTCTCTTGACGATCGTGAAATTTTAACGGGGCCCTCTTTTAATCAGAGTAAAGAACCCCGCAGCAGAGCTGCGGGGCATTAAAACCCAAAACCCCTAAAACGGCAGCTCTAACTGCATATTACTGCTCTGGTGCTGATGATAGGTAATGTACTTGCGGATCAAATCGGTAGTCACTTCATCCCCTACCCACCGA
>SICM01000267.1 GCA_009694805.1 Candidatus Latescibacterota bacterium
TTCGGTCGCCGACCAAAGCCGCCTCGACCGCTCCGTCAACGCCGGCCTGAGGACCGTGTACTTTCTGCGCAAGATATTGAAGTTCACGCATCAAAGGTACAACCGCGCCCTGTCGAAATCAATCGCTTATTTCTTCACAACCCCTTAGCTCGGGAAGACTTGATTGCATCAAAACGCGCCGCCGGCCGTGAAGTTGATCTGGAGGATGTGCGGCTGCTTGAGTTAGACAGGGAAGGTAAGAAACCGTGACGGCGTAGGGAACTTGATCTTTGGGAGGGACCTCAATGCTCAGACATACAGTTCTTGTAGCCTTCATCGTCTTTGCGTCCGCCCTGTCCGCAACGGCGCAGGATGCCAAAGACCAGGTTGCCGCATCCATAGAATCCAGGCGGTCAACCTACGCCGACATCGCCAGACAGATCTGGTCGTTTGCCGAACTCGGCTATCAGGAGGTGAAAAGTTCCTCGCTCCTCCAGTCCCAACTGAAAGCGGCGGGGTTCGAGGTTCAGGCCGGGGTCGCCGAGATGCCCACCGCCTTCGTCGCAACCTATGGGAAGGGGAAACCGATTATCGCAATTCTGGCAGAGTTCGACGCCCTGCCCGGCCTGTCCCAGGATGCAATCCCCGAGCGCAGGTCCATCGTAGAGCACGGACCCGGCCACGCCTGCGGCCACCACCTGTTCGGGACGGCGTCAACGGCGGCTGCGATTGCCGTGAAGGACTGGCTGGTCAGCTCAGGGACGACCGGCACGATCCGTCTCTACGGAACCCCCGCTGAAGAGGGTGGATCAGGGAAGGTCTATATGGTGCGCGCCGGCCTGTTCGACGACGTCGACGTCGTTCTTCACTGGCATCCCTTCGACCGCAACGACGCCAGTCCCGCAACCACGCTCGCGAACAAATCGGCCAAGTTCCGGTTTTACGGCATATCGAGTCACGCCGCCATGTACCCGGACCGGGGCCGCTCTGCCCTCGACGGCGTGGAGGCCATGGACTACATGGTCAACATGATGCGAGAGCACATCCCCTCGGACGCCCGGATTCACTACATCATCACGCACGGCGGCGAAGCGCCCAACGTGGTGCCGGATTTCGCCGAAGCATATTATTACGTCCGCCATCCCAATGTCGAAACCCTCGAAGACCTCTGGGCGCGGGTCGTCAAGGCCTCTGAGGGGGCGGCCCTGGGCACCGGAACCCGCGTGGAGCACGAGATCATCTCCGGCGTGTACAGCCTGCTTCCCAACGAAACCCTGTCCAGGCTGATGGATGGGAACCTGCGCCGTGTCGGGGGCGTGAAACACACGCCCGAAGAGAAGGCCTTCGCAGAAGCTGTCCGAAAGACGTTCGGAAACACCGACCTGCTGTTGGGTTCTGAGGAGGAAATTCAGCCCTACAAACTCAAGGCGTTAGAGGGTTCCACAGACGCCGGCGACGTCAGTTGGGTCGTCCCCACCGCCGGAGTCCGTACAGCGACGTGGGTTCCCGGCACGGCGACGCACAGTTGGCAGGCCGTGGCCGCCGGAGGAATGAGCATTGGGATGAAGGGAATGATCGTCGCGGCCAAGGTGATCGCCATGACCGCCGTAGACCTGTTCACAGACCCTTCGCACGTGAAAGCGGCCCGCGCAGAGATCGAGCAGCGACGAGGTAAGGACTTCCGGTATCAGCCTCTCCTCGGAGAACGCAAACCGCCGCTCGATTACAGGAACAAAGAGAAATGACTCAGATTCCGTGCTTAGACCGATCATGGCTTGCATCTCGCCAGAATGGGTCCCAGATCCGGTTTTGAAAACAGCGCCGACTTTTCCACCTTGCCAGCCTCGCTCAAGATCGGCTGACCGTTTTCGTCCAGCTTTCTCATGTTGCTCCGATGGACCTCATCGAACAGGTCCACCGCCAGACCCTGCAGGCCGTGGGCAAGGTAGGTTCCAAGAAGGACGTAGAGCATATCCGTGAGCGCGTCAGCAACCTCAACCAGATCCCCGGCCTCAACAGCCCTCCGGTATTCTTCCAACTCTTCCTGCAAGAGCTTCAACCGCCCGTCAAACACCCGCTCCGGGATCTTTGCGGTGGGACGGCGTCCAATGTAGGCTTTGAACGCCTCGTGGAACTGCTCCACTTTATCCAGTTGGTCTTTCACGTGGGAGTCTCCACAGAACCGATAGGACACTGCCTCACGATCGCCTCCTGTTCGCAGTGCGATCCCGCAGATACTTCACAAACCCTTTCACCGGCATCGCGTTCAGCACATCCTCCTCCGTCAGCCACCCCTTTCGTGCCGTGCCGGTACTCAGGGACATGTAATCGATCTCTCCCACCGAATGCGCGTCCGAGTTGATGGCCACCTTCACCCCGCGCTCCTTCGCCCCCTTCAGATGCCGCCAGTCCAGGTCCATCCGGCGCGGGTTGGCGTTGAACTCCAAAGCCACCCCGTGCTCGGCCAGCGCGTCCAAAACCTTCTCCACCTGGATCGGGTACCCCTCGCGCATCAACAGCAGCCGACCCGTGGCGTGCCCCAGGATCGTCGTGTGCGGGTCCCGGATCGCCCGGACTAGCCGCTCCGTGGCCTTCTCCGCCGACATCTTCAGTTGGGAATGGACCGAGGCCACCACCACGTCCAGCCCTTCCAGCACCTCGTCATCATAGTCCAGACGCCCGTCCGGCAGGATGTCCGACTCCACCCCTTTCAGGATTGTGATCCCCTTCAGCTTCTGATTCAGCCGGTCGATCTCCTCCCCCTGCCTCCGCAGACGTTCGGCGGTCAGGCCGTTCGCGTAGAACGCCGAACGGCTGTGGTCGCAGATCGCGATGTAAGTGTACCCCCGCTCCTGCGCCCCACGGACCATCGCCTCCAGCGTGTCGGACCCGTCGCTGGCGTTCGTGTGGACGTGGAGGACGCCCTTCAGGTCTTCCGGCGCCACCAGACGGGGCAACGCCCCCCGCTCCGCGGCCTCGATCTCGTCCAGGCCCTCTCGCAGCTCGGGAGGGATGTAGCTCAGCCCCAGCGCCTCGAAGACCTCTGCCTCGTCCTTGCAGCGAATCAGGGCGTCCCCCCGGAACAGGCCGTACTCGTTCATCTTGAGGCCCATCCCCTTCGCCCGGCCCCGCATCAGCGTGTTGTGCTCCCGGCTGCCCGTGAAGTGATGCAGGGCGTACGGGAACTCCGCCTCCGCCACCACGCGGAGGTCCACGCCGATGCCTGATTTCAAGACGCCGCTCGTCTTCGTCTCCCCCTTCGCCGTCACCGAAGCCACGTCGGCCAGGCCCGCGAACGCCTCCATCAGCGCCCCGGCGTCCCTGGCGCTGGCCACCAGGTCGATATCCTTCGTCGTCTCCTTCCGTCGGCGCAGCGCCCCTGCGATCTCGACCCTCACGACCGACGGATGTCCCCGCAACGACGCGTACACCTCCTCCGCCGCCGCCATCGCATCGCAGAACAGATGGAGGCCCCGGTTCCGCCGGAGGGCCTCGATGCCGGCCAGGATGTTGGCCTGCGTCTTCGCCCCGAGCCCGGACAGGCCGCTCACCCGGTCCTCCCGACACGCGGCCTCCAGGTCATCGATCGTCTCAACCCCCAGCGCCTCGTGGAGGGCCCGCACCCGCTTCGGACCGAGGCCGGAGATGCCCAGCATCTCGATCAGCCCCGCCGGGATCGACGCCTTCAGCTTCTCATACAGCCCCAGCCGCCCCGTGGCCACCAGCTCCGCGATGTCCTCCGCGATCCCCTTGCCGATCCCCCGGACCCCGGACAGCGCCCCGGCCTCCAGAAGGTCCTTCGCGTCCCGGTCGAGCGCCTCCACCTGCCGGGCCGCGTTCTGATACGCCCGGCACCGGAACGGGTTCTCCCCCTTCAGCTCCATCAGGACCGCGACCTCATTCAGCACGTCGGCGATTTCTGGATTGGTCATAAAAGTTGGAATGTCAGAAGGGTGGGGCGGGGAGATCTAATCGCACTGCACGATCTGAATGTACTCCATCAGACTCCGCACCCTCCCCTCGTCTCTCCCCGCGAGATAGACGCGAACCAGGTTATTCATCATGCGGATGAGGATGTGCCGGTTCGGCGTGCGCGCCAGAACGCCCTCCTCAAAGGGAAACCCCATCCGCATCACGATCTGCCGGCACTCCTCCTTCGTGATCACCTGCCCCCCGTGAAAGGGGTTGAAGAAGATCTCCCGGCCACCCTCCTCGTACTTCACGATGAAGTGCCCCGGCATGCCCACGCCATACAGCGGGAGCTGGAGCCTCCGACCGATGAACAGATAGACCGCCGACAGCGTGATCGGGATGCCGACCCTCCGTGCCAGGACGCGATCCATAAAACTGTTGTCGGAATCGGACACGGAACCTCCCCGGAACCCCTGCTCTTCGACCAGATAGGCGTTGAGGGTGCGGATCACGTGGATGGGGTGATCGTTCGCCGACACGCGGAGGGACACCTCCGCGGCCATCCGATCCAGAAACTCCGCGCACCCCTCCACGTCCACGGCGGGACAGCCGAATCGGGCGATGGCGAAGGTCCCCTCCTCTAGGTCCAGGTCTCCGCCCGGGGTGCGGGAGAGGCTCTCAAACTGGACCTCCAGCGGGGGCTCCTCCAGCCGGCGCAGAAGGCATTCGACCTCCCGGAGCGCCCGATGGCTCGATCCCGCTGCCTGCACGCGGCCGACGGCCTCTCGCCCCATGTCGAACAGCTTCTCCTTGACCGCCCGGACCACGACCGGATCGTCGTCCGCCAGAAGGCTGAGAATGGCCTGAATATCCCGCTCTGTCAGAGTTCTCATACCGTTTCTTAGGATACCAGCTCCAGCCCTAATCGTTCGATCATCAACAGGTCCTCCGCCGCCGGCCGGCCCATCGTCGTGAGGTAGTTCCCGATCATGGTCGCGTTCGCCCCGGCCTCGAACATCCGATCCTGGTCCTCCCCCAGATGGCGTTCCCGGCCCCCGCAGACCCGCAGGTCCTTTTCCGGGAGGAGGCAGCGGTACACGGCGATCACCTTGAACATCTCCGACCGGGGCAGGCCCTCCACGTCGGCCAGAGGGGTGCCAGGGATCGGCACGAGGAAATTGAGGGGGACGGAATCCACGTCCAGCTCCTGCAGGGTGAACGCCATGTCCACCCGGTCCTGCCGGTTCTCCCCCATCCCGAAGATGCCGCCGCTGCACGCGTAAAACCCCGTGGCCTTGGCGATCCGGATCGTCTCGATCTTCTCCTCATAGGGGTGCGTGGTGCAGATGAACGGGAAATACCGGGCCGAGGTCTCCAGGTTGTGGTGGTAGCCCTCCAGCCCCGCCTCCTTTAGAAGCCGGGCCGTCTCCCAGCTCAGGGTGCCCAGCGAGGCGTCAGGGATCACCCGGCCGTCGGCCTTGAGCGCCCGGATGGCTGCGAGGATCTGCTCCACGTCCTGTTTCGGACTGAACTTGATCCCCCGCCCACTGATGATGATACCGAACCGCTGCGCCTTCATATGGTAGGCGTCCGCCGCCGCGCTCAGGATCTGCTCCGGGCTCATCATGGGATAGGTCTGGACCCCGGTCTTGAAGTGCGCCGACTGGGCGCAGAACGTGCAGTCCTCGGAGCAGTTGCCCGACCGGGCATTCACGATGGAGCAGAAACTGACCCGATTCCCCTTGTGCCGCTGTCGGATGCGGTTGGCCAGATCGAGGAGCTCGATCAGGTCTTCCCCCTCAAAATCCATCAGCGCCATCGCCTCGTCGTAGGCCACGGTCCCGCCGCCCGCAAGGCGGTGATCCAGCTCTTTCACCAGGCTGTTCTGCATGTTGGAGAACCTCTCTGTAAAATAGACCCTGTTCACTTACCATTCCCAACTTATGCCCCCCGAAAACCTCGGCAGAAAGCTTTCGGGCCTGAAATATAGGCGTCAGCTTCACCAACGAATACGGCTCTCTAAGAGGCGGTTCCTGCGATAATCCAAAACTGCTATTTATATCAGCTA
>SICM01000268.1 GCA_009694805.1 Candidatus Latescibacterota bacterium
TGATACTTCAGGTCATAGACGGCATGGGATGATCTTTGGATAGCCATACCGTCAATATATCAAACCCAAACCACGATTATCAACTCAAAACCCCCGCTTTCCTCCCCTCAGTAGAACTGAGGGGCATCCAGCGGGTCTTTTAGTGAAGGCCGGGCCGGTCGATCTCCTGCCCGGCGTGGCGGAGGAGATGAGCCTGAAGGAGGTCTGTCGGACGGCCCTGGAGAACGTCGAGCGGGAATACCTCCGAAGCCTCCTCACCCGCACCAAGGGCAACATCAGCCGGGCCACTCAACTGGCCGGGATCAACCGCCGGACCATGTACAACAAGCTGGCGGCCTACGGCCTGACACGGAGCGACTTCATCCCGTCGAAGTGATCGGCCCGGCCCCTGGAACTCCGGCCCCCCTCCTATCGTCCCTTCCTCTCTTCTCCTGATACGCCCCCCTCCCCCAGCGTCCGGAGGACGGACGCCGCTTCATCGGCGTAGCGTATCGAAAAGTGAGGATTGATCGCCAGGGCCCGTTCGAGATGCGCGCGCCCCTCCTCCCTCTCCCCGGCGCGATAGGCGATCATCCCGGCGTGGAACAGAATGTGCGCGTCCTCCGTCCCCAGCCGGAGGGCCTGCCGGATCACGGGCAGGGCCTCCCCGAAGTCCCCCGCCTTGTAGAGCGCCCAGGCCAGGGCGTCCGCCGCGTGGATGTTCGACGGCCGCCGGGTCATCTCCCGTCGGGCGCGGGCCAGCGCATCCTTCAGGTCCATGTCGTGGTCCGCCTCCAGCAGGGCCATCTCCAGGTCCACGTCCGCGCCGTTCGCCTCCTCCGTCCTCAGCAGCGCGCGAGCCTCCCCGTACTTCCTGCTCGCCTCCCCCGGCCGGCCCAGGGCCCGATACACGTCGCCCAGCGCCTCCACAAAGGCGTGCTCCGGCATCGCCGCGAAGGCCTGTTCGTAGAGTGCGGCGGCCCCGGCGAAGTCCCCCTGCGCGGCGCGCACCCTGGCCAGGCCGGCCAGCGCGGGCGCATAATCCGGCGCCCTGACGAGCGCCCTCTGATACTGGGCCTCCGCCAGGCGCAGGTCCCCCCGGCCCCAGTACAGGTTCCCGAGCTGCGCGACGCACCAGGCGGTGTTCTCGGCGTTCGGGCCGCCGGCGTCCACGGCCATCTGCATGGCCAGGATCGCCCCTTCGGGGTCCCCCATCAACTCGCGGAGGTAGGAGATTCGGGAATAGGCGCTCAGGCCGGGCCTGAGGTCCACCATCTTCTGGAGGGTCTCCACCGCCTTCGGGTAGTCCCCCAGTTCGACGCAGGCATCCCCCACGATGCCGTAGAGGGTGGCGTTGGAGGGGTGGATGGCCCTGGCCTGCTCGCCCCAGGCAAGGGCCTCCCTGAACTGGTGGCGAGAGAGGGAGAGGGAGCCCATCCCGCCCATGGCCTCCACGTTCCGGGGGTCCAGGCCGAGGGCCTTCTTGAAGACCGCCTCGGCCCGAGTATAGTACGTCGGATCGCCCGTCTCCCGCGCCTTCTGGAGAAAAGCCTGGCCCGTCTGCGCCCACCCCTGCGCCTCCGAGGATGAAACCGCCGTCACCGCCCCGGAGGAGCGAGGCGAGGACCCATGCCCCCCGAAGAGGGTCCCCATGAGGGCTGCGGTCAGCAGAAGCCGTCTATGTCGAAAAGGGTTCATAATCGTCTCCGAATACCGGCCCCCAGTAGGGGCGCGATGAATCGCGCCCCTACCTGTTGCCTGTTGCCTCCTGAGCGGAACGTAGCGGAGTCGAAGGATGCCTGTTGCCTCACTTCAACAACAGCATCTTCTGCGTCTCCGAGAACCCCGCCGCCTCAAGGCGGTAGTAGTAGATCCCGGAAGCCACGCCCCGGCCCCGGTCATCCCGCCCGTCCCACCGCACGGCCTGAGCGCCCGCCGGCCTCGGGCCGTCGACCAGCGTCCGGACCGCCTGCCCCTGCGCATTGTAGATCGTCATGCGCACGTTCGTCGCCCGGGGCAGCTCATACCGGATCGCCGTCTCCGGGTTGAAGGGGTTGGGGTAGTTCTGGTTGAGCGCGAGGTCGTTCCCCCCGCCCCCCTCCTCCGCGCTCGCCAGGGTCGCCGGCCCCCCGACCTCCAGCGTCAGGCCGATGCGCCGCCCGCCGTTGATCGGGATGCTGGGCCAGAACCCGACCTGTTCCTTCGTCGTCGGGTTGATCACCCGGACGTGGTACATCCCGTTGACGCTCCCCTGACCGGACGGCGAGATCGTCACCTGCGCCATCCCCTGGGCGTCCGTCAGGCCCGTCCAGGCGTAGACGTTGACGCGTCCGCTCACCGCGCGGGAGAAGCCCACCTCCAGCCCGGCGGCCTCCGGCGCCCCGCCCTTCTTCACCGTCACGGATACGAAGGCCTCGGGCCGGCCGCGCGTCTCTCCCCCCGGAGGCTCCAGCCGGTGATGGGCGTGCTGGAAACCCGAATGCGGGGCCGCCACATAGGGGAAGGCCTTCAGGAACGGCTTGTCGTTCTGGTCTATCCCGTCCCCCAGCAGGTTGTTGGGGGCGATGTTGAACCCCTCCACCAGCACCCCGGCGGTGACCCGCAGGGCGATGTCCGTCACGTCGTCGGCCAGTCGGCGTCCGTTGGGGAAGCCCGCCACATCCCCCGCCAGCACGCCCATCCGGTTGGGGTTCGCGCTGGGCGGGATGGCCACGTTCAACCGGATCTGCTCGGAGGCGGTCACGTTGGGCGGCTGGTCAGCCCGGTCACCCCGGTCAGGAACACCGCCACCAGGTCGTTACGCGGCTTCGGGGGCACCCTCAGGCCATAGAGCAGGTTCAGCAGACGCGCCGGCTCCGGGTCGGTCACGTAGTTGAGAAACTGTCCGTCATCCTTGGGCTGCGCCGCATTCCACCGGTCCTTCACCCCCAGCGGCAGCACCACCTCGTTCACCAGCGGCATGCCCAGGCGCGAGACCTGTACGAAATCCCCGGAGTTCACCATCGAACCATCGGTCCGCAGGACCCGCGTCCCCGGACGGCTCGCCGTGGACCAGACCCCGATCACCGCCGAGGGGTTGGACGCGCTGGTCGGGACGCTGCCGTCCTTCGTCAACTGGTTGATGGGGACCTGAATGGCGATGGTGTGGCAGTTATACCCGGCCAGGTCATCCACCCCTCCCCCCTGATTCCCCGGCGCACCGGGCCGGATGGTCAGCAGGTCGAACACGGCCCCCAGGTCCACGAAAAAGGGGTCGTCGGTCTGGCCCGCGAAGACCTTCACCCCGTCCCCCAGGTCCTGGACAGCGGCGACGAACAGCTTGTCGTAGTTCGAAATAGAGGCCGGTCCGACGTGGTTGGGTCCGGTGATCAGGCCGGAGCCCAGGGTCGTCCGCCCCCTCGAATCCACGCGGGTGACGGTGTAGGTCTGCTGGACGTTGAGGTTGGGGTCCGTCGGTGAAGAGATGGGACCGACGTTGTAGAGAAAGGTGTTCGGGTTCCGCACCTGGGTCGTGAACCGGAACTCGAAGGAGAGGTGAGGCTGGGCATCTCCAACGTTGTCGATGGAAATGGTGTAGAGCGCGCTGTCATCGAACTTGTAGAAATTCGGCCCCCCGGCCGGCTCCTCGAACGGATACCAGCCGGTGACTATCGTGACCGTGCCGGGCTTGTCCGGGCTGACAAAGGCGTAGACGTCCGTGTTGTCGGCTGCGGGATCCTGGCTGATGAGGGGGGCCTCCCGGTGGCTGGAGGCCTGCGCAGGCTGCGGCAGTCCTCCGGCGAACGCCCAGACCCCGGCGGCCAGTGTGCAGATGCGTAGAAAGAAGGTTCTATATCGATCCATTGGCTCTCCTCCCGTTGCTGTCGCAGAGGCGCATCGCAATACGCCCCTGCGGACGATGAGCGTCTGATACCTGACCTGCCGGAGACCGGCCCGGCCACGACATCAGACACGGAAGCAAAGGCCATACCTCATCCTGTTTCGTTTTTTATAACAGATTTAAGATTGAATAAAAACAAAATCTTATATATCATGCTACGAGATGTCCGGGAGTTAGAAGTGTTGTTTTAAGTACACACTTCTCTCGAAGGATATGGTTTAAAGGCATTTAGCCGCAACAGAAGGGTTTTTTTGTGAATAATTTTATACACTGTGTACCCCTGACCCCGCTTCATTCCCCCCCCCCAAAAAAGGAGCGGGCAAGGATCCCTTGCCCGCTACGGTACAGCGATGAATAGAAAAATGGGAGGTCAGGCGGAGGCGTGCCGGCCTGGCGGCTGGATGCCACGCTGTTTGAGCCAGAAGTAGATATATTTGGGATGAACCGTCACCCAAAAGGTCTGTTCGATGACCTTCATGACGTGCGAGGCCGTCCAGGATGAAGGGGAAAGGCCAGACTCCACAGGATCCCCCTGAAGCCAGCGGAGCACCACGCTCTCCTGATCGGGCGTCAACTTGGATCGTCCTCTGGAATGGGGGACGGCTGCAAGCCCTTCGTCCCCATGCTTTTTTTCAGCGCGTATCCAGCGGCGCACACTGCTGCTGTCGGCTTTCAACACCCTCGCCACATCCGCCTGCCTGTAACCCTCTTTGACGCAGGCCACGGCCAGACGACGGCGATTCTCTAACTCCACGGCGGATCCTTTGGGACGCATACGCTACACCTCACGTCACGGACTTAAATTTTCCTGGCTCTTCCGGGGTTTTTCAGAAATTACACGATTGCCAGGGAGGGCGCAATCGGGGAATCCCCGATTTGTGGCCTCGAAATACCTGATATCGTTCCTGAAGGGGGCCGAACGGGGCCTGGAATCGGCCGATGTATCCCCTGCTGGGGAGGCGGTCCTCCCTAACGATTCACAAGGACCGTCTCCCGGCCCTTCGGCCCTGGAGGGAGCGTCTGAGCGCTTTTCCTTGCCCCGAAGTCCTGAATTTGGTAAACTATTACCATCAGAAAAATTCGGGATGCTTGAAAACAGGAGACCGACCATTGAGATGGACCATCATCTCCCGGACAATCGCCGGCTTCCTGCTGATGGCGGGCCTGTTCGCCACGGTGAATTTCGCGATGGTCCTCTATATCAACCGCGTCCAGGCCATCACCGAGAAGATCTTCGACACCAACGTCTCCAGCCTCCTGTCCGCGCAACGCATGGAGGGGGCCATCCAGGCGCAGCGACGGCGTCTGTCCAACTTTTTACTCAGTGGGGATGCGGGCTGATGGGGGTGATCATCGCCCGGAGCGTGGTGCGGCCGATCGCGGGTGCTGATTGTGGACGACGAAGTCGGGATGCGACATTCCCTGCAGCGCCTTCTCCAGCCCGCGGGTTATGAGGTCCATACCGCCAGGAGCGGAAGCGAGGCCCTGAAGATGGTGAAGGAGGGGGCCTTCGACGTGGCCGTCCTGGACATCCAGATGCCCGGCCTGTCGGGCCTGGACACCTTCGGACGCCTCCGGGAGATCGACTCGAAGCTGCCGGTGGTGTTCATCACAGCCTACAGTACGTCGGGGAGGGCTATGCAGGCCATTCAGATAGTGCTCTGTCAAGGAAGTTTTGACGGGTTGTCATGCTGAGGGCGCAAGCGCCCGAAGCATCTCGTTTTTCTGATCAAAAGAGATTCTTCGCCTCCGTTGCACTCCGGCTCAGAATGACAACCGTTCGTTCTAACATTGACAGACCACTATGGGCCTACGACTACATCATGAAGCCGTTCGATGTGGCAGTCTTCAAGGAGGTCATCGACCGGGCGGTGGAGTTCGGGCAGCGCAGCCGGACGTGGAACGCGGAACCCCCTAGAGCGTGTTATGAACTTTTGAGTCAATCGAAGCGTCATGTAAGGTATGGCAACCCGTAAGCCTTACCCCAGTGATGTTTCGGATGACGAATGGGCCTTTGTGGTCCCGTATCTGACCCTGATGAAAGAGGATGTTCCTCAACGG
>SICM01000032.1 GCA_009694805.1 Candidatus Latescibacterota bacterium
GGTCATAGACGGCATGGGATGATCTTTGGATAGCCATACCGTCAATATATCAAACCCAAACCACGATTATCAACTCAAAACCCCCGCTTTCCTCCCCTCAGTAGAACTGAGGGGCATCCAGCGGGTCTTTTAGTGAAACGGAGAAACGGAACAGAAGACCTTCGCCGATTCTCCGATTCCCCGATTCCCCGATTCATGTTTTTTGCGTTTTTTCGTACGGGACACCGGCATCGGCATCCCGAAGGACAAACAACAGGCCATCTTCCAGGCGTTCGAGCAGGCGGACAGGTCCACGACCCGTACCTACGGCGGGACCGGGCTGGGGCTGGCGATCTCGTCGCAACTGGTGAGGATGATGGGGGGGCAGATCGGGGTCGAGAGTCAGGTTGGCAGGGGGAGCGTCTTTCACTTCACCGCACCGTTTGAAATGCCGGAAGCCCCGGCGGCCAGGCCGGCCCCGGCGCTGCCCGTGAGCATTCAGGGGCTTCCCGCGCTGATCGTGGACGACAACGCCACCAACCGGTATATCTTCGAAGAGATCCTGATGAACTGGGGTATGAAGCCCAGGGCCGTGGAGAACGGGCGGGAGGCCCTGGAGTCTCTGGAGCGGGCCAGGGAGGCCGGAACGCCTTTCGCCGTGGCCCTCCTGGATTTCCACATGCCGGAGATGGACGGGCTGGCCCTGGCCGAACGGATCAAACAGCGCCCGGACCTGAGCGACACCGCCGGAACCTCGGCATCAGGGCCTCTCTCCTGAAACCCGTCAAACAGTCCGAACTGCTGGAGGTCATCCAGTCGGTCCTGAGCGCGTCTCCCACGGCAGCGTCACCCGCGCCTCAGACGGCGCCCCAGGCCACGCGCCCCCTCCGCATCCTCCTGGTCGAGGACAACCCCGTCAACCAGGTCCTGGCCACGCACCTGCTCCGGAACCGGAGACACGCGGTCGTGGTGGCCGGAAACGGCAGGGAGGCCCTGGCGGCCCTGGCAAGAGAGCGGTTCGACCTGGCGCTGATGGACGTGCAGATGCCGGAGATGGATGGGTTCGCGGCCACGGCGGCCATCCGGGAACAGGAGAGGGCCGTCGGCGGACACCTCCCCATCATCGCCATGACCGCTTATGCCATGAAGGGCGACCGCGAACGCTGCCTCGATGCGGGGATGGACGGCTATGTCTCCAAACCCATCCGCCCGGAGGAGCTTTTCAGGGTCATCGAGGAACTGGCGGAGGCCCCCGCCGGAGAGGATGCGCCAAAAGGTGAGGAGGAGCGCGAAGACACCCTGGACCGGGAGACGCTCCTGGAGCGCGTGGGCGGGGACAAGAAGCTTTTAAAGGACATCATCGCGATGTTTCTGGAGGACTGCCCGAAACGCCTGGCCAAGGTCCGGGAGGCCATCGCACGGCGTGGCGGAGAGGCGCTGGAGCGCGCGGCACACGCCCTCAAGGGGGGGGTGGGCAACTTCAGCGTCGGGCCCGCTTTTGAGGCCGCCCAGAGGCTGGAGCAGATGGGAGAGCAGGAGAACCTGGCGGGCGTCGAGGAGGTCTACGCGGCGCTGGAGAGGGAGATGGAGCGCCTCACCCAGGCCCTGATCGGGCTCAAAGACGAGGATACCTGAGGAGGGACCGTATGCCGCGCGCACACGACCGGGGAGGCCGGCCCGACGCCGGCCCCATCGACAGGACCGAACGCGAACTCTCGCCGTGGGAAAAGCGGGTGGACGCCCTCAGGGGGGCCCTGGGAAGCCGGGGACTCGTACGGGCGGATGAACTCCGCCGGGCCATCGAGGGCCTGGACCCGGAGACCTACGAGCGGATCGGTTATTACGAAAAGTGGATCACCGCCATCGAGGCTCTGATGATCGAAAAGGGCATCCTGACGCGGGAAGAGATCGACCAGAAGGTGCGTCAGGATGACGCCTAAATTTCACATCGGAGACCGGGTCCGGGTGCGCGTCGGCGAGCCACCGGGACACTTCCGGACACCCACCTACATCCAGGGCAAGACCGGAGACATCGAGGCCATCCACGGCGCATTCCCCGACCCGGAGTCCCTCGCCCACGGCGGGGACGGGCTGCCGGCGCAGGTCCTCTACTTAGTCCGCTTCGATCAGACGCGCGTCTGGGAGGACTACGCCGCATCCCCTCAGGATAGGCTTTTGATCGACCTTTACGAACCCTGGCTGGAACCGGTTTGATCCAGGGCGGGGAGACGATCCTGTGAATCGTCCGGGGGGTGGGATGAGGTTTTATCTGCGCCTATCTGCGAAAATCTGCGGATGATCTTGGATTTGTAAGGAGGCCCCATGCACGACCACGACCACGATCACGCGCCCATTCGGGACGCCCACGCACCCACCGTCTACGAGAGACGCGCCCACGCCATCGAGACCCTGCTGATCGACAGAGGGATTGTCACAGCGGATGAGGTCCGGCGCGGCATCGAGACCCTGGACTCAAAGACCCCCGCTCAGGGGGCCAGGGTGGTCGCCAGGGCCTGGGCCGACCCGGCGTTCAAGACCCGCCTCCTGGCCGACGCGAAGTCCGCTGTGAAAGAACTGGGCCTGGACCCCGGCGCGAGCACCGTCCTCAGGGCCGTGGAGAACACAAACCAGGTACACAACCTGATCGTCTGCACCCTCTGCTCCTGCTATCCCCGTTCGCTCCTCGGCGTGCCGCCGGACTGGTACAAGGGCCTGGGCTACCGTTCGCGCGCCGTGGTCGACCCGCGCGGCGTCCTGAAGGAGTTCGGCCTGGAACCCGGCCCGGAGGTCGAGGTGCGGGTCTACGACAGCACAGCGGACATCCGCTACCTGGTCATCCCTGCCCGCCCCGCCGGGACGGAGCGCCTGACCGAGGAGGAACTCGCCGGCCTCGTCACGCGGGATAGCATGATCGGCGTGGCCAGGGCGCGCACATCTTGAAATGAGGTTTTTATGGACCGTATCCAGGCAAACTACGAATTTGCGCGGAAGTACCTCGTGGCCGGCGTCTCGGCCTCCACGCGCGTGAACCGGGCGTTCGACCGGCCCGTCTACTTCGCGCGCGGGGACCGGGGCCGGGTCTGGGACCTGAACGGGAAGGAGTACGTCGACCTCTGCACCTCCCACGGCGCGGCCCTGCTGGGCCACAACCACCCTAAAATCCGCCAGGCTGTAGAACGGGCGCTCGACATGGGCGTCATCTGCGCCTATGAGACCGAAGACCACGGTCGGCTGGCTCAGAAGATCGTGGAGATGATCCCCTGCGCGGAGCTGGTGCGGTTCACCGGGTCCGGCACGGAGACCACCATGCACTGCATCCGCCTCGCCCGCACCTTCACCGGGAAGTCTAAAATCGTCCGGTTCGAGGGGCACTACCACGGCCTCCACGACTACCTCCACATCGGCGGACGTCCCCCCATCGATAAGGCCGGACCCGTAGAAGCTCCCACCCCCTACATCGAGTCCGCTGGCGTGCCGGAGGGGATGAAGGACTACGTCATCCCCCTCCCGTTCAACGACCTGGACGCCGTGGAGCGGACGGTCCAAAAGCAGAAGGACGAGATCGCGGCCATCATCCTGGAGCCGGTCAACTACAACGCCGGCTGCATCCTCCCGAAGAAAGGCTACCTGGAGGGCCTCCGGCAGTTGACCCGCGACCACGGCATCCTGCTCATCTTCGACGAGATCCTGTCCGGCTTCCGGACGGGGCCGGGGTGCGCCCAGGCCTACTACGGCGTCACCCCCGACCTCTGCACCCTCGGCAAGGCCCTGGGCGGGGGCCTGCCCATCAGCGCCTTCTGCGGACAACGGGAGATCATGGAACACATCGCCCCCCTGGGCAGGTCCGCCCACAGCGGGACCTACAACGGCCACCTGGTCAACGTCACCGCCGCCCTGGCCGCGCTCGAAGAGATCGCCTCCCCGGGGTTCTACGACCCCATCTTCGCCATGGCCGACCGGCTCTACGCGGGATTCACGGACGCCTTCCGCCGGACGGGTGTGAAGGGCCACATCCAGGGCCTGGGTGCGCGCTTCGGCATCTTCTTCGGGATCGAGGAGGAGGTCACGAACTACCGGCAGTCAGAGCAGCACGACAGGGGAATGATGCTGCGGTTCATCCGGGAGACGGCACAGCGGGGAGTCTACTTCCACGACTACGGGGGCATCGCCGTGCACCACGGGTTCTCGTCCGCGCACACGACGGAAGACATCGACCAGGCCCTGGAGGGGATCGAGGGGGCGTTGAAGGCGATGGCATGATACCCCTCCCCCGACCCATCCTCCACAGGGAGAGGGGGAGCAGTCTTGGCAAAACGACAAGCGGCGCGATGTCCCGGCTTTCAAGCAGGAGGTTCGTTCAGGCACGGTGGGGTACGAGCGACGCGAAGCGGCGCGGGGGGGTGGCGGAGGGGGTTCGTCCTTCCACGGGACCTGGATTACACCACTGGACAGAGTACGTCGCGCCAAGCCCCTCGCGGCGTCTGAGCGAGCGTGTTTCTTTGGCCCCACCTTTCTTGCACGAGCAAGAAAGGTGGGAAAGCCAGTAAGATCATCCAAAAAACGGAAACAGCCCCTTCATGTTCTCCTTCGTCAGCCTCCCCCCGTACTCACACGCCTCGAACGCCTCCGCGTAGCGGACCTTCTTCCCCTGCTTCTCTCCGTACAATTCAACCAACCGATCCCGGTACTGCTCCGCGACCTGCTCGAACGCCGGCTTCCGAAGCTTCCCCAGCCACGCCCGCCGCGCCCGCTCCCCCTTCGGCACCTCTTTCAAGTGGTTGCTGTTGTAGGGCAGCCACTCGTACATCTGAGACGTGTGACAGTGGAGCATGTCCATCTTCCGCTCGACCACGGCGTCGATCCCCACGACCACGTCCGGCGCGAACGGCGTGGGCTTCTGGAAATGATCGCTCAGGTAGCAGATGACCGGGTTGTACTGCAGATGCGGCGTCAGCGGGACCATGTTCGGGACCGTGACGATGTAGGCCGCATCCTGCACCAGCAGTGAGGTATAGCGGTGGTCCGGGTGGTAGTCATTGGGCCGGTGGGTCAGGACCAGGTCCGGCTTGAACTCCCGGATGATCCGGATGATCATCTTCCGGTTGGCCACCGACGGCTCCAGCTCCCCGTTGTGGATATCCAGCACGTCGTACGTGATCCCGGCCACCTTGGCCGAAGCCTGGGCCTCCCCGTAACGTCGGCGAGCCAGCTCGATCCCCCCGATCTCAAAGTGGCCCGTGTCCCCGTTGGTCACGGACACGAACTTCACGCAATGCCCCAGGGCCGAATACTGGAGGGCGATGCCCCCGGCCTTGATGTCGCAGTCGTCCGGATGCGCCCCGAACACGAGGATGCGAAGCCGCTTGCGGTTCATGGATCCCTCCCTGAAAAAAATCGACCCTCACCCTCCCCCGTCCGCAGAAGCGTATCGAAATTGAAATACGCCCCTGCGGACATCCCCTCCCTCTCCCAGCATGGGGAGAAGGAGGGGGTCGGGGGTGGATGAGGGCTATGTTTCTGCCTTTTACCGGTCGCTTATGCTCCACGTTCACGGGCGACCACAAGGGTCGCCCCTACATCACCATATCACGGCCTCACCGTGGACAGGGCGCAACGGGCCAGGGCCGTCTCCGGGAACGGTTTGATCAGCACCCGCCGCACGCCCAGGCCGCGCAACTCCCCGACCATGTCCTTCCTCAGATAGGCCGTGGTCACGACCACTGCGGTCTCCGACCCGCCCCGCTTCAGCCCGGAGATCATGTCAAACCCATCCAGCCCTGGCAGCCAGAGTTCCGTGATGATCATGTCGAACGACTCCGTCATCCCCCGCTCAAACCCCTCATCCCCCTGACGGACGGCCACCACCTCGTAGCCCAGCGCGACCAGGGCCTTCCGGTGACCTTCGAGCGTCTGGAGGTCCGCGTCGATCAACAGGATGCGCCGGCGCGTGGGGACAACGGGCAATACGGAGGACTTGATCGGCAGGACCGTGTCAGTGCGGGCCCTCAGGGCCTGCCTGCGTCGGAGGCTCGGCGAGCCCGGAATAAGGGGCTGCGCAGGCGCGGGAGGGGCCCAGAGTGGCCTCCTGAAGCCGCTCCCGGTCCCCGCACAGGGCCGCCTCCGCAGCGGCGATCAGCGCCTCCTCCTCGAACGGGACCGACAGGGTCCCGAAGATGCCGGAGGGCCTCCACGCCCTGTCCGCGCAAGGTGGTGATGACCGGCGTGAGACTCCCACGGGCCTGCAGCACCTCCAGGACGCGCTCCCCGTCCAGCCCCGGCAGATCCCGGTCGATCAACAGCAGGTCGTATTCGTCGCTGAGCGCCAGGCCCAGCGCCCGGTGCCCGTCAGAGGCCATCATCACGCGGCACCCCTCCCGCGCCAGCACCTCTCGAAACACATCCGCCATCAGGACATTTCCGTGGGCAATCAGGATCTTCGCGTTCATGTCAGACGTCCTCTTTGAAACTGTCCAGGATCAGACCGATCTTGTGCTGTTGGACCTCAATGCCGGCGGTCTCCGGAACGGGCGCCTCCGATTCGTGCCGGCGGGCCATCCGGTCCTTCAGGCCCCTCAGGGCCGGCCATCCGCGATGGGAAGCGGCGGGGGCAGGGGAAGCCGGGGATGCGTAAGGGAGGCTGGGAGAGAAGGCAGCGTAGCCCACGGGCCCCGCAGGGATGACGGATGGCCGAACGGACGGCTGCTTCCTGGCGCGGACGATCCCGGAGATCACGAAGTAGACGACGACGCCCAGGATGTCCAGAAGGATCACTGCCTCCAGTGTGGTAGTCAGGATAGTGTTGAACATGGCGAGCACTCCACGGTGGTCGATCGATCTGAGAGGTCTTGAATCTCGGATACAGCGTTCAGACTCGGAATGTCGAATGTCGATTTTGCGTTCGTAATTTCGTAATTCGCAATTCGTAATTCGGATCAGGCTCGTTGTTTGACCCTTCGGAGCACCATCTTCACGCGCGCGGCGATCTCCTCCAGGTCGAAAGGTTTGGTGACGTAGTCGTCAGCCCCGTACTCGATCCCCTTCACCTTATTGGGGGTCTCGATCAGGGCCGTCTCCATGATGATCGGGATGTGGGCCGTCGCGGGGTCCCCTTTCAGGCGCTGGCAGACCTGATATCCGTCCATCCGGGGGAGCCGGAGGTCGAGCAGGATCAGATCCGGCTTCAGCGTGCGGGCCTTCTCCAGCGCCTCGATCCCATCCACGGCCTCGTGGACCTCGTAGTCGGGGAGGAACAACTCCCGGAGATTGTTCCGGATCTCCTCCTCGTCGTCCACGATCAGCAGCCGGTAGGGCCCCTGGACGCCGGGAGTCTCCATGGACTCCAGTTGCTCGGCGATCTGCGCCAGGGACAGTCCCTTGATCTGAAGATCCTTGATGACCTGCTTCTTGGACAGGGCATCCTCCCGGTCGAACAGGTCCTTGTTGCCGATCCGGTCCGCGACCTTCAGGATGCCGTAGTTCTTGTACTTTCGGATCGACTCAATGGACTTCCCGAACAGCTCGGCCACTTCGTCGATGCCAATCAATTGACCTTCATTCATGCCTGCCCTCCTTAGCCTGGCCATGAACTGCAAACCGGTTTGGGTATACGCAATACATACAAGATACAATATGATGTCAAGTAGTTTTTTCACACCTATGCCGGTTATCGTAATATAATATCGGAAAAATAATAACTTAACTCAAGAAAAAATCTCCTATCCCCAAGGAAAATTTTTCTTTAGAGACCGGGCATCCCCAATAAAACACTTGACGCCCCCCCTGAAAACGGCTAATTTCCCTTTATTAAAAACCCCTTGTTCGCACCCAACCCCGGGCTTTCCGGCCCGCACCCTGGCAAAGAAAATGGATCTCGCGCACCCCACGGGGGAACCGGTTTCGGCTGAAAAGAAGCTCGCAGAGGTGATACGAGAAGCCTGTGTCCGGGCGGCTCTGGAGGGCTACGAGCGCGCGGGCATCAGCGGCCTGTGTCACGAGGGCGCCTGGGAATGCGCGGTGGACGCCATCCGGAGCCTGGATCTGGAGGCCCTGATCCGGACCCTGCCCGACGCCTGACGCATTCTCGGAACACAACCCCATAAGAGGAGCAGAACTATGGCACAGGCAAAGGAAGGGGATACGGTCCGGGTCCCACTACACGGGCGCCCTGGAGGACGGCGCGGTGTTCGACGCCTCCACGGACCAGGAACCCCTCGAATTCACGATCGGCGGTGGCCAGATCATCCCCGCCTTTGAACAGGCCGTGATCGGCATGAACGCCAATGAGTCAAAGACCATCCAGATCCCGGCGGAAGAGGCCTACGGCCCGCACCGCGAGGAAATGGTGCTCGTGGTGGAACGCGCCCGGTTTCCGGAGGACATCACCCCGGAGGTCGGCCTGCAACTGGCGCTCCGTCAGCCGGACGGTCGGACCATCCAGGTCACCGTGACCCAACTCTCCGAGTCCGACGTGACCCTGGACGCCAACCACCCCCTGGCCGGAAAAGCCCTGACCTTCGACATCCGGCTCGTGGAGATCGTTTGACGCCCCCTCCACGTCGCCCGACCCTCCCCAGCCCCGAGGCCGGTCTCCGGCAGCCGGGGCTTTCTATTGAGAATGTAGGGGCAACCCCCTGTGGTTGCCCTGTTTGAGGCAGGCACGGGGGCCTGCCCCTACAAGATTACCAAAATATATTTTGAAAGATCATCAGGATACGCCAGAGGAGACAGCCCCATGAGCGATGGAAAAAAAGAGCCGTCCCCGTTCGACACCTGGAACCCGGTTCAGAGCACCCCCTATGGCCGGCTTAACTCCGGCGCTTCCACGCTCGGTGAGGAGGAGGTCCAGGAGGTGCTGGCCGTGATCCGGAGCCGCTCCCTCTCCCGGGATTACGGCCCCGACTGCCTGAACACCGTGCTCCGGTTTGAACAGGCCTTCGCCAGACAGACCGGCGCGCGCTATGCCCTGGCCGTCACCTCGGGCACCGCGGCCCTCAAGGTGGCGCTCGTGGCCGCGGGCGTGGGCCCCGGCCACGAGGTCATCGTGCCCGCCTGCACGTTCATCGCCACCCCGGGCGCCGTCGTGGCCGCCGGGGCCGTGCCGATCTTCGCGGAGATCGACGAGTCTCTCACCCTCGACCCGGACGACCTGGAGGCGAAGATCACCCCGCGCACCCGCGCCATCCTCCCGGTCCACCTGTCCGGCGTCCCCTGTCAGATGGACCGCATCTCAGAAATCGCGAAACGCCACAACCTGAAAATCGTCGAAGACTGCGCCCAGAGCTGCGGCACGGCCTATCAGGGCCGGCAGATCGGGACCTGGGGCGACCTGGGGGCGTTCAGCCTCCAGTTCTCCAAGATCATCACCTCCGGCGAGGGCGGCGTGGTCACGAGCGACGACCCGGACCTCTACGAGCGGGCGGTCCGGTACCACGATCAGGGCAGCTTCCGGGAGAAAGACCGCTTCCCCGGCCTCCAGCCCCACCTCGACGAGTTCGTCGGGGAGAACTACCGGATGCCCGAGCTGACCGGCGCGGTCGCCCTGCAACAGCTCGCCAGGCTCAACGAGATCACCGGGACGCTCCGGACGCGGTTCAGGCGCTTCCAGGAAGGGATATCGGGCATCAAAGGGCTGAGGCTCCGCCCCGTGAACGACGAGGCTGGACACCTCGGGGTCCGGTGGGGCCTGGTCTTCGACGACGCCGGGACCTGCAAACGCTTCTCGGAGGCCCTGCGCGCCCGGGGCCTCTCCCCCGGCCTCTCCTACGGCGGGAAGCCCGTCTACCTCCAGCCCCAGATCCTGAACCAGGCCACGGCCACGCCCGAGGCCAGCCCCTGGAAATCCCCGCTCTATAAGGGCGAGGTGACCTACGGCAAAGGGCTCTGCCCCAGATCCGAGGACATCCTGCAGCGCGTCCTCATGATCGCCAGCATCAACCCGCGCTATGCGGACCAGGACGTGGACCAGATCGTCGAAGCCGTGCGCCAGGCCGCCGGGTCGGTGCCCTGATGGGCATCATCCCGGACTATCTCACCCGCATCGACCCCGGTCACCTGTCACAGGCCCTGTTCCACCTGTCTCAGGACCCGCTCCCGTATCGCAAGCTGAACCACACCCGCCCCGGCCAGTCCCAGAACACCCTCTACGAGGCCGACGACTATCTCCAGGAGCGCCTCGAAACCTGGGGTTATGTCGTGAAAAAAGAGGGCGTCCAGGTCCAGGCGTTTCGCTGCGATGCCTCCAAACCCAAGGTCCAGCAGTATTCCCCCCCCGCGCCGGAAGACCCCTGGTACACCGCCTGCAACCTCTACGTCAAAAAGCAGGGGACCGTGCGCCCGGACGAGATCGTCCTCCTCCTCGCCCACAAGGACTCCCAGAGCTGGGTCGATTCCCCCGGCGCGTACGACAACGGCGCCGGGACCGTGGCCCTCCTGGAGATCGCCCGCGTCCTCAAAGACTATGAGCCCGGGCGCTCCCTCTGGTTCCTCTTCTGCAACGAGGAGCACCGCCCCTGGACGAGCGTGGCCGCCGCGCAGAACGCAAAGGCGCGCGGGGATGACCTCGTCGCCATCTTCAACCTGGACTCTATGGGAGGCAAGTCCCAGCAGGACATCGACGCCGGCCTGAAGACCAACGCCGCCATCTACACCACCCCGGAGGGCGAGCGCCTCGCGGACCTGGTCGCCGAGGTCAACGACGCCTACCGCATCGGCCTCGTCCAGCGCAAGGCCCGGCGCGCCCGCCCCGGCGACGACGACGGCTCCTTCATCAACGCCGGATACCCCTCGGCCATCGCCACCTTCGGCTCGTTCCCCTACGCCGACCCCGCCTACCACACCGAGGACGACCGCCCCGAACGCGTGGACATCCCCAACCTGGCCATGGCCGCGCAGGCCAGCCTCGCCGCGGCCCTGCGCGTCGACCTGTCGGAGCGGTGATTTTACGCGGACGCGCCCTCCCGAATCACCCGCATCCATTCCCACCGGCTGTCCGTGGCCAGACCGTTCTCGTACGCCTCCACCACCTCGGTCCAGGTCTCCGGGGGCGCCTGTTCATAGTCGCTCAGGCTCGCGAACTCCAGCAGGTGCATGAACTCCAGTGACTTCCCGAACGCCACCCGGAACGAACCGCGATGCCGGATGTGCGCCGGCAGGGCGTCGATGACCGCATTCAGCTTCTGCCCATACGCCTCCCGGTTCGCCAGGGGCACCGTATCCGTGATCCTCAACATCCAGGCCATGTCTCTCTCCTATCCTTCCACGGCGTCGATCTGCGCCATCTCCTCCGGCCCGAGCGCCCACCCGAACACGTCCATGTTCTCCTCCAGATGCGCCTTTGAACTCGCCTTGGGGATCACCACCATCCCCTTCTGAACCAGCCACCGCAGGGCCACCTGGGCCGGCGTCTTCCCGTGACGCCTCGCGATCCCGGTCAGGGCCGAATCCTGAAGCGCGCGCCCCTTCCCCAGCGGCGAATACGCCGTCACCGAGACACCGTGATCCTGGCACCACCGGAGCACGTCCCGCTGCTCCGCGCCGGGGTGGTACTTGATCTGGTTCACGCTGATCGGCGCCTGCGCCACCCGCTCCGCCTCTTCCAGAAGGCTCACCGAAAAGTTGCTCACCCCGATGCTCCTGGCCTTTCCTTCCCCCAGAACCCGCCGCAACCCCCGGAAGGTCTCCGCCAGCGGCGTCGCCTCGTTGGGCCAGTGGATCAGAAAGAGGTCCACGTACCCCGTCCGGAGGTCCCGCAGCGTCTCCTCCGCCTGCTCCAGAACCCCGTCATAGTGCAGGTGCGTGTTCCACACCTTGGAGGTGATGAACAGCCCGGCCCGGTCCGCCCCCGCCTCCTGAAGCGCGTCCCCGATCTCCCGATGGTTTTTGTACATCCATGCCGTGTCAATGTGCGTATAGCCCAGCCCCAGCGCCTCCCGGACCGCCTGCTTGCAGCCCGCCCCGCGCAAATCCCACGTCCCCAGCCCCAGTACGGGCATCTCGTGCCCAGAGACAAGTTTCACCGTCTGCATGGTTCACCTCACGTTTAATGATCTTCCCGGTGCGATCGGTTCGCTACAATATACAAAACGCCTTCGCGTCCGACAAGATCTGAGACTTATCTGGAGAGAGGGGTCTTTTTTGTTGGGTCACATGAGCAACTATGAACGAGAGGGTTGGCTCACCCGGCGCCTTGCCCCTGAGGTCCAGATTTTGTCCGCGCGGACAAAATCTCCAATTCTGCCCCCGGGGGCAGAATCTCAGAGGCAGTCCCTGTCGGCGGCTTGTCCCGGCCCCTCGGCGGCCCAGGCGCGGCGTAACCCGTTCCCCGACGACCTTGAATTTTGCGGACGTCCGCAAAATTGTGCCGCCTGCGCACAATTGGGGGGAAGGGCCGGAGCGCCAGGGAGCGGGTTCTTTTCCACCCGGACCATCCCACACCCGTGACCCTTCGACTTCGCTCAGGGCAGGCCCGCGACCCGTGTCGATTCCCTGCTTGCGCTGGTCTACGAGGTAGGGTATTTTTACACAGTGGACACAATCTCATCACGCGTTGACATTGTTGTCGGTCAATGTTATATTACACGCCATCGGGCAAGAACTCGCCACAGCAATCACAAGGAGAAACCCCATGCCCCGAAAGGCGCGTGCTTTGAAATCCTCATCCAGGGTTCAGCGTCTTCCCATGACCCAGGCTCGTGCCCATCTTGGGGATCTGGTCAACCGGGTACACGATAACAAAGAGTACTTCATCCTTGAGAAAGACGGTATCCCCATCGCCGGCCTTATGGATATCGAGGAGTTCGAGGACTACCTGGAGCTACGGGACCCGAAAGTCCAGGCCCACATTCGCAAAAGCCATCAGGAGGTTGTGGCAGGTAAAAGCCGCCCTGCTGAGGCGCTTTTAGCTGAACTTCAGAGGGGAAAAAAGACAAAAACGACGTGAGGTCAGGAGATGTGATGCCATCCTTTTCCGTTCTTACCACGCCCCACTTCGACCGTCTATTCAAAACCCTCGTAAAACGCCATCCCGACCTCCTCGACCGTTTTGACGAAGCCCTCCAGATCCTTAAAACAGACCCCTACAACCGCAGTCACGCCCACCACATCAAGAAACGGGAAGGCATCCGTCCTGGCGAAGGCCAGTACCGGCTGACCTTGCGCCGCTGGCGCTTCCGGTATGATCTCTATGGTCAGGAGGTCGCCCTCCACTACTGCGGCCTCCGCCGGGAGGATACCTACCGATAAGGCAATCCCTTACGTTGTCAAACGCGAAAAAAGGAGACGCTAAAGTGGACCTTTTCCTTCCCAAATCCACCGTCGCCGGCGCCGGCCTGATGGGCGGCCAGATCGGCCTGGTCCTGGCCCTGGGCAGCCGGGAGACCGTGCTCACGAGCCGCCGACAGGAGAGCCTGGACCGGGTGATGCAGAGCGTCCGGCGCTACGCCGACGACCTGGGCCGGCACGACCTCCTGAACGGGGAGTCCCCGGAGGCCGTCCTCGGACGCATCCGGACCACGACCGACCTCAAAGACGCGCTGAGCGGCACGACCTTCGTCGTGGAGTCCATCCCCGAAGTCCTGGACGCCAAGCAGGCCCTGTTCGCTCAGATGGACGCCCTGGCCCCCCGCGAGGCCATCCTGGTGAGCAACACCTCCGGCCTCCCCATCTCCGACCTGGCCGCGCGGGTCACGCACAAAGACCGCATCGCCGGCGCCCACTTCGTGCAGCCCGGCCACATCGTGCCCGTCCTGGAGGTCATCCGGGGCCGGGAGACCTCGGACGAGACCATGGACCGGACCTGCGCGATCTGGGAGCGCCTGGGGAGACTCCCCCTGCGCGTCCGCCGGGACGTGCCCGGCTTCCTGATCAACCGCCTCCAGCACGCCATCATCCGGGAGGCCGTGCGCCTGCTGGACGAGGGCGTGGCCAGCGCCGCCGAGATCGACCTGGCCGTGCAGCTCGGCCTGGCCCCCCGATTCACCACCGCCGGCCCCCTGGAGCAGCGCGACATCAACGGCCTCAAGATGCATTCCCAGGTCGCCGCCCACCTCTGGAAGACCCTGGACGGGTGGGAGGGGCCCCTGGCCTTTCTCCAGGCGATGGTGGCGCGCGGGGAGACCGGGATAGAGGCCGGGAAGGGGTATTATGACTGGCAGGGCCGGGACCCCGTGGCCGTGCGCAGCGAGAAGGATGAGATGCTCCTTCGACGCACCGCGCAGGTCATGGCCGACTGGGAGGCGACGCGCAAAAAATGAGGCTCGCCAGCATCGAGACCCGCGTCGCCTGTCCGCCGGTTCAGGCGCAGGGCAGGGAGGGCGCGACATGACGCCAAGAGAGCGTTTTCTGGGCGTGCTGAATTTCAGGAAGCCGGACAGGCTTCCGATGGTGGAGTGGGCGGCCTGGTGGGACAGGACCGTCGAGCGGTGGAAAGGGGAGGGCCTGCCGGAAGGGATCACCTGGGGGGAGTCGCTGGACTACTTCGGCCTGGACTGGCTCGTCTGCATTCGGGCGGCCGGAAGGTCCGCCGAGTGCCCCAGGCCCGCCGCGCACGGCGCGGCGATTGTGACGGATGAAAAGACATACGAAGGGATAAGGCCCTACCTCTACACCGACTCCATCATCGAAAACCTCAAGAAGTCGGCCCTGGAGATCCAGGCCAGGCACGAAAGGGGCGAGGTGATCGTCAGGCTCTGGCTCGACGGTTTTTTCTGGTTCCCGAGGACCCTCCTGGGGATCGAGGGACATCTCTATGCGTTCTACGACCAGCCGGGCCTGATGCGCCGCATGAACGATGAACTGGCCGACTTCAACCTCCGCGTGGTGGAGGAACTCTTCCCGATCCTCACGCCGGACATGGTGGGATTCGCCGAGGACATGTCCTACAACCACGGCCCCATGCTGTCATACGGGCTGTTCAGGGAGTTCCTGACGCCCTGCTATCAGAGGGTCATCCCGCAGATCAAGAAACATGGCGTGAAAGTACTGGTGGACAGCGATGGCGACGTCACCCCCATGATCCCCTGGATGACCGAGGCCGGCATCGAGGGGGTCTATCCGCTGGAGCGGCAAGCGGGCGTGGATGTGGCAGGGATACGCCGGGAATACCCGGAGTTCCTCATGATGGGCGGATATGACAAGATGGTGATGTCGAGACGCGAAAAGGACATGCGCGCCGAGTTCGAGAGGCTGCTGCCCGTCATGAGGTCGGGCGGCTACATCCCGTCGGTCGACCACCAGACCCCGCCCGAGGTCTCCCTCGAAAACTACAGGATCTATTTGAGCCTGTTCAGGGAGTACTGCGAAAAGGCCGTCCGCTGACGCGCGAATCCGGTCTCAGGGCCGTGGGCCGGGTCGGGCCTCGATAACGTGAAATATCCCCCAGAGAGTCCGCCGGGCAACAGTCACCGTCACCCCCGCCTGCCGCACCAGGTCCAGCGGCGCCCGGTTCCAGTGGCAGCCGAGATGCCTCGCGTGTCCGTCCGCGTGGCGGTCCTGCCACCGCCCGATCCTCTCCCGGTCGCTCCGCCCGTGCTCTAAGAACAACATCCGCCCATCCGCCCGGCACACCCGCGCCATCTCCCGCAGCGCCGCCACGGGATCGGGAAACGTGCAGACCGAAAGGCACGACACGACCGTGTCGAAACGCCGGTCCGGGAACGGAAGGGCCTCCGCGTCCGCGCCCAGAAAGGCCACCTCCAGCTTCAGCCTGCTCGCCCGCCGGCGGGCGACCCGCAGCATCCCCGGACTCAGGTCCACAGCCGTGATCCGGCGCATCCGGGGATAGTGTTGAAAACTCTTCCCCGTCCCGGCGGCCACCTCCAGCGCCTCCCCGGGCGCCCGCCTCAGCAGCTCCCGACGGAGCCGACCGATCCCCAGAATTTCGAGGATGCCCTCCACCCGGTCGTACCACGCCGCCGCCTGGTCGTACTTCTGCCGGATCTCCCCCGGAGTGAACACCACGGCCATTGTTGTCCTCTTACCAGTTCGTGAACGACCCGTCCAGCCGGCGCAGCCTCGGCCCGTGCCCCCACTGGAACGGGTACTTCGCCGCCGCCGCCTCGTTGAACTCCACCCCCAGACCGGGCCGGTCCGGGGCCAGCAGATAGCCCGCCTCGTAGGGGACCTGCACGGGGAAGACATCCTCCAGGAAGGCGGAGCCCACGCGCCCCCCCTCCTGGACCGCGAAGTTGTCCGTCGCGATGTCCAGATGCAGGCACGCCGCCGCCGACACCGGCCCGAGCGGGTTGTGCGGCACGATCTTGATGTAGTGCGTCTCGCACCAGTTCGCGACCTTCCGCGCCTCCGTCAGCCCGCCCACGATGCACAGGTCGATCCGCGCGTAGTCCGTCAACTCCTCCTCGATCAACTGCCGGAACTCCCACTTCGTCGCGTAGTGCTCCCCGATGGCCAGCGGGCAGCTCACGTGCTGCCGCACCAGCCGGTAGGTCTGGGGGTTCTCGCACCGGAGCGGGTCCTCGATGAAGAACGGATCGTACGCCTCCAGCTTCCGTCCGAGCCGGATCGTGTCCGGCGGATCCAGACGCGTGTGGACGTCCAGGCAGAGCTCGATCTCAGGCCCCACGGCCTCCCGCGCCGCCGCGAAATGCGCCACCGAGTCCCGCACGGCCACGGACGGCTCCAGCACCCCGTCCCGGTCCATCACCGACATCCGCAGGTACTTCCAGCCCTCCGCCACGCGCTCCCGGGCGGCCTTCGCGGTCTCCTCCGGCGTCTTCCCCCCGATGCCCGTGTAGCAGACCGCGCGGTCCCGCATCTTCCCCCCCAGCAGCATGTAGACCGGCTGTCCCAGCGCCTTCCCCTTGATGTCCCACAGCGCAATGTCGATGGCGCTCTGCGCGGCCATGTTGATCCGGCCGCCGGGGAAGAAGTCCCCCCGGAACAGCGTCTGCCAGATCCGCTCGGTGTTCATCGGGTCCTGCCCGATCAGGTCCGATGTCATGTGCTGGATCGCCCCGATCCCCGCCTGCTCCCTCCAGGTCAGCCCGAACTCTCCCACCCCGTAGATCCCCTCGTCCGTCTCGACCTTCACGATCAGGTAGTTCCGCGACCCGTGGAACACGGGGAACGTCTTGACATCGGTGATTTTCATGTCGCACCTCCTGGTAAAGAGCCTGTCCCCCTGACCCCCTTTCTAACGGACCCTAATATCTCACAAGCCTCCGGTGAACTCAAGAAAAATCCTCCCCCATCCCTGTTGAAGAGGGGTTCAAATACTGCTTGACAATCCTGAAAAATTGGATCATCATGATAATCTTACATGCGGCTGCCTCAAACAGTAGTGAGCCCAGGATGTGCGAGCAATGAAGACGAACAAGACGATTGCGTGCAATGTGACCGGTTTTGTGGAAGCCCACGCGACGGCCTGCGAAACGGTCGCCAAGCGAATGGACTGCATTATCCTGTTTCGGGAACCGGGCGCAATGGCTCGCGGCCTCATCGAAGAGCACTATTGCATGAAGGGCTTTCGCATCGACACCAAGTCGTGCAACTGGGGCCCGATGGCCGGCTTCGTATGCGTCGACCCCCGGCTGACGAAAGACTCAAATTACGAAAAGCGTAATGAGACGTGGACGAGCGAAGCGCTGAGCGGTCATATCGTGGAAAAATTCTTCGGCAAGGTCGAGGATGCCGAATGGGTGGCCGATGTCATGCCCATTGCGATCTCCACGAAGCGCATCCAGGAACTGAAGACCAAGGGCATGGATCGACCCGAAAATGGATGGCCGCGACTTCATCGGCGAATCGAAGGCGATCAAAGGCAGTACCGAGCTGAGCTGGCGGCTGGTTCCGGCCGGCAACGCGACCAACTCGTGGTTGCAGGTCGGTGACGAGACGCCGGACGGGTACTATGTACTCTGCATCAACACCCGGGCAAAAAAACCGTTCAAGCAGCAGGTCCCGACTGGCGCCACGCCCATCAAATTCCGCGGCCATGAAACCCTTCTTGGCCTGACCAACCCGGGGACGAAGCAACGCGGGTTCAAGGCCTGCGTGACGGCCGACTACGATCTCTTCGCGATCTGGCCCAAAACGGGAAAGCCGGATCTCATGTCGGCCCGGCACAACCTCAACGCCCAGTTGCTCAAAAAATTTTCGTCCTCATCGTCGCTGGCCAGCGGCGTGGCCAGAATGAGCGGCATCGACGATCGCCTGCAAAGCCAGGGACACCGCGAGCATCACCGTTTTGGAGACGTCAGCACCCGCGTGATGTTGATCAAGACCATGCTCAACTCGGCCCTGATGGGAGCCTCGGGCTACAGTGGCGGCAATGCGATTCATCACAACGATGAAGCGGGAAACTTTGCCCTCGCCAAGGGCTCGCTCGCAGATTGCTTTCCCCTCATCTGCTTCATGCCACAGCATGGAACCGTATTGATTGAAAACCTGCCCGATTTCAAGGAACTCGTGATCGCCGCTCGTACGGGGGGATTTCAGGAAAGAGCCAAGCAGCAGTGGTTGCGCGACGCCGGCATCGAAAGTTAAGAGTCCGTACGGACTCATAGGAGGGGCTATGCGGTTCGGCATGTCGGGCGCGTTCCTGCCCGCGAACATGGACGACTTCACAGTCGAGATGGCGAAGCGCGTGCGCGACCTCGGCTTCTCCGGCGTCTTCACGCGCTTCAGGGCGAACGATCCCTTCCAGACCTCAAAGGCTCAATGTCAGCGACTGCGCGACCTCCTGGCCGGCGAGGGCCTCCGGATGTACCAGACCACCGGCTACTGGCAGTGCCTCATCCACCCGGACGAGGGCCAGCGGTGGCAGGCCGTTCACACCCTCCAGGAGGCCCTGCGCGTGGCCGGTGACATCGGGGCCCGGGGCATCGACACCGGGCCGGGGTCGATGAGCCCCACCGGGCCGTGGAACCCCCACCCCGACAACTGGAATCCCGGATCCCGGGAGCAGCTCATCAAGAGCCTCCGGGAGTGCGCAAAGGCCGCGGAGGACCAGGACGTCTTCCTGAGCCTGGAGGGCCACCAGCTCGTCACCCTGGAGGACGCGGACGTGATGCGGGAGGTCCTGGACGCCGTCGGATCGCCTTACGTCCGGTGCGATTTCGACCCCGTGAACTGGATCACCCTCAAGACCGTGTTCCAGACCGGCCCCGCCATCGACCAGATGGTGGATGCGCTCGACCACCGCATCGTCAGCGCCCACGCCAAGGACATCGTCATCGAGGACCGGCTCACCCTCCACCTGGAGACCGTCCCGGCGGGCCGGGGCCTGCTCGACTATCGGACCTTCCTCCGTCGCCTGGAAGCCCTCGACCCCGAATACCCGGTGATCGTGGAGGCCGCCGGGGAGAAGGACCTGCCGGAGGTGAGCGCCTTCCTGCGCCGCACGGCGGAGGAAGGCGGCATCCGTATAATCGGGCCGCAATAATTTTGCAGGGGCACGGCGTCGCCGTGCCCCTGCTTCACAAAAGGAGTCTGCTATGGCCGTTTTCATGCACACCCGCATCCGGGTCGGTAACCTGGACAAAGCGATCAAGTACTACTGCGACAACTTCGGGTTCGTCGTCCTAAGCCGCTCGGACAAGTCCCCGGCGGGAAACCAGATCGCCCACCTCGAACTGCCCGGCAACGACCACGGCTGGGAGCTGACCTACTCCCCGGACTACAAGCTGAACGTGCCGGAGGACCTGATGCACATCGCCATCGGCGTGCCCGACCTGATCGCCTTCTGCGATCAACTGGAGAAGAAGGGCCTCACGATCTGGCCGGACGACTGGCGGACCTCCTTCGTCGCAGGCCGCAAGATGGCCTTCGTCACGGACCACGACGGCTACGAGATCGAACTGCTCGAAAGGAAATGAAAGTAGGGGCGCGGCATGCCGCGCCCCTACTTCAATGCCTCCCGTACCTGTTCGTACACCCCCGTCCCCTTCCCTGCGTGCAGCGCCGCCTCCTTCGCCTGCGCCGCGAGGTGCGTGGCGGCGTACGCCGGACGCGCCCCCTCAAACTCCTCCACCATCGCCTGATGGTGCTTCAGGGCGTGCATCTCCGTCGAATCGTCCTGCGCCGCAAACTCCCCCAGCGCCCTCAGAAGCGCCCGCGGATCGCCCCCGGAGGAGAGGTAGCCCGTCGCCCGCGCCGAGGCATGCGCCCCGTCGTTGGCGCGGATGGCCTCCGCCACGGCGTCCAGCGTCGCCGGCGCCGGCGCCTCGGCCGGGTGTATCTTGGATCCCTTGACCCCCCGCGTCTCCGGCCCCAGCGCCCACATCAGGAGCGCCTTCACGCCGAGCGGAGGGTCCGCCCGGCAGACCCACCGGATCGCGTTCGCGCCGGTCATGAAGTGAATCCCCATCGGGGTGGCCGTCTCCATCCCGACGAACAGATCCGACGCCGCCAGGGAGACCGCCTCCGCAGCGCCCCGCAAGGACATCCCGTCCCGCAACGCGGCCGCGATCCGCTCCGGGGCCTCTTCGAGCGCGTCCTCCACCAGCGACCGCCTCAGCTCCGCCACCCGGTCGTCCGCATCCTCCCCCTCATACCGGATCCCCTCCTTCAACCGATGGCGCTCGACCAGCGCCTCGATCCCCTCTGCCGGCGGGGCCTTCGCCCACACCGACGGCATGAAGTTGTAGCGGACCACCCCCCGCAGCAGGATCGGGGCGAACTGCCAGCCAATCTGATCCAGCAGCCTGAAGGCGTTCACCACCGCGATCAGCTTGTGCTCGTCGTATCGGTAGTTCTCCACCGCCACGCGCAACAGGGCCTCCGTCGCCCTCCCCTGGGCATTCTGAAGAAGCCAGAGGAAATGATGCTCTGCCGCGCTCGTCGTGTTCCGGCCCAGGCACCGCCGGAACGCCTCGACCGTGGCGTCCACGCCCCCTGCCCTCAGAGGCGCGATCTCCGGCATGATCGACGGCCCGGACCCCGGGTCGTGGATGTGACGGTTGGCCAGGGCCACGTCCTGGAGCAGGGGCAGCCAGCGCAGCCCCTCCGGCATCCGCCCCATCGTGGCCTCCACCGCCGGAAGGGCGGCCACCGGATGCAGCGGCCCCCCGTGGTGGACGAAGGGCATCTCCGTGGACCGCACGACCGCCAGCGCAGCCGCGACCATCATCTCCCGCTCCGGCACGCCCTCCCGCAGCCGTTTCACCGTCTCCCCCACGATCGTCCCCGGAGGCGTCTCCTCCACGAACCGGGCCAGAGGCTCCACCTCATCGGGCAGTTTCACGGGACGAACCATGTCAGCACCTCCAGGAAAAATTGAACCACAGAGACCCCTCCCCCGACCCCTCCCCGAAACGGAGAACCGGATAGCCGGGGAACCGGGGAGAGGGGGAGCAGTAAGGCGCGCCGCCAGAAACCCCCACCACTGAAGTCCAGCAGAAGCAACCCACTCTCCGGGGGCACATCATGAGGTGCGACAACTGAACGTCAAGGTTGCGGCGCGCCAAAGCCCCTCCGGCGCCTGAGGCGCGTGTTTCTTTGGCCCCACCTTTCTTGCACGAGCAAGAAAGGTGGGAGGGCCGGTAAGGAAAGCCTCTGAGCGAGCACCCTTCTTTGACCCCACCTTATCCACTACGGCCAGTCCATCTCCGCGATCACCGGCAGGTGATCCGAATATGCCCATTGCCCCGGGCCTTTCGGCTCCTCCACCAGGAACCCCGGTCCCCGGATCACCTCCGCAGCGGTGAGACGCCCCGCCAGCGCCGGGCTCGCGTAGATGTGGTCGATGGCGTGCTGCCCGATCGTCGGCTGGAGGCCCCCGCCCACCCGCTCCATCGCATTCACAAAACCCTGCGCCTTCAGGCGCTGATGCATCTCCTCTTCGACCTGGCAGTTGAAGTCCCCCAGCACGATCACGTGCGGCGTTTCGGCCACCAGCGCGGCGACCCGCTCGTCCAGGAGGACGACCTCCGGGGCGCGACGCGCGCGCCGGTCTTCTCCAATCCCCGGATACAGGTGAATGACCACCACCCAGAGCCGCTGATCGTCCCCCACGTCCAGCAGCGCCGCCCCGGCCACGCGGCTCAAAGGCCGCTCCCCCGCGTCCGGCGCAAAGTGGCTGAAGGTCCGCGACTCCAGGATGGGATGCCGGGTGAGCAGGTGCCCCGGCCACCCGCAAGGCGACGGAAACGTCGCCAGGCGGACCCCCATCGCGCGGGCGACCCGCTGGATCTGCGGGAACGGCACCCCCTCCTGCAGCCCCAGGATGTCGCACCCCAGCCCACCGAAGACCCCCGCGAAGTGCCCCGCCGCGACCTCCCCGAGCCGGTCCCCGATGACCTTCTCCGCCTCCTCCGGCGGGTAGCCCCGCAATCCCAGCACGTTGTACGTCCCGATCCGCATCTCATCCCCTCCTGTTCACCCGCCGCGCGATCAACGGGGCGCTCCTGCGCCTCCGGAGCCGACCATGTACCACATCATCTTAAAAAAACAGACAGAGATGTCAAGCGCCATTTTTCATCAGCGGGAGGAAGCGGCGCAAATGTCCCGTCGCTCAGCGCGCTTGCACCGGTCGCCCCGACGGTGTATATTAGGGTTTGCTATGAACCGTATACGACCCTCCCATAGGGCCTGGCTCGTCGGCCTGGCGCTCCTGGCCATCCTCGGCGTCGTGGCCTACTTCGCCCGTGCGCCTCGTCCCGCTTCCACGCCCGCCCCGGACGCGGCGCGAGCCCTGCCAGAAGTGAGCGCTGCCAGGTCGCTCCCCCTCGACTCGCTCGACACCGCGCGCCGTCAGGCTGCGGAGGTCACCCTCCAGAAGGTCCTGTCTCCCCGGCCGGATTCCGCCGCAGCCCGGCGTGACCTGGGCATCTCCCTCGCCCGGCAGGGCCGTCTCGACGAGGCGGCGAAGGAGATCGAACGCGCCGTGGCCGCCGACTCCGGGGACGCCGACGCCTGGGCGGACCTCGGCCTCATCTACGCCATGCGGAACCGCTATGACGCGGCCGTCAGGGCCTACCAGCGGGCCATCCGCCTCAACCCGAACCACGCGAAGGCCAGCTACAACCTCGGCCTGACCCACGCCGTAACCGGACACTACAGAGAGGCCGAAGCCGCTTTCCGGAGGGCCATCCAGGCCCAGTCCGGCTTCGCGGAGGCCCACGCCGGCCTGGGCCGCGTCCTGGCCGCGCAGGGGAGATACCCGGAGGCGGAGGCCGCCTGCCGGAAGACCCTCGAACTGGCCCCGGGCGCCCCCGGCGTCCTGGCCGACCTCGCCTCGGCCTGCGCCAGACAGGGCAAGACCTCCGAGGCCGAAACCCTTTTCCGGAGGGCCATCGCCGAAGACCCGAAGGACGCCGACGCCTACCTCGGCCTCGGGGAGGCGCTGGCCGCATCCGGCAGGATGGGGGAGGCCCTCGAAACCTTGCGGAAGGCCGTCGAAATCGCCCCGGACCGCCCTGAACTCTGTCTGAAACTCGGCCTGGCCTGCATGCAGCAGGGGAGATTCGCAGAGGCGGCTGAGGCGTTCCGACGGGCCGTCGCGCGCAACCCCGAATTCGTGGAGGCCTACCACCACCTCGGCGTCGCCTGGGCGCAGCAGGGCCAGGCCGACTCCGCAGCCGCCGCCTTCCAGCGGGCCATCCGTCTCAAGCCGGACTATACGCCGTCCTACGCCGGGCTCGGCCTGCTCTACCAGAAGATGGGAAAGATGGACGAGGCCATCGCCCTCTATGAAAAGCTGCTGGCGTTCGACCCCCGCGTCCCGCACATCCGGAATGACCTCGGCGCGCTCTACGCGAGGCGTGGGGACCTCTCCAGGGCCGTCGCCCTCTGGAGGGAGGCCCTCCGGGCGGACCCGTCCGACGCCCAGGCCAGGGTCAATCTGGAGCGAGCCGAAAAGGCGATGCGCCCCTGATCCTTTTCTCTTCATCCTCCATCCTTCATCCTTTCCTTTAGAGGTGTCATGCAGGCTGTCATCCTGGCCCTCGCGGTCCTCTCCGTGCCCCTGCTGATCGCCAGCACGGCGTTCGGCTACGCGGCCGCCTACGGCATCGCGCCCCTCGCAAGACATATCACCATCGCCCTCATCACGACGATGGTCGTCCTGCTCTCCCACACGATCACGATCTTCTATTTCGTCGGCACGGGCGCCGCCATCGAACGCGAGACAGAGGAGCGGGGGCTCGACCGGCTCTATCTGGACGGGGCGAAGCGCTTCAGGAAGCGTCTCTTTCCGTGGGCCCTCCTCGCCATCTTCCTGACCATGTTCGCGGCCATGTTCGGCGGAGGCGTCCACGCGCGGGCCCTCCCGCCCATTGTCCACCACCTCCTCGCCGTCCTGACGCTCGTCGCCAACGGGGTCGCCCTGGCGCGGGTGCCCGGCGCCCTCATCCGGAACAATCAACTCCTCGACGCCGCCGCCGCCGCCGAAGGGACGAAGCAGGCGCAGAGGGAATGAGGTTTTGTAGCACAGGGTTGGGGGATGCGACCTCATGGGGGCATTTGGCGGGGATGTATTCATCGTCGTGAAAAAAAACGGGGCCTGTGTCGAGCGACACAGGCCCCGTTTCCGTGCCAGGCGGGCTTCAGTCGATCTTGACGATCTCCCGGTGGAACCGCGTGACGATGTTCGGGTCCGGGATGATCCTGACCTTCGTCTCCTCTTTCCCGCTGTAGGGCAGGATGCTCTCTAACCGGGCGAGCTGCTTGTCGTTGGCCCGGACGATGATCCATGGGCTGAAGGACGTGTGGGTCTTGCTGAACATCTGCTCCTTGTGAGAGGTGTACAGGTCCCACAGCTCCTGCGACCTGGCGTCCACCGGGCTGAGCTTCCACTGCTTCAGGGGGTTTCCCCGGCGGGACTCGAACCGCCGCAGCTGCTCCTCTTTGGAGATGGAGAACCAGAACTTGACGATCGTCAGGCCGTCCTCGTAGAGCATGTGCTCGTATTCCGGGACCTGCTGGATGAACCGCGCGTAATCCTCCTTTGTGCAGAAGCCGTTGACCGGCTCCACCACCGCCCGGTTGTACCAGCTCCGGTCGAAGAACACGATCTCTCCGGCGTTCGGGAGTTGCTGCGAGTAGCGCTGGAAGTACCACTGCCCCCGCTCCTCCTCCGTGGGCTTTGGCAGGGCGACCACCCGTATCGATCGCGGGCTCAGGTGCTCCGTGAAGCGCCGGATGGTGCCCCCCTTCCCGGCCGCGTCCCGCCCCTCGAACAGGATCGCGACCTTCCTGGCGTTTTCCTGAACCCATCGCTGGAGCTTGATGAGCTCGACCTGAAGCTGCATGAGCTCTTCCTGGTAGCGCAACGTCTGGCGAACCCGCTTCAGCTTGACGTTCCGGGACAGGAGAAGCTGGGTCAGGCCGGACCGGGTGTTGATCAGCCTCAGATCGTCCTCGGAGAGCTGAACCTCGGGTTCGCTGATCCTGTGCTTCGTCACAGAAGGCTGGGTTTGGGGCGTCTCGGCCTTCGGGATCGCCGGCGGCGCCTTCGCGTCAGCGACCGCAGCAACCCCTTTCCCATCGCCTCCCGTTGCAAGCCTTTTTTCGTTGGCGGTCCTGACAGTCTTCTTCCCGTCGGCGACCTCCACGGTTCCCTTCCCTTCGGCGGCCATGTCGGGCCTCCTTTCAGACGCCACTCCAGCCGGACCAGTGTGATCAAAAACGATGTTTAAAGAATATAGGAATGAGAAGTGTCTTAGGCAACAAAAAAGGCTGCGGAGTCCCGCAGCCTCTCAGGGGTTCCCTTCGCACAGCGTCGCTCACGGCAGATTCGTCGATCCCATCAGATACCGGTCGCACTCCCGCGCCGCGCCGCGCCCCTCGTTGATCGCCCAGACCACCAGGCTCTGCCCCCGGCGCATGTCCCCCGCCGCGAACACCCCTTTCACGTTCGTGACGAACCTGCCGTGCTCCGCCCTGGCGTTGGACCGCTCGTCCCGCTCCACGCCGAGCTGCTCCAGGACCGTATCCTCCGGGCCCCGGAAGCCCATGGCCAGAAACACCAGGTCCGCGGGCCAGACCTTCTCAGTTCCGGGGACCTCCTTCGGGAAGGGCCTGCCGTTGTCCCCGCTGGCCCATTCGACCTGCACGGTATGAAGCTCCCTGACTTGCCCACGCTCATCTCCGACAAACCGCTTCGTCATGATCAGATACTGGCGAGGGTCGTCCCCGAAGCGGGCCTTGGCCTCCTCCTGGCCGTAATCCAGCCGGTAGACCTTCGGCCACTCCGGCCAGGGGTTGTCGGGCTGACGATCGTCCGGCGGCCTGGACAAGATTTCGAACTGGGTGAGGCTCTTGCACCCGTGCCGCATGGATGTCCCCACGCAGTCCGTGCCGGTATCCCCGCCCCCGATCACGATGACGTGCTTGTCTTTGGTCGAGATGTAGTGGCCATCCTGGTGCCCGGAGTCCAGCAGGCTCTTGGTGTTGGCGCGCAGGAACTCCATGGCAAAGTGGATGCCTTTCAGCTCCCTCCCCTCGATCGGCAGGTTGTTGGGTTTGGTGGCCCCGCCACACAGCACCACGGCGTCGAATTCCTTCATGAGCTGTGAGGCCGGGATGTCCTTGCCGACCTCCGTGTTCGTCACGAACGTGATCCCCTCGGCGGCCATCAGGTCGATCCGGCGCTGCACCGTGGCCTTGTCCAGCTTCATGTTCGGGATGCCGTACATCAGCAGGCCGCCGATCCGGTCCGCCCGCTCGTACACGGTCACCCGGTGCCCGGTCTGGTTGAGTTGCGCCGCGCAGGCCAGCCCCGACGGCCCGGAGCCCACCACGGCCACCTGCTTGCCCGTGCGCCTGGCAGGGGGGGCCGGCGTCACCCACCCCTCCTCAAAGGCCCTGTCGACGATGGCGCATTCGAGGCTCTTGATCGTGACCGGCGGCGTATGCATGCCCAGCACGCACGACCCCTCGCACGGGGCCGGGCAGACCCGGCCGGTGAACTCCGGGAAGTTGTTGGTCTTGTGCAGTCGCTCCAGCGCCTCCCGCCAGAGCCCCCGGTAGACCAGGTCGTTCCACTCCGGGATGAGGTTGTGGATCGGGCATCCCGACGCCATCCCGCTGATCAGAGCGCCCGTATGGCAGAAGGGGATGCCGCAGTCCATGCAACGCGCCCCCTGCTGCCGGAGCTTCTCCTCTGGAAAGTGGAGATGGAACTCCTTCCAGTCGCGAACCCGCGTCTCAGGGGCGCGGTCCGCCGGAAGTTCGCGGGGATACTCAGTGAAACCGGTCGGTTTACCCATCACGTTTCCCCCATCGGGGCCTGTCTATTTTGCATTTTGCATTTTGCATTTTGCATTTTCCCATTTTGCCTGCCTCACGCCGTCTCCGCGACGCCTTCCCGGAAGGCCGCCATCATCGCCTCGTCGCCCGTCAGGCCCGTCGCCTCCACCCGCTTGAGAGACTGGAGCATGCGCTTGTAGTCTCTGGGCATCACCTTGACGAACTGCGGGACCATCTCCTCCCACTTGGCCAGGACCTCCCACGCCAGCTTGCTCTGCGTGTATTCAGCGTGGCGTCGGATCATCTCCTCCACCTCCGCGACCTCCCCCTCCTCCTCGAGGCGTTCCAGGTCTACCATCTCCGGGTTGCAGCGCCGGGGGAAGTCTCCAGCCTCGTCCAGCACGTAGGCGATGCCCCCCGACATGCCCGCGGCGAAGTTCCGGCCCGTCGAGCCGAGCACCACGGCACGGCCCCCGGTCATGTACTCGCACCCGTGATCCCCCACCCCCTCCACCACCGCGCGCACGCCGCTGTTCCGGACGCAGAACCGCTCGCCCGCAACGCCCCGGATGTAGGCCTCTCCGCCCGTGGCCCCGTAGAAGGCCACGTTGCCCGTGATGATGTTCTCCTCCGGGATGAAGGTGAACCCCTCCGGGGGATACAGGATGAGCTTGCCCCCGGAGAGTCCCTTGCCGAAGTAGTCGTTCGCGTCCCCCTCCAGTTCCAGGGTGACGCCGCGCGGCACGAAGGCCCCGAAGCTCTGGCCCGCCGACCCCTCGAAGCGCAGATGGATGGTGTCCTCCGGCAGGCCGTCCGGCCCGTGGCGTCGCGTCACCTCACTGCCCAGGATAGTCCCCACCACGCGGTTGATGTTGCGGATGGGCAGGGTCGCCTTCACCCGCTCGCCCCGCTCCAGGGCCGGTTCGCACAGGTCCATCAGCGTCTGATTGTCGAGCGCATTCTCCAGGCCGTGGTCCTGCGGGATCTGGCAGGTGCGGCCCACCTCCGGTCCGGCGTCCGGCTGGTGGAGGATCCTGGAGAAGTCCAGCCCCCTCGCCTTCCAGTGCGTGGCCGCCCGCCTCGGGTCGAGCCGGTCGGTCCGGCCCACCATCTCCTCGATCGTCCGGAAACCGAGCCGGGCCATGTGTTCGCGCAGGTCCTGGGCGATGAAGCGCATGAAGTTGACCACGTACTGAGGGTCGCCCGAAAAATTTTTCCGCAGCTCCGGGTTCTGCGTGGCCACCCCCACCGGGCAGGTGTCCAGGTGGCAGACCCGCATGACGATGCAGCCCAGGGCCACGAGGGCCGTGGTCGCGAACCCGAACTCCTCGGCCCCCAGCAGCGCGGCGATGGCCACGTCCCGGCCGGTCTTGAGCTGCCCGTCGGTCTCCACGACGATACGGCTGCGCAGGTTGTTCATGACCAGGGTCTGGTGGGCCTCCGCCAGCCCCAGCTCCCACGGCAGCCCGGCGTGCTTGATGCTGGTCTGCGGCGAGGCCCCGGTCCCGCCGTCGTGCCCGCTGATCAGCACCACGTCCGCGTGTCCCTTGGCCACCCCGGCCGCGATGGTGCCCACGCCCATCTCGGACACCAGCTTGACGCTGATGCGGGCGTGGTGATTGGCGTTCTTCAGGTCGTGGATCAACTGGGCCAGGTCCTCGATGGAGTAGATGTCGTGGTGCGGCGGCGGCGAGATCAGCTCCACGCCCGGCGTCGAGTGGCGCACCTTGGCGATCCAGGGATAGACCTTTCGGCTCGGAAGTTCCCCCCCCTCCCCGGGCTTGGCCCCCTGGGCGATCTTGATCTGGAGTTCCCTGGCGTTCACCAGGTAATAGCTGGTGACCCCGAAGCGCCCCGACGCCACCTGCTTGATGGCGCTGTTGCGGGAGTCCCCGTTGGGGTCCGGGACGTAGCGCGCCGGGTCCTCGCCCCCCTCCCCCGTGTTGCTCTTCCCGCCCAGGCGGTTCATGGCGATGGCCAGGGTCTCGTGGGCCTCCTGGCTGATGGAGCCGTAGGACATGGCCCCGCTCTTGAACCGCCGGCAGAGGGCCTCCACGGACTCCACCTCCTCGACCGGAATCGGCTCGGAGGCATACTTCAGTTCCAGAAGGCCGCGCAGCGTGGCGAGCCGCCGGGACTGGTCGTCGATCAGCTCGGCGTATTCTTTGAACACTTTGTAGCTGTCGGTGCGGCAGGCTAATTGCAGTTTGTGAACGGTCTGGGGGTTGAACAGGTGGTACTCGCCGTCCTGCCGCCACTGGTACTGCCCGCCCGTGTCGAGCGTGTGGCCGTTGGTCGGGTTCTCCGGGAAGGCGTGCGCGTGCCGCATCTGCGCCTCCCGTGCGATCACGTCCAGGCCGATCCCCTCCACGCGGGAGACGGTCCAGGTGAAGTACTGGTCGATCACCTCCTGCCGGATCCCCACCGCCTCGAAGATCTGCGCCCCGCAGTAGGACTGGAACGTGGAGATGCCCATCTTGGCCATGACCTTGACCACGCCCTTGACCACGCCCTTGACGTAGTTCTTCACCGCTTCGTCGTAGGGGACCCCGGGCAGCACGTCCTGGCGGATCATGTCGTCCAGGCCCTCGTAGGCCAGGTAGGGGTTGATGGCCTGGGCCCCGTAGCCCAGCAGCAGGCAGAAGTGATGCACCTCGCGGGGCTCTCCGGACTCCAGCACCAGCCCGGCGCGCGTGCGGGTGCCCGCGCGGATGAGGTGATGGTGAAGGCCGGAGACCGCCAGGAGGGCGGGGATCGGCGCGTGCTCACGGTCCACGCCCCGGTCCGACAGGATCAGCAGGTTGACCCCCTCGGAGATCGCCCGGTCCGCGGCCCGGAACAGGTCGTCCAGGGCCTTCTTCAGCCCGGCCTCCCCCTCCACGGCCTTGAACAGGATCGGCAGGGTCACGGCCTTGAACCCGGCCCGGTCGATCCGGCGCAGCTTCTCCAACTCCCCGTCCTTCAGGATCGGCGTCTGGAGCCGGATCCGGCGGCAGCTCTCCGGATCCGGCTCCAGGAGGTTGCGCTCCGGGCCGAGGGTGATCGTGGTGGCCGTGATGATCTCCTCGCGGATAGGGTCGATGGGCGGGTTGGTCACCTGCGCGAAGAGCTGCTTGAAATAGTTGTAGAGCATCTGCGGCCGGTCGGACAGCACGGCCAGCGCCGCATCGTTGCCCATGGAACCGACAGGGTCCCTGCCGCTTCGAGCCATGGGGCCCAGAAACACGCGCAGGTCCTCAAAGGTGTACCCGAAGGCCTGCTGGCGCTGCAGCACGGCCCCATGGTCCGGTTCCGACTTCGGATGCGGGGCGTCCGGCAGGTCTTTGAACGCCACCAGGTGCTCGTCCAGCCACCGGCGGTAGGGGCGTTCCGAGGCCATCTGGCGCTTCAACTCCTCGTCGCTGATGATGCGGCCTTCCTCCGTGTCCACCAGGAACATCCGCCCCGGCTTCAGCCGTCCCTTGTGCAGCACACGCTCCGGCGGCACATCGAGCACGCCCACCTCGGAGGCCATGATCACCAGATCATCCTTGGTCACGTAGGTGCGCGAGGGCCGCAGGCCGTTTCGGTCGAGCACCGCCCCCACCCGGACCCCGTCCGTGAAGGCGATCGACGCCGGCCCGTCCCACGGCTCTATCAGGCAACTGTGGTAGTCGTAGAAGGCCCGCTTCTCGTCGCTCATGTCTTGGTGATTCTCCCACGGCTCCGGGATCATCATCAGCATCGCATGCGGCAGAGAGCGGCCCCCCAGCGTCAGAAACTCCAGGCAGTTGTCGAATTTTGCCGAGTCACTCCCATCCTCCTGAATGATGGGGAAGAGCTTGGTGAGATCGTCCCCGAACAGGTCGGAGGCCAGCATCGCCTGCCGCGTGTACATCCAGTTCTCATTGCCGCGCAGGGTGTTGATCTCGCCGTTGTGGATCATGTAACGGTAGGGGTGGGCGCGCGCCCAGCTCGGGAAGGTGTTCGTGCTGAACCGCGAGTGTACCAGCGCCAGGGCCGTCTCCACGCGCGGGTCCGCCAGGTCCGGATAAAACGTCTCCAGCTGTCCGGCCGTGAGCATGCCTTTGTAGATGAGGGTCTTGCAGGAGAGGCTGGAGAGATAGAAGAATTCGCCCCCCGAGACGCCGCCGTAGCGGATCGCGTTCTCCGCCCGTCGGCGGATCACGTAGAGCTTGCGCTCGAACGCCATGTCGTCCTGGAGCCCGGGATGGCGTCCGACGAAGACCTGCTGCACAAATGGCTCGGACGCCTTGGCCGTGGCGCCGAGATAGAGGTTGTCCGTGGGGACCTTGCGCCAGCCGAGTACCTCCTGGCCCTCTTCCCGGATGATCTCTTCAAGGATCTTTTCGCACTGGCGGCGCTGTTCCCTCTCAGGAGGCAGGAAGACCATCCCGATCCCGTATCTCCCCGGCTTGGGGAACCGCAGGCCGATCCCCTCACAGGCGTGGCCGAGAAACTCGTGCGGGATCTGCATCAGGATGCCGGCCCCGTCTCCGGTGTTGTCCTCGCACCCGCAGGCGCCCCGATGATCCAGGTTCACCAGGACCGTGAGCGCCTGACGCACGATGTCGTGAGACCGTCTGCCCTTGATGTTCACGACAAACCCGATGCCACAGGCCTCGTGCTCAAACCGGGGGTCGTAGAGACCCTGTTTGGCGGGCATTCCGGCGAACTTCTCCATAAGACATCCTTTTCCTAATTTGTAGCTCACCTTACGCAGCGCGGGGAGAATTGATTAAATTTGGGGTATGACCAACAAAGACCTTCTTGACCTGTATAGCGATTACCTCATCAGTTCGTTTGGGCAAACGACTGCGACTGGTTTGGCATCGCTGCTGGGCGGGACAGTTAGC
>SICM01000269.1 GCA_009694805.1 Candidatus Latescibacterota bacterium
GCTTTCGGGCCTGAAATATAGGCGTCAGCTTCACCAACGAATACGGCTCTCTAAGAGGCGGTTCCTGCGATAATCCAAAACTGCTATTTATATCAGCTAAAACAATATCTTGCGTCAATTTTTGGTAATCGTGAGTGAACAGTGTCGAGTAGACGGTTATTATATTTCCCCACCCTTCCCCCCCCTATATCGCATTCCCACTTTTCTTGCTCGCTCAAGAAAAGTGGGGCAAAAGAAGGGCGCTCCTCAAGCGCCGGAGGGGCTGGGCGCGCCGCAACCTTAACGTCCTGCGGTCTATTGGGATTTGTGCCCCCGGCATGTTTGGTGCTTCTGCTGGACTCCGGTGGTGGGGGTTTCTCCACCCAACCTAACGCTCCTAGTCGTCGCGTTCCACCACCCTGTCGCGCCCTCTTTTGATCTGTACATTATGCTGACTATATCTCCTGGTTTTCTCCCCTCCCCGCGTCGGGGAGGGGTCTCTTTGGCCATTCTATTTTTATGATTCCCCACTCTCGTCCCTTTCTGGGTCCCGAAGAGGAAGCGGCGGCTGTGGCCGTGATCCGGTCCGGGCAGCTTTCGGGCGGGGAACGGGTCGCGGCGTTTGAGCGGGGGCTGGCCGCCCGCGTCGGGATGCGCCAGGCCGTGGCCGTCAGTTCCGGGACCGCTGCCCTGCACCTGGCGCTGCTGGCGCTGGGCGTGGGGGCGGGCGACGAGGTGGCCCTTCCGTCCTATGTCTGTTCGGCGCTGCTCCACGCGGTCCGTTACACCGGGGCCGCGCCGCTGCTCGTGGACGTGGACCCGGAGACGTTCAACCTGGACGCCGGGGACCTCCGGCGGAGGGTCACGCGCCGGACCCGGGCCGTGATCCTGCCCCACATGTTTGGGCTTCCGGCGGACGTGGAGGCGGTGCAGGGCGTCGGGTTGCCGGTGATCGAGGACTGCGCCATGGGTCTGGGCGCAGGGGTGGGCGGGAGGCCGGCGGGGGGATGGGGAGACCTGGCGGTCTTCTCCTTCTTTGCGACGAAGGTGATTGCCTGCGGGGAGGGGGGGATGGTCGCCGCGCGGGACGAAGCGTTGGCGGCGCGGGCCCGGGACCTGCGCACATACGACGGCCGGGAAGACGCGGCGGTGCGGTTCAACTACAAGCTGTCGGACCTGCACGCGGCGGTGGGGGAGGTGCAGTTCGGCAGGCTGGATGCCTTCATCACCCGGCGTCGGGAGATCGCCGCCCGGTACAGCCTGGCCCTGTCCGGAGCGTCGTGCGGACTGCCGGTGCAGGCGCCCGGACATATCTTCTTTCGTTACGTCGTCCGGGTGAGGGGGGACGTGGAGGGTGTGATCGCGGCTTTCGAGCGAGCGGGCGTGGCGGCGCGCCGGCCTGTGTTCTGCCCCCTGCACCGGTCGCTTGGGATGAGCCAGGAGGCGTTTCCGGGGGCCGAGGCGGCGCAGGGTTCGGCCCTCTCCCTGCCGCTCTACCCGGCGTTGTCCGAGGAGGAGGTCGAGACGGTGATCCGGGCGGCACAAGAGATATTGGTCGCGAGTCCAAAATCGACCCGTGACTAAAATATAAAGGAGGTCCCCATGTCAGAAAAACAGTATAAGGTCCGTGCGGCGCGCTGCGACCATCGCGCGTCGGAGGAGGAGGTCTACCAGACCCTGCGACGGATCACCGATCCCCTGACCCGTTCGTGGGAGAAGATCGAGAAGGCGAAGAAGGTGGTCATCAAGTTCAACATGATGAAGCTCCAGAAGGACATCGTCTATTTCGAGGGGCGGCGGCAGGAGTTGGTGGATGACGCGGTCTGCCGGTCGGTCCTGCGGCTTCTAAAGGAGCACACGACGGCGAAGCTGGTGGCCGCCGACACCAACGGTTACACGCCGGACGGCGTGGCGACGGGGAACATCAACTACGAGCCTTACCTGAAGGAGTTCGGCGTCGAGTTCGTGGACTCGAACCTCCCTCCCTTCAGCACCTACCGGGTGCCGGGCGGGGGGTTCATGTTCGATCAGTACAAGCTGAGCGCCTGCTTCGCGGACGCGGACGCGGTGGTGTCTGTGGCCAAGATGAAGAACCACCTGTTCATGGGCGTGACGCTCTGCATGAAGAACCTGTTCGGCCTGACGCCGATGCTGATGCCGGAGGGCCGGGTGCGGACCTATTTCCATCACGCGATCCGGCTGTCCTACGTGCTGCCGGACCTGGGGAAGATCACGAACCCCTGCCTGAACATCATTGACGCGCTGACGGGGCAGTGGGGCCGGGAGTGGGGGGGGCAGGGCCGGGTGGGCGACGCGCTGATCGCGGGGGACCAGATCACGGCCACGGACGCGTGCGCGGCCACGCTGATGGGGCACGACCCGGCGTCGGACTGGCCGACGCCCCCGTTCCGGCGGGATCGCAACCACCTGCTCGTGGCGGCGCAGGGGGGGTTCGGGACGGTGGACCTGAACGAGATCGACTTCGCGAGCGAGGTGAAGGCCCCGCTGGCGGAGTTCAACTCGGAGGAGATGGACCCGCCGGCGATCATGGCGACGGTTCGGCAGACGGCGTGCGAGCAGGGGCTGCTCTACCGGGACCGCATGAAGGAGATGGTGGACCGCTACCGGGGAGACTTCATCTACATGCAGGACGGGGAGGTGGTCTGGAACGGACCCGACCCGTCCCACCTGCGGAGCCACCGGGAGTTCAGCGGGAAGAAGCCGGGCAGCGCGCTCTGGCTGAAGCTGGTGGACCCGGAGGAGCGGGAGGGGGAGCGGTTCCGGACCTACGAGGAGTGCCTGGCCGGCATGCCGGCGTAAAACTCTGATCCGAAGATAAGCGCAGATGTTTCGCAGATAGGGGGTTCCATCTGCGTTTATCTGCGTCCATCTGCGGATTCAGGTCGTTCTGTGGAGGGTCAAGATGGCTGATGCGGGTTCACCCATGCTTCCGGACCACCTTCGCCGGATCGCGGAGGGATACTACGACGCGCGGGAGCGCCGGCTGGGGGAGGTCCGGACGCCGGAGGCGCTGGCCGCGCGGCAGGCGGAGGTGCAGGGGATCTACCGGGATATTTTAGGCCCGTTCCCGGAGCGGACCCCGTTGAACATCCGGGAGGCCGGGCGCGTGGCGCAGGACGGGTACACGATTGAAAGGCTGATCTATGAGACGCAGCCCCGGCTCTACGTGACGGCGAACCTCTACCGGCCGGAGGGGCGGGGGCCGTTCCCGGGGGTGATCTGTCCGATCGGACACTGGTACGTGGGCAAGGCGTATAAGGACTACCAGGCCCTGGGCGCGGGGCTGGCCCGGAGCGGGTGCATCGCGCTGGTCTACGACCCGCCGGGGCAGGGGGAGCGGTTGATGTACCACGATCCGGTGCTGAAGGGGTCCCTGCTGGGGACGAACGTGGTGGATGAGCATACGATGGCGGGTTACCCCTGCTTTCTGACAGGCAGCCACCTGGCGATGTATTTCATCTGGGATGGGATGCGAAGCATCGACCTGCTGCTGGGACGGGGGGACGTGGACCCGGAGCGGATCGGGTGTACGGGGAGTTCCGGCGGGGGGACGCTGACGCGGTTCATCACATCGCTGGAGGACCGGGTGAAGGTCGCGATCCCGGTCTGCGCGACGGGTAATGTACGCGTGGTGGGGGCGGGAGACGCGGAGCAGAACGTGTTCACGGCGCTGGCGCGGGGGATGTGCCCGACGGACCTCTACTGGGCGGCCGCGCCGAGGCCGCTGCTCATGATCACGGCGAGCGCGGACAGGGCTTATGAAGGGGCGCGGGGGGCCCTGGCTGACGTGCGCCGGGCCTATGAGGTCTGCGGGGTTCCGGAGCGGGTGGACCACGTCGAGATCGAGGGGGAGCACGGGTACATCGTGGAGATGCGGCAGGCGGCTCGACGATGGTTGGCCCGGTGGTGGGGGCTGCCGGCGCCGCCGGAGGTCGAGGAACCGGTGGAGATCCTGCCCGAAGAGGCTCTGAACTGTACGGAGACCGGGCAGGTGGGCACGGCGCTGGGCGGGGAGAATCCCTTCACGCTGAACCGGCGGATGGCGCGGGGGATGGCGCTCAAGCGGCCCGCGATCCGGGACCGGGAAGGGGCAAGGTTATATCAGGAAGATATCTGGAGGAGGGTCGTCCGGGTCTCGCAGTTCCGGATGCCGGAGGGTGCGCCGACAGGCGAGGTGGCCGAGCCGATCGAATCTCCTCCCCTGCACGCGGAGCGCATCGTCTACCGAAGCGAGACGGACATCGCTGTGCCGGGGCTGCTGTTCCGGCCGGAGGGAAAAGGTCCGCATCCGGGGCTGGTCTTCGTACACGGCCAGGGGAAGGAGGCGGCCTCTGGCTGGGCCGCGCGCCTGGCGCGGGAGGGGTTCGCGGTGCTGACGATCGACTTCCGGGGCGTCGGGGAGACCGCGCCCCCGCCGGAGCGGGACGGGGGGCACCCTTACGACGCGTTCCTGCTCGGGTCCCAGGCGAACACCGCCCGGTCGGCGCTCTACCTGGGACGCAGCCTGTTCGGGATGCGCGTGCTGGATGTGATCCAGGGCGCGGCCTATCTGAAGGGGAGGGGCGACGTGGCGGGCGTCGGCGTGGTCGGGACGGGGGCCGGGGCGCTGATGGCGCTCTACGCCGGGGCGCTGGACGAGGGCGTGCGCTGCGTGGTCGCGAACCGGATGCTCTACGCCTACCGGGCGCTGACGGAGCGTCTTTTTCACAGCCACCCCTTCAGCGTCTTTCTACCCGGGGTGCTGAAAGAATACGACCTGGGGGACGTGGCGGGTCTCGTGGCCCCCCGGCCGTTTTTGCTGATCAACCCGGTGGACGAACTGGAGCGGCCAGCGGAGGAGGAGGCGGTGGCGGCGGAGTATGAGGTCGCGCGGACGATCTACAAGACCCTGGGAACGCCGGAGGGGCTCAGCGTCGCCCGGACGTGGAGTGAAGATGAGACCTTCCGCATTCTGGGGGGATGGATGAGGGAGCACCATGGCTGATCTCTTTCCGAAAGCGATCCTGCTCGATCTGGACGACACCATCCTGTCCTACGGCAGTCCGGCGCAATGCTGGCAGGAGGTCTGTGGCCGATTTGTGGTGCGGGAGGGTTTTCAGCCTCAACCGGTCCTCAAAGCGATCCTGGAGCGCGGCGTGTGGTACTGGGGCGACCCGGATCGACATCGCCGGGGGCGTCTGGATCTGGGGATGGCCCGGCGAGAGGTCGTGGCCATGGCCTTCCTCAAGCTGGGACTTGACAATGCCGGCCTGGCGAACGAGATCGCCGATGCCTACACCGTTGCGCGCGAAGAGGCCCTTCAGCCTTTTCCCGGCGCGATGGAGGCCCTTCGTCGCCTGCGGGCGCACGGGGTGAAGCTGGCCCTGCTCACGAACGGCGCCGCTGAGCCGCAGCGTTTCAAGGTGGAGAAGTTCGGACTGACGTCCTTCTTTGATCTCATCCTGATCGAGGGGGAGTTCGGGGCCGGAAAGCCGGATGCGCGGGTCTATCGTCACGCGCTGGAGATGCTGGGGGTGACGCCGGGGGAGGCGTGGATGGTGGGGGACAACCTGGAGTGGGAAGTGGCGGCCCCGCAGCGGCTGGGGATCAAGGGGATCTGGAACGATTTTGCGGGGACAGGGCTGCCGGAGGGGAGCGATGTGAGGCCGTACAGGATCATTCGGAGCCTGACGGAACTGATCTAAAAAAGGTAGTACGTTACCGGGTAGACGGGTACCCTGCTACGACTCCCCAATATAGCAGGGATCGCCTATGAGATATAGGGGTGGGTGGGAGTGGGAATGGGCAGAGGATGGATCAAGGAGGCCGAGGATAGCCCTCCAGTGCCCAGGATGGG
>SICM01000270.1 GCA_009694805.1 Candidatus Latescibacterota bacterium
GATGCGGATATCCCCAGAAAGGATAGAGTCCTGCTCTGGCTGGATGACGATGTGGTCGTAGGGCATGGTAGGGGTCCTCTCACCAACTGTAAAAATGTCCTTCAAGACGCTCTGACGACCGGCAGCTCCTCCCACCGGGTCGTAAATCTGGGGGACCGGCGCGACTGCCGCATCCCCCATTCCTGCTTCAGCCCCTCCGCCGCAAACCGGACCCTCCCCCTCCCCCACCGGGCGTTCAGCCCATCCACCAGCTCCATCAGTCGTTTTTTCCGATCGTCGTAATACTCCAGCGTAAAAAGGTCTGTCTGAAGGCTGTCCTGAGGAGAGAGGTCGGTCAGGAACACCCCCGCCCTGTGGTAAGGATATCCCTCCTTGAAGATCAGTCTCAGCCCCTGGTGCGCGAAGTGAATGAGGTCCGATGTAGAGGCCGTGGGAAAAGGCAGCCGGAGGGTCGCGGCGTCCCCATAGCGCGGCGTCTTAAACCTGCTCGTCTCCACGCTGACGTGCAGGCATCCGGCCACGGACCCCTGTTTTCGGAGCGCACGAGCGGCTGAGGCGATGTAGGTGGCCACGGCCTCCCGGATCTCGGGGAGCGCCCGGACCGGCCTGCTGAAGGCCCTCGACCGAGCGATGGCCTTTTTGGAGGGCGGGATCTCCTCCAGGGGGATGCAGGGGACGCCCCGCAGTTCCCGGACAATGCGAAGGCCCACGATCGTCAGGTGCTTCTGGACCCAGGCGTCCCGCGCCTGCGTGAGCTGGTGCACGGTCCGGATGCCGTGACGCTTCAGGAACGCCGTGTAGCGGGGGCCGATGCCCCAGACCTCCTTCACCTCGATGCCATCCAGCAGGTCCCGATGGGGGTCCGTCAGGTCGAACACCCCCTGCGCGGTCTCCGTCCGCTTGGCGATCCGGTTGGCCAGCTTGGCCAGGGTCTTGGTCCTGCCGATGCCGATGGACACCGGCAGGCCGGTCCACTGCCGGACCGTGCCCCGGATGTCCTGCGCAAAGGCCGTCAGGTCCGAGGAGGGCGCCTGACGGAACCCCAGGAAGGACTCATCGATGGAGTAGACCTCCACGTGGGGCGTGAACTGCCCCAGCGTGAGCATCACCCGGCGCGACATGTCCCCGTAGAGGGTGTAGTTGGAGGAGCAGGCCTCCACCCGCTCCCGGTCCAGGACCTCCCGGCACTGGAACACGGGTGCGCCCATGGGGATGCCGAGGGCCTTGGCCTCCTGCGACCGGGCCACCACGCACCCGTCGTTGTTGGACAGCACGACCACCGGCCTTTGAGACAGCCGGGGGCAGAAGACCCGCTCACGCGACACGTAGAAGTTGTTGCAGTCCACCAGGGCAAAGACCTTCATGGGAGCATCACTTCACACGATGAATGACATAGGTGACGATGCCCCAGACCTCAAAGCCCGTCTCAGGGGAGATCTCCAGCGGGTCCAGGTCGGGGTTGTCCGGGACCAGAAAGAGCCTGTCTCCCACCTTCCGGATGCGCTTCACCGTGAACTCTCCCCCCACGACCGCCACCACGACCCGGCCGTTCCCCGGCGTCAGGGCCCGGTCCACCACGAGCACGTCCCCGGAGTGGATGCCCGCGTCGATCATCGAGTCCCCCTCCACCCGCACGAAAAACGTAGCGGCCGGGTGCTGGATGACCAGGTCGTTCAGGTCCAGGCTCTTGTCGATGTAGTCTTCAGCCGGAGAGGGAAACCCTGCGGGAATGGTGGATCCAAAGAACGGGATGGGGAGAGCGGCAGAGGGTTCGTAGGGAATGACTGCGAGCGTCCGCTCGGAATCGAGGAACGACAGAAGGTCCATAACCTGAATATCCTCCCTGTGACAGGTCTGGCGAAAAACAATGAATACTAAACAAATGTGTATCTATCTGCAGGGGGATGTCAAGATAAAAATGAAAGAAGCCCCAGCGGAACAGGCCATCGGGGCTTCTTTTGCTCCAAAGTGCGGATAACGGACGATTATGTCAACATGCCAACCATCAGCTTTCTATCTTGCAAAATCCCACTTCAGGTATGCAAATCTTGACATCCTTCCCGGGCCTTATTACCTTCCCCGATCAATGGTGCAGAGAGACCGGTAGACTCTGCCTGGACAGAATCCCTTCAGGCTCCCGATCTCGAGGTCGTTTCGGCTGGGTCTCTGCAGCTTCGTACCAGCGGTTGACCCTTTCGTCGAGGTGTTGACATGCCATTTCCGAGAAAAGCCGACCGAATGCCGGTTGACAGTGGCGCAGCCCAGGCTCAGCCGCCAGTGTACCACGAGTCGTTCGAGGATGGAGTGCCCGAATACTTCAGGGTGACCCGACCGGGAAGTCTGAGCACCAGTCACCGGCACAGCAAGGAAGGCAAGAGCTCCCTGCGCTGGGACTGGTCACGGGGCGAGGAGCTGGTCATCCGCCGCGGCATCGGGGATCCCGCCCGCGTCGGCGGATACCGTTGCAGGGCGTGCTTCGCCGTCTGGGTCTACGTCGAGCAGCCCGTTCCGGACGCGCTGGTGTTCGAGTTCCGGGAGGGGGAGAACTCCACCGGCTCATTCCGGTTCCCGCTGGCGTTCACCGGCTGGCGCCAGGGGCGTCCGTATTACCACGCCTTTCCGCAGGGCCAGCCGACCTCGCGCGTGGACAACATACGCATCACCGCCCCGACCCGCGTGGCCGGGGGAACGGTGTTCCTGGATCTCGTCAAGTACAACACACTCACCTATGGCGGCAACGCCATCATCCCCGAGAAGGAGGCCCAGTGGGGCCGCCCTGTGCCGGACGAGAGGCGGTTCCCCAGGCCCGTGCGTGTGACCGAGGCGGAACTTGCGGGGATCCGCAAGCTGCTCGGCCTGGATACGGGGCCGAGCATCCCCCAGGCACAGGTAGACGACCTCTGCCGACAGGCCGAGGCGCTGGGCATCTTGCGCGATGGGGGCGGCGTGCGTGGAGGGCCGGGCATTGACGCCAACTACCAGTACCTGGCAGCGGTAGGCGAACACGGGATCACCGACATCGCCTACTGGCTGGACGAGAACGGCCCCGACTGGCTTGGCATGCAGACCCCCGGCCCCATGAGTTCCCTTGCCCGCCAGGTCGCCAACGCCTACCGGTCGAGTAACGATGAGGGTCAACGACGCCGGCTGGCCGACGCCTTCCTCCTCGTCGCAGACTACCTGCAGGATCAGGCGCTGCAGGCGGGATCCGGCTTCAAGTGGCACTGGTGGGTCGGCGGGGAGTGGGCCGATGCCGTGTTCCTGATGCGAGACACGCTCGCCGCGGCCGATCGACTGCAGCCGCACCTGGATTTCCTGATCTACACCTACGACGGCGGCGCAATCTTCGCCGAGGGCGATGCGCCCTCCCACATGGACTTCTACAACCTCACCGTTCCGCGCATGCTGCACCAGTGTCTCATGCAGCCTGAACCGGCCGAGCAGGTGCGGTGGCTGAGGGCGTTCAAAGCGATGCTGGAGCGGTCCATGCTGCAACCGACAAGCGCCTTCAAGATCGACGGCTCCGCATACCATCACGCGGGTCACTACCATTCCTATGCCCAGGGCGCATTCGCCAGCCTGCCCACGGTGCTCCAGGAACTCCGTGATACGCCCTGGCGTATCAACGCCGAGGCACACGAACGGCTCCGCCGGGCCATGCTGGCGCAGCGAATATACGCCAACCGGCACGATCTGCCGCTGTCGCTTACCGGACGCAGTCCCTTTTCGCCCGGCTACGGGGTGATCACCACCCCGGGGCTGAGGGGACTCCGCATCCTGTCGCAGTGCGGCACGCCCGACGGCCAGGATACCGTGGATCGGGAGGTGGCGGCCGCCTACCTGCGTCTGGATCCCGAGGCAGCCGGCGAGGAGCCCTATCTCGGCCTGGGGATCCAGCCGGAACCGGAGCCGAACGGGACTTTCGTCATGCCCTACGCCGGTCTGCTGTCCCATCGCCGTGACGACTGGCTGGCCAGCGTCCGCGGACAGAGCAGGTACGTCTGGGGAAGCGAGAGGCAGGCCAGGCGCAACTGCCACGGCTACTACCTGGGCCTCGGGCATCTCGAGATCCTTGCCGGGGGTTCCCCCGTGAGCGCCGCGGCGAGCGGGAGAACCGCGCCGGGCTGGGACTGGCGGCGGTTCGAGGGCACGACCGCGCCCCAACTCCCGCTGGACCGGATGGAGCAGGCCTTCGCGGCCCTCGCGCGGTCGCCGGAGGCGTTCGTGGGCGGGCTGTCCCATCGCGGCCGCCAGGGGGCCTTCGCCATGGTCCTGAACCAGCCCCTGCCGGACGGCAAAACCCTCGCGGGGAGGAAGTCCTGGTTCTTCTTCGACGAACAGGTCCTCTGCCTGGGCTCCGACATCACCTCCGACGAGGGGGCGGTTCCCACCCAGACGACGCTGTGCCAGAGAGCCCTCGCTGGACGCGGTCATGGCGCGTTCGTCCCAACCGTCCTGGATGGCGCGGACTTCGCCGATTGTCCCGGAGAACGGGCGCTCGAAGAGACCGGCCCCCACTGGTTCATCGATGTCCAGCAGACCGGCTATGCGCTGCCCGCGGGGCAGAAGATATCCGTCGCGCGCAGACGCCAGATCAGCCGAGACGTGGATGACGCCGCGGACACCGAAGGGGATTTCCTGACGGCGTGGATCGATCACGGCAGGGCCCCCCGGGCGTCAGGCTACGAATACGCCCTGGTGGTCCGCGCGACCCCCGAGGCGATGCGCAGGGTGATCGCCGATCCGCCCTACCGGATGCTTCAGTGCGACCAGGCTGCGCACGTCGTCTGGCAGGCCGGCGGGGGCTTGTGGGGCTGCGTGTGCTTCGTTCCGCAGCGGATCCCCCCGCACGCCGTCGCCGGAGACGTCCTGCCGATCGGATCGGTCGACCGCCCCTGCCTCCTCATGGCCGAGGCGCTGCCGGAGGACCAGCTGGACTTGAGCGTGGCGGACCCGGACCTGAACCTCGAAAAGGAGGTGAACCAGCCGCAACCCCTCCGCGTCGCCCTTCATGGGGGCTGGCGTCTCCTGCAGGCCCGGGGGAAGGTCTGCGCCTGGCCTCTGCCGGACCCGACGGATGCCGTTCGCATCCTCTCTGTAACCGCCACGGAAACGGTCGTGGAGATCATCTGCCGGCACGGGGCAAGCTACGACATCCGGTTCGCCCGGAAATGACACGGGGCCGGACAGGACAGACCCGACGCCACCCGGCCACACACAAAGCGGAAGAGGCCCTGGCGATGGTTCCGCCAGGGCCTCTTTTGGATCTAGAGTGCAGATAACGGACACCATCGAGCCTTCATCCGCCCTGCGTCTCGACCTCCCGCGCATCCGGCGTCCATTCTTCATACACCTTCTCCAGGTAATGCAGGTATCCCGCATCGTGCACCTCCTGAATCGGCTCCATAGAAAACCGCCGGGGCGCCACAATATCCACCCTCCCACGCTCCCGGAGCGCCCGTAAAATCACCTCTGCCCGCTCCGGCGCCTCCGGGTAGGACATCATCCGCCCACCTGCAAACTGGTAAGGTGGCGCGTGCGCCCTGTGATTCTCCGTATAGATTACCTTCTCAGGACGAACGGAAACCTTTATGGAACAAAATACATCGGAACCCAACCCGGGGATCAGCCGTCGGAAATTTCTCGACCGCGCGTCGAAATGCACCCTTGGCGGGCTTGCATCTGCCACCTTATTGGAACATCTCAATCCGAATCCCGGCTTTACCCAACAGCCTCACCCGGAGGAGACAAACATGAGCGCCGTCACATTCAACGATCTGCTGGAAATCCGCAAAGGCGGCGAAAACCTCACGATGGGTGGCGGTCCC
>SICM01000271.1 GCA_009694805.1 Candidatus Latescibacterota bacterium
ACTGCGAAGGCGGGGTGAAGCAGCGACTGACGGCTGCAACTGCGCTTCGGGCTACGCCCTCCGCTGAAGTTGCAGCCGTGATCAAGGGGAAGCGGTGATCCACCTTAAACATGCCTGTTTTTTGTCTTGACAACCAAGACCACTTTAGTGGGTAAAGGGAGCCGGTTTTATTTTACATTGCCAGTAGCGGAGTGAATCACCAGAAAGAAGCGTTTGCACTTTCTCCTTACAGGACAGTATATTATGAACCATTGTCAAGTCAATTCGGGTTTTGCGTAGCACCTGGAACGTGGAAACGTGGCACTGTTTTGACGTGGCACTTGGCACTTGGCACTTGACACTGTCTTGAGGGTGGAATGGAGGAGGTGGCATCTTCCCCTGAAGAGGGATTGACCCGGGAAGAGCGGCGAAGGGCGGAGACCCAGGGGCACATCAGCCTTTTTCTGTGCGGCATCCTGTTCGGCCTGACCGGGGTCGGGACGACCAGTGCGGTCTTCCTGACCTGCTGTGCGCAGGAGCTGGGGGCTTCCACCTTTCAGTTCAGCGTCATCCCGGCGCTCTGGGGTCTCTCCTGCTTTCCGATCTTCTTCGTGGCGCTCTGGGTGAGCCGCGTCCGGCGGGTGAAGGCTCTGTGCGCGGGGGCCCTGGCGGGCACGGCGGCCACGGGGCTGGCCTTCTGCGGGGTCCTGTTCCTCCCCTTTCCTGCGGGGGCGATGAAGGTCTGGGCGCTGCTGGCCGTGGCCCTTGCAGGGCATTTCATCTCCAACATCTATTACGCCGGGTGGTTTGCCTGGATGCCCCATTTCGTCCGGCAGGGGCGGATGGGACAGTTTCAGAGCATCCGGCTCCTGGTCGTGATGGCAGCCACGATGCTCAGCCATACCTTCGGCGGGTTCTTTCTGGAGCGATTTCCGGGGACCGCAGGTTTCGTCGGGCTGTTCGCCACGGGGACGCTGGCCGGGCTTCTGGGCCTCCTGCCGATCGCCTGGATCCCCGAGCCCGTTCACGTTCCGCCCGCTTCCAGAGGGGTGCGGGACGCCTTTCGCGCCGTGGCGGGATGTCGGGATCTGATGCGGTTCTTCACCTTCGTGTTCATCTGGAACTTTATGATGATGTTCGCGGGGGTGTTCCCGACGGTGTTCATGCGCAAGACGCTTCTCATCCCCTACGGAGACCTGGGGGTCTACACGGCCCTGGCCCCGGCGGGCACGCTGTGCGCCGCGCTGGTGTGGGGGCGGCTGACGGACCGCTACGGGGGGAAGCCGATCGTGCGGATCGCCGTGATCGGGATGATCGGCATCCCTTTCCTGTGGGCGCTGAACGCCCCGGGCCGGGTCACAGCCCTGCCGTTTGCGCAGTTTTCTGCGGGGGTGTTCCAGTCCGCTTTCTGGGTGAGCTGGCTGCCGCTCCTCTACAGCGTGTCACCTCCGGGGCTGCAGGGCATGGCGGCGACCGTCAGTTTCACGGCGTGGGGGGTTCCGGGCGTGGTCTCCCCGTTCCTCGGTGGGCAGGTCGTGGAGCGGCTGTCCGGCGTCCACTTCCGGCTGCTGGGGGTGGACATGGGGAGCATCCACCTCCTGTTCCTCATCCAGTGCCTGGGATTCCTCCTCTGCCTGCTGGCGCTGAGGCTCATCCCCGCGTCTGAACAGAGCAGGGAGGGGCCCGGACCGGGCCGACCGAAGGGCGGGATGGCCGGGGCAGGGTGAGGGTTCAGGGCGTAGACGACAGAGGGGCTGACGATTCCATCGTCAGCCCCTCTGTTTATGTACAGAATTCTGAATCCGACGCTACGGGTCGCCCCCCATGGCGCGGATGACCTCCCGCGCCTCCTCTTTCCTCCCTTCGTCGTTGCTCAGACGGATGCAGTCGCGCATCTCCCGGAGGGCGCCCGGGCGGTCCCCCTTGGCCGCCAGGGCCGCGCCAAGGTTGTAGTGGGCGTCGGCGTAGCCGGGGTTGAGCTGGAGGACCTTCTGGAGTTCCACGATCGCCCCGTCCAGGTCCCCCCTGTCCTTCAGGGCCGTTCCGAGGTTGTAGCGCGCGCTGACGTCGTTCGAGTCGATCTTGAGGACCTGTCGGTACTGGACGATGGCTCCGTCCAGATCCCCGCCCTCGTGCAGCAGGATGCCCATATACATGTGCGCTTCCGCGCTGCGGGCATCCCGTTTGAGCGCCCTGGAGACGGACCGAAGCGCCTCTTGCCGTCCGCTGGCATCCGGGTTCAGGGACGACATCCGGGCCCGCAGCAGGAGGCCCTGGACGTCCAGCTTCGTCAGGGTCTCCCGGCGCTGTCCGGCCAGCCGTCTCCATTCCCCGGGCGTCTCGGCCTGGGCGCAGGCGTGGGACTGCTCGTTGAGAAGGGTCCGCAGTCCCTCCATCTCGGCGTGCGTGGAGGCCAGTTCCTGGCGGATGGAGGGGTCCCGCCGAAGCTCCCCCATCCGCCGGGTGAGGGCTTCGGGATCGACGTCACACCCCGCCTCCGCACGGAGGCCCCGCGTGGCTGGTCGTGGAGGCGGAGACGGGGGACCTGGTGGGGAGACCGCCGGGTGAGGGGACCTTCCAGGTGGTCCTGGCGGGGCAGGACAGCACGGGGCAGACCGCGTTCGTGGTCGTGACGCTCACGGCGCGGGGGAAGGTCGATTCCGAGGAGACTGTGTCGCCCGGCACGGGGTCGAGCGAGGCAGACCCCCCTCTTCAAGGGAGACAGACGGAGGCAGGCGAGATCATCCTGTCCTCCAACTATCCCAACCCCTTCCATGGAACGACGGTCTTCCACTGTCGCTCGCCGACGCCGGGGTGCGCACAGATCTATACCCTTCTCGGTCACTGCGTACGGCGCTGGGTCGAGGTCGGCGGCGCTCAGACCACGCTCGTGTGGGATGGGCGGGATGCGTCGGGGAGGGGGCTTCCGTCAGGCATCTACTTTCTCGTGTTCGATGCCGGGGGCGTACGGATGACCCGGAGGATCGCGTTGATCAGGTAAGGATTTCAGGGGGTCTCACATCCACATTCATTCATCAGGAGGTGTGTCATGGCGCAGCCAGACATCGTATTCAAGCACGGAAGGTGTACCGCAGCGGTCTTCTCGAAGGAGATCACGCGGGGAGAGCGGACGTTTCAGGCGAAGTCCGTGTCGTTCCAGAAGAGTTACCAGGACAAGAACGGAGAATGGCGGACATCGTCCTATCTGGATGTGAACGACCTCCCCAAGGCCGTCATGGTCCTCAACAAGGCCTACGACTATGTGACGTCGAACGGCCACCGGGACGCCGAGGAAGAGGAGCAGTAGCCGCCACGTTCAGGTCCAAACAGAATGGGCGCGTCCCTTATCGGGACACGCCCATCTCTTTTTTCTCACGCTCCGGCTCTCACCAGGGGCGCTTCCCGCTACGCCGATTCGCGCTCCTGCGAGCCAGCCCCTTCAGCCGCGTCGGATTTCTCCTCTTCGGGGGACTGAGCCTCGTCTGGCGATCTGGGTTTGTGCAGCTCCTCCTTGATCAGGACACCCGCCTTGAAGTAGCTCTTCTTCCGGGCCGGCACGTAGACGATCTCTCCGGTGCGGGGGTTTCGGGCCGCAGGTTTGGGTTTGGTGTTCTTCACGCCCAGCACGCCGAACCCTCGAATCTCTATCCGGTCACCCCGGATCAGACTGTCTCTCATGGCGTTGAAGAGGCTGTCCACGACCTCGTATGCGAGCTGCTTTTTGACCCCCACCTCATCAGCCACCCGCAGTGCCAGGTCCTTCTTCGTCGTCGTCATACGCTCCCTCCTGTTCGAGGCGTCGGGCCTCGGGTATCCCTTCCCATGGTGAGATACACTCGGCTCGATCTGCGCTCGTAAGCGGCTATAATATACTTAAAATTGAGCGGGGCGCAAGCAAAAAGAAGTCTAACTTTATAATCAGCGCAATTTACCTTGACAGTCGGCGGATTTGCGCGTATCATTGCCCGGAGAAAGGAGGTCCCCATGGCAACGGACACGCATTTTTTCGACGTGGTTTCGAAGGTGGATGAGCAGGAGATTCGGAATGCTGTGGATCAGGCGCAGAAGGAGATCCGGCAACGGTACGACTTCAAGGCGAGCAAGAGTTCCATCGAATTGACGAACGACGGGCTCGTCCTCATCTCCGACGATGAGGGGAAGCTCAAGAGCGTGGTGGACGTCCTGGAGACGAAGCTCGTGCGTCGGGGGATATCCCTCAAGGCGCTGGAGTATGGCAAGGTAGAGCCGGCAACGGGGGGGACGGTGCGCCAGGCCGTCCAGCTCAAGCAGGGGATCGACAAGGAAAATTCGAAGAAGATCACCACGCTCATCAAGAACTCAGGCCTGAAGGCGCAGGCCCAGGTGCAGGACGAACAGGTGCGCGTCACGGCCAAGAAGATCGACGATCTCCAGGCGATCATCCAGAAGATCAAGGAGGCGGACCTGGGAATTGCGGTGCAGTTCGTGAATTACAGGTGAAAGGTCGTATCTCGTATCTCGTATCTCGTATCTCGTATCTCGTAACAACCTCCTACGCTTCACGCTTCACGAGATACGTTTTCTTGGGAAGGTGGAACCATGGGTCGGTTGGACGGCAAGGTGGCGGTCATCACAGGCGGCGGGCAGGGCATCGGGCGCACGACGGCGGTGATGTTCGCGTGGGAGGGGGCGCGGGTGGTGGTGGCGGACATGAGGCTGGAGATGGCCCGCCAGACTGCCCAGGAGGTGGAGGGGCGGGGGGGAGAGGCGCTGGCGCTTCAGACCGACGTCACGGACGGGGAGGATGTCCGGCGGATGGTGGCCGCGACCCTGGAGCGGTTCGGGCAGGTGGATGTGCTGGTGAACAACGCCGGGGTGTTCAGCGTCTACTCGACGGAGACCTGCCCGGAGGAGGAGTGGGACCGGATCTTCCGGGTGAACGTGAAGGGGGTGTTCCTCTGCTCCCGCGCGGTGATGGGGCCGATGCGGGAGCGGAAGACGGGGGCCATCATCAACCTGTCTTCCCTGGCGGCCAAGACCGGGGGGCTCTCGGCCAGCCCACCCTATTCGGCGTCGAAGGCGGCGGTGGCCTGCTACACCTGGTCCCTGGCAAAGGAGCTGGCCCCGCACGTGCGGGTGAACGCGGTCGCGCCGGGGATCATCGACACGGAGATGACGCAGAATCATCCGGCGGAGCTGGTGGCCCGGACGCCGCTGGGGCGCAAGGGCAGGCCGCAGGAGGTGGCCAGCGCCATCCTCTTCCTGGCGTCGGACGAGTCGTCCTTCATCACGGGAGAGATCATGAACATCAACGGCGGACTGTTCATGGATTGATCCGCAGATGACGCAGATAGGCGCAGATTGAAAGGCATTTCCCCCCCCCGGACGATTCACAGGATCGTCTCCCCGACCTGTTCATCTGCGAAAATCTGCGGATTGTCCTGGTGGTAGGTTTTGAAGGATGCCAGAGATGAGTGGAGCCGAAGAGAAAACCGAATTCCGGGAGATCCCTCCCGACCTGCAAGCGGTCCTGGAGGCGCACCGGAGGTGGGTGGCGTCGGAGGGGCGGGAGGGTGCGAAGGCGAACCTGCGCAAGGCGGACCTGAGCCGGCTGGATCTTCAGGGGGCTCAGCTTCGGGGGGCGGACCTGAGCGAGGCCAACCTGATTCAGGTCCGGTTCTCGGGGGCCGACCCAGTAACGTCCGGTTAGGTTTTTGCTCAACAGAAATCAGGAGTTGATAAGAGGGAGAAGATGCGGTATCTCTTAGGGGAGAAGTCCAATACTCCCTATAAAACAAGGAGAAACCGCCATAGAATCCTCCGTCCTCTCCACCTCGT
>SICM01000272.1 GCA_009694805.1 Candidatus Latescibacterota bacterium
GACAACAGAGGGGTGGGAGTGGGGGACAACAGAGGGGTGGGAGTGGGGGACAACAGAGGGGTGGGAGTGGGGGACAACAGAGGGGTGGGAGTGGGGGACAAAGGGGCGGTGGCGGTGGCAGGGGTGGCGGGGGTGGCAGGGGTGGCGGGGGTGGACGGGGCCGTGGCGTGGGCGCCGGTTGACGCGCGGAATACGGAGACAGGTGAACAGGGATATATCCGGGAGTTTTCAGAAATGGTGATCACATCTGAGATGGTCAAGACCCTTCGCCTCAAGACCAATGTGGGCATGATGGATTGCAAGAAGGCGCTGGAGGAGGCCGAAGGGGACATGGACAAGGCCGTGGAGGTCCTGCGAAAACGCGGGATTGCCAAGGCGGAGAGCAGGGCGGGCCGTACTGCCAAAGAAGGGCTGATTGTCTCTCATCTCCAGCCCGACAACAGGCTCGGCGTGCTTGTGGAAGTCAACAGCGAGACCGACTTTGTGGCCCGCACCGACGAGTTTCAGACCTTTGCGGAGGGGGTGGCCACGTACGTGGCGGCAGAGAACCCCTCCGAAGAGGCGTTCCTCAGAGAGCCTGACAAACCGATCCAGGATAAACTTCTGGAGCTGACCTCCAAGACGGGCGAAAAGATCTCCGCCCGAAGGTTCGCGCGTTTCGCCCTGGAGGGGGAGGGACTCGTCACCTCCTACATTCACGCGGGTAGCAAGCTGGGCGTCCTGGTGGAGGTTCACTGCAAGAGCGACGCCACTGCTCACGCTCAGGAGTTGCAGGCGCTGGCCCGGGATGTGGCCATGCAGATCGCCGCGTCCAACCCGATCTCGGTTTCGCGGGAGGAGATCCCCTCCGAGCGGGTCGAACGCGAACGGGCGATCTACCGGGAGCAGGCCGCAACAGAAGGGAAGCCGGAGAAGGTGCTGGACCGCATCGTGGCCGGCCGCCTGGAGAAGTACTACCAGGACGTCTGTCTTCTGGAACAGCCTTTCATCAAGGACCCCGACAAGACGGTGAAGGATCTTCTGGCCGGGCTGGCTTCCAAAGTTGGGGAGGACCTCTCCATCCGGCGGTTCGTCCGTTTTATGCTGGGCGAGGAACAGTAGAACGGAAAACGGAATAGTTGAGGCTTGAGACTTGAGGTTTGAGACGGGTCCGCACCAGCCCCAGCCACCAGCCTCAAGCCCCACGGTTCATGAGTTACTGTTTTTGGGGAGCCTGCGTGAAGCCCAAATATCGGCGCGTTCTGCTCAAAATGAGCGGGGAGATCCTCGGAGGGTCCGAGGGGCGCGTGATCGACTCGCGTGTCTTGCGCGACATTGCCTCCGAGATCAAGGAGGTCCGGGAGGCGGGGGTCGACATCGGGATCGTGGTCGGTGGCGGGAACATCGCCCGGGGGCGGGAGTTCAGAGAACTGGGCGTGGAGAAGGTCACGGCGGACCACATGGGGATGCTGGGCACCGTGATCAACGCCCTGGCGCTTCAGGACGCTCTCGAAAAGATGGGCGTCTTCACCCGCGTTCAGACGGCCATCCGCATGGAGGCCGTGGCCGAGCCGTTCATCCGCCGCAGGGCGACGCACCACCTGGAAAAGGGGTACGTCGTCATCTTCGGGGCAGGGACGGGAAGTCCCTACTTCACGACCGATACGGCCGCTGCGCTCCGGGCGATGGAGATCGAGGCCGAGGTCCTCCTGAAGGGCACGAACGTGGACGGGGTCTACGACTCGGACCCCCGAACGAATGCCTCCGCCCTCCGCTACGACGCCCTGACGTATACAGAGGTCCTGGAGAGGCGCCTTTGGGTGATGGACGCCACCGCGATCTCGCTCTGCATGGACAACGGAATGCCAATTATGGTCTTCAACGTCTTGAAGAAGGGGAACCTCCTCAAGGCCGCGCTGGGGGAGACCCTCGGTACCCTCGTCGTGGAGGATCGGCCATGATCAATGATATCATCACAGAGACCCGGACGCACATGCAGAAGGCTATTGAATCGGTTCAGCATGAGATGGCTCTCATCCGCACGGGCCGGGCGACGACGAACCTGCTCGACGTGGTGCGCGTGGAGTATTACGGGACGCACATGCCGGTCAACCAGGTCGCCACGATCGGTGTCCCGGAGCCTCGTCTGCTGACCATCCAACCCTGGGACAAAAGCGCCATTTCCGCCATTGAGAAGGCCATCCTGGCCTCCGGACTGGGATTGACCCCCTCCAATGACGGAACCCTCATTCGTCTCCCCATCCCCCAGCTCACCGAGGAGCGCCGCAAGGATCTCGTTCGCGTCGTCCACAAGCTGGCGGAGGAGGGCCGGGTGTCCATCCGAAACGCCCGGCGCGATGCCAACGAGATGCTGAAGGAGGGGGAGAAAGAGGGGGAGATCCCCGAAGACGACTGTAAGAAGGCGCAGAAGCAGGTGCAGGACCTGACGGACGAATACATCAAAAAAGTTGACGAGATCCTGAAACGGAAAGAGGCGGATATCATGGAAGTGTGAAGCGTATCTCGTGAAGCGTGAAGCGTGGGGAGGGGTGGAACGAGATACGAGATACGAGATACGCGTCACGAATGAGGCCGGAGGACAAGCGTCTTTCGGCTTCATTCGTTCTTGGACCGGGGAGGGCAGTATGGCTGGCGACAAGCCCTACAAGATCGGCACGCTGGAAGACGTGATCAAGCGGGACTGGAGGAATCTCTTCGATGCAGCGAAGGCCCTCGGCTTCGACGGGGTGGAACTGGGGGTGAGAGGGGACACCTATATCTGGACGGAGCTCTGGAGCGCAGAGGGGTGCAGTGCCCTGATGGAACGGTCTCGCCGGACCGGGGTGGAGATCGCCTCCCTCTGCCTTCACACGTTCTGGAAGTTCAGTTTTGCCGATACGGACGTGGCCCACCGGATGACGGCCAAGGAGATCGTCCTCCACGCCCTGAAGGCTGCGACCGAGCTGGGGGCGCGCACGATTCTGATCCCGGTGACCAACCCGAACCAGCTCCCCCCGGAGCAGGCGCACGCCCACTGGGTGGAAGAGTTGAAGGCCGTGGCCTACGAGGCCCGGAAGCACGAGGTGATGCTCGGCCTCGAACTCGTCGGCAGGAGCCACGCGAAGACGGGCCAGGACATCCTGAACCTGATCGAGGCCGTGGGGTCTCCGAAGGTGGGGGCGTACTTTGACTGCGGGAACAGCAAGTCCCTCGGCGGTGATCCTGTTCAGGACATTCACCTGCTCAAGGATCGGATCGCCCAGGTACACATCAAGGACCCCGGCGGCAACCTGCTCGGCCAGGGGAAGGTGGATCTGAAGGGGTGCATCGACGCTTTGAAGGAGACAGGCTACAGAGGCTACTTCGTGTTTGAGACCCCGTCCACGGACGACCCGGACGCGGCGGCCCGGCATAATCTCCAATATTTAAAAAATTTGCTCGAGTAGGGGAGAAGCGTTCGCAAACGAATGCTTCTCCCCTACTTTTCTCTTGCGCCCCCTATTCCGGTTTGCTATCTTTGAATGTTCATAAGCGTTTTTTATTTCGTGCGCCAGTAGCTCAACCGGACAGAGCAATGGATTTCTAATCCATGGGTTGCGGGTTCGAGTCCTGCCTGGCGCGATACCGTAAGATGATGCGGTGGGCGTAGCTCAACTGGTTAGAGCTCCTGACTGTGGCTCAGGAGGTTGGGGGTTCAAGTCCCCTCGCTCACCCCAAAAAATCAGACGAAAGGCGGAAAGCGGCTGACCGCAAAGGACACAAAGAGAAACAGGCGCGTATGGGAAGCTGGGGGGGATGGGAGGAGGGCCTGAGCGTGGCGCGGGAGCGACCCGTAAAATGAAGATAGAGGTGGAAACCAAAACAAGCGTTTGGCTCATGGCTGAACGCTTACTTTTTTCGTAAGGAGTAAAGATGCTGGCACCCATCCCCCCCCACGGCGGACTCCGCGAGCCGGTGGACCGGATCGTCCCTGAAGCGGAGATGAAAGACTATCTCAAATCGATCGGAGGGCTCAAGCGGGTCGCGATCAGCGTCGCGGACCTGTCCGTGTTAAACCGGATCGGAGACGGGGGCCTGAGCCCGCTGACGGGTTTCATGGATCGCGCGACGTTCGACCGCGTCCTGGAGGAAGGGCACATCCTTCGAGAGGGAAAGGCCTATGCGTGGACGATTCCGCTGTCGCTGCCGGTGGCGGAGGAGGACGCGAGGGCCATCCAGCCCGGCGAGACCGTGGCGCTGGTCTCCGAGTCGGGGGCCGTGGCAGGGACGCTGAAGGTGTCGGACATTTTCAAGTTTGACAAGACCCGGTATAACGAGGCCGTCTACGGGACCTCCCGGACGGATCATCCGGGGGCGCGGATCGTCCTGGACGACCCGCGCGGGTTTTTGCTGGGGGGCGAGGTGCGTGTCCTGCCGAAACCCCGGCATCCGGACTACGGGGAATACCTGCTGACGCCGCGACAGACCCGCGCCCTGTTTGCGGAGCGGAGGTGGGAGCGCATCCTGGCCTTTCAGACGCGCAACCCTCTCCATCGGGCGCACGAATATGCCCTTGTGGCCGGGATGGAGCGCCTGACGCGGGAGGGGCACTTCACGGGGGTGGTTCTCAATCCGCTCGTGGGCGAGACGAAATCGGACGACGTGGATGCCAGAACCCGGATGCGTTGCTACCGGGCGCTGGTGGAGGGGCATCTGCTGGGACAGGGGGATAAGGACGAAGCGCTCTGGCGGTCGAAGGGGTATGACCTCACGGACCCGTTTCTGCTGATCGCTCTGGACATCAAGATGTTCTACGCAGGCCCGAAGGAGGCGATCATGCACGCCATCTATCGCCAGAACTTCGGGTTCACGGACATCGTGATCGGTCGCAAGCACGCCGACGCCCCCTTCGATGACAAGACGCCGATCTGGGGGGATTTCGACGCCCAGGAGAAGTTCAAAAAGCTCAGCGGAGAATTGCTGATTCAGAGCTGCAACATCGGGTTTGCGGCTTATTATGAGGAACTGGGACGGGTGGGTCTGGTCGACGAACACGGCCACAAGGGATGGAAGATGGTCTCCATCAGCGGTTCGGCGCTGCGGGAGATGTTCCGGAAGGGCGAAGTGCCCGATGAGCGGGTGATCCGGCGGGAGATCTCGGAGCTCCTCATCGAAAGCTACAGGTCGAAAGGCTAATCTTTGGGCCAGGTCGTATCGTGGGAGAGGCTTCTCGAAGCGGTCGCTCGGGTGCGAGGGCGGGGGGGACAGGTGGTGTTCACGAATGGCTGCTTCGACATCCTTCACCGGGGGCACGAAGTGTACCTGGGTGAAGCAAAGGGGCTCGGGGACATCCTGGTGGTGGGACTGAACGACGATGCGTCGGTGCGGCGGTTGAAGGGGCCGGGGCGCCCGGTGAATCCGGTCGAAGTCCGGGCAAGGGCGCTCTCTGCGCTGTCCTGCGTGGATTATGTCTTAATTTTTCAGGAAGATACGCCGGAACGCCTGGTCGCGGCGGTCCGGCCGGATGTGCTGGCCAAGGGGGGGGACTACCGCATCGAGGAGGTCGTGGGGGGGGATTTCGTGCGGTCCTACGGGGGAAAGGTCGTGACGCTGACGCGTGTGGAAGGGGTTTCGACGACGGAGATCCTGCGGAAAATCCAAGGGTTTGGTATTATTGGTATACATTCGTGATCGGATAGGAGTGGAGGAGTAGCAGAAAAAGCTTGCGGGGGACATAGTTTACGATCTCCTTAGGGGAGCCATCACGCACCCCTAACACAGGAGGATCGGACTATGCCCCTCGACCAAGATAATGCAATTGAAGCGTCTCT
>SICM01000273.1 GCA_009694805.1 Candidatus Latescibacterota bacterium
TGTCCCAGCCAGGAGGCAGGAAAAGAGGCCCGCGTCCTTCCTGGAGACGGCTGGGAGCAAGATTCAAATAGAGTTTCTGGGGGGGATATTCTCAGATTCTCGAACCTCTGTCCCGCAATAAGTTATCCCTAAACCGATCACGAATGAAGACCAATTGAGTCCCCAGGAAATGGCTTTACAAAAATCTCTTCCCCGCATCCCTGTTCGATCCGGGAATGCCTTCTCCCAGGCCCTTTTTTATGCGTCCAGGAACGTCTTTCTTCTCCTGCCTGACCGGCCTGCTCTTGGCGCTGTCCGTCGGGAGTTGCGCCAAGAGACAGGCCGAGCAAAAAAAGCCCCCGAAACAGACCGCCGTCCTCTCCGCCGCCGTCGGAGACGTCTTCTTCAGGTCCGCGCACGGCCAGGACTGGCATCCCGCTTCGGAGGGATACAGGCTCCTCTCCGGCGATGCCGTCTCCACGGGCCCCCGCGCCCGCGCCGAGGTCCAGACCCGGGGGCCCGTGTCCTTCATCCGCATCGGGGAGAATACGACCTTCGCCCTCGAACAGTCGGACAGCGCGGGCGTCCGTACGGCCAGCGTCCGCCTCCTGAAGGGGGGTGTATGGGGCAGCGTGAAGAGGCTCGAGGCCAGGGAGGAGTACACCTTCATCGGTCCCGCCCTCGCCAGCCTCCAGGAACCTGCCACGTTCAGGATGGAGATGCAGGAGGATGGGACCGCAAGGCTCTGCGTCTACGAGGGAGCGGTCCACGTCAAGCGCCCGCTCGCGGGGACGGGCAAACTGGACATTCAGACCGTCACAAAGGACGAGGAACTCCTGATGCCGCCTGGCGAGCCATCCCGCCGGGTGGCCATTCCCCCGGACGATCCCTGGCGTCGGGGGTGGAAGTCCAGGCGGGAGGAGATGGAGGAGCCGGACACGGCGGCGGTGCATCGGATCGAGGAGAGGACCAGGCCCCCAGCGTCACGTCCAAAGTAGACGACAAGACAAGAAAGTGCAAAATGCAATGGGTAAAGCGCAAAATGTAAAATTAAAATGCCCTTCACTTTGCATTTTTCATTTTGCACTTTGCATTTCCCTGAAATCCGGCACCTCCACCGGAACGCCGCCGCGCTCCGCAGAGAGATGGGCGCACAGACCCGGAGCGCTGTAGTCCATGGCCGTGTAGACGTCGATGGGGGGCGTCCGGTCTTCCCGGATGGCCCTCACGAAATCCTCCACCATGTAGAACTCCGTCGTGCCGTGCCCCCCGGCGCGGGCCTCCGGGGGCGCCCCGGTATGGTTCGTTGTGAGGGGCAGCCGTACCATCCCCTGCAGGTGCGGCACATCTGAGAAGAACGCCTTCGTTCCCTCCCCATCCCCCGGCCTGCCCGTCTCCAGGACCCCCTTCGACCCGTAGACCACGTAGTAATGAAAGGCCGGCTCCCGGGCCACCGAGAACCCGTTCAGGATCTTGATCACCCGCCCCTTCACCGTCCGGAACAGCCCCACCTCCAGGTCGATGGCCCCCAGGTCCGGGGCCACGTGGCACCCGGTGTGCAACCCCGTGGCTGAGACGCACCGGTCCTCCATCAGCATCAGAAGCGGCCCCAGGCTGTGCGTACAATAGAAGATGGGTGGCATGCTCGCCCGCCACGTCAGGCCCCCATCCGGGGCCCGCATGAGGGCCCGGCAGTTGTGGATGTACTCCGCCTCCGCGTACGTCACCTCCCCGATGCGCCCGTCCGCCACCATCTGTTTCCACGACTGAAGATAGGCCATGTAGCAGGAGTTCTCGGCCATCATATACTTCATCCCCGACCGCCGGACCGCCTGCACGATCCGCCCGCACGCCTCCAGGGAGTCCGCTGCCGGGACCTCGCTCAGGACGTGGCGCCCCGCCTCCAGGGCCAGGATGCCCTGGGTCGCGTGAAGCGGCAGGGGCGTGGCCAGGACCACGGCGTCCATCCCGTGCTTGAGGAACTTTTCGTAGTCGTCGTAGTGCGCCCCCACCCCCCCCTCCCGCGCAAACGCCTCGGCCCGCGCCCCGTCCTGGTCGCAGACCGCCACCACCTCCGCGTCCTTGCGGTTCTTGAACACCCGGAACAGCGCCCCCCCGCGCCTCAGCCCGGCCACGCCCACCTGGAGTTTCATGCGCCTCCCCCTTTCCCGTTTCATAATTTCATGAGTCGCAACGAGTTGCGATTGTGATTTCAGGCCCCAGAAGATAGTGTTTTATCCCCATGCCGATCAAGCGGAATCTGTTTTTCATTTCCGCTTGACATCCCCGATGCCCGGTCGTAAATTGCATAGAATATCGGGAGTCTGGAGAGCTGGAAGACCTCCCGGTCAGGGGGATGGGGGTAGGCCGCACCGGGAAGGTGTGGCTTTTTGTTTACCGGATTTTTCAGCCGACAGAAAGGGGTGAAAGGATGGGGGCAGCGGACCAGGTGCGGGAACTGACCACGGCGTTCCTCGACATGCACGGTGAGCGGATCGTTGAAAACCTGTCCGAAAGGCTCCGGGAGGCCGGGGACGCGCTGGACCTCCTGCCGATCCACTGCGCCCTGTTCGACCTGGCCAGGGCCCGCATCCGGGACCGCCGCAGCGTCGCCGAAGGCATCCCCCAGGCCCTCGCAGGAGTCGATCCCAGCCAGGGGCCCCTCCTCTCCGGCCAGATCGCCCTCTGGAACACCCTTCACAGGATGGTGTGGGAGGTCGAAGGCCCCCACCGGAACTTCGACGGTATCCACGCCGTGCTGGCCCTGGTCGGAGATACCCTGGACGGTCTCATCGGCGCACTGATCGACCTGGCCCGGTCGGGACAGGTTGCCTCTCCCGGGTGGGAGACGCTGGTGGAACTCGGAAGGACCCACAGGGAGTTTCAGGCCCTCAACCGCCTCACCCACGACCTGGTCAGCGCGCGCGACCCGGGCCGGATGTTCGATCTCCTCGCAGAGGACATCCTGGGGACATTCCATCTCAGGGGTCTGGTCATCGCCACGGTCGACCACGAAGAGGGCTATGTGGAGGTCGTCCGCTCCCGCCAGGCGTTGAACCTCACCCGCGACCCCACCGGCTGGCGTTACGACCTCTCGCATCCGGATATCCTGTGCGAGGTGGCCAGGATGGGACGGTCCGAGGTGATCGACGGATGGGACCCCCGCTACCACACGCGGATTGTCCGGGAAGACGGCGGCGGCGCCTTCGTCCCGAGCCCCCCGGGGCTCCACCTGGGCCGGACGGCCTTTTTCATCCCCATCCTGGCCGGGGACCGCGCCATCGGCGTGGTCGCCACGGGCTCCCATCAGGTGGGCAAGGAGATCGTCCTGCGGGAGATCGAACGGATGCGTCCATTCCTCCATCAGGTGGGGGCCACCCTCTCCGCCGTCTCCGAGATCATCGGGCGCAGACGGGCCGAGGAGGAGTTGCGCAAGGCGCACGATGCCCTGGAACAGCGCGTGGCGGCGCGAACGGCGGAGCTCTCCATGGCCAATACCCTGCTCCAGGCCCAGATCGTGGAACGCAGGCGGGCCGAGGCGGCGCAGGCGCAGCTCACGGACGAAGTGGAGCTTCAGCGCAAACGCCTGGACGACCTGCTGGCGGACGTGCCGGAGGTGGTCTGGGAGGCGTGGGGGGAGCCGGACGCGGCCACGCAGCGGATCGACTTCGTGAGCGACTACGTGGTGGCGATGCTGGGCTACAGCGTGGAGGAGTGGTTGAAGACCCCCCAACTTCTGGCTCGCCATCGTGCATCCGGACGACAAAGAGGGGGCTGCGCGCACAGCGGCGGCGCTCTTCGCCGACCGAAAAAGGGGGACCAATCAGTTCCGATGGGTCGCCAGAGACGGGCGGACGGTATGGGTGGAGGCGCATTCCACGGTGATCTGCGACGAGACCGGCGCGCCCGTGGGGATGCGGGGCGTCACCATGGACATCTCCGAGCGCAGGCGGGCCGAGGAGGCCCTGCGGGAGGCGGAGCGCCTGAGGGTGCTGGCCCAGGCGGCCGTGGGGGCGGCGCACGAGATCTTCCAGCCCCTGACGGCCATCATCGGGCAGGCGGAACTGGTGCTGTCCAGGATGGCGTCCGACGACCCCACGGCGGAAAGACCTGGAGATCATCCGCAGGGCCGGGTATCAGGTCAGCGACATCGTGACCAAGATGCAGGCCCCGAAGCGCTATGCCACCAAGTCCTACATCGAGGGCGTGGACATGATAGACTTTGACGCGGCCGCCCAGGAGGGACAGGAGGGGCAGTAGGAGGATTCGCGTCGATCCATAGCAAGCCGGTGTCAGAAACGATTATCGAGGAGTTTAAGTGGTTGATGGTGGAAGATCCGAACGCGCACTCATAATGATACCTGCCAAAATAATAAAACAGGCTGTACCCTTCTTTAGGGCACAGCCTGTTTTGTTTGCTGTCCGCCTGTGATCAATAAAAAAGCTGCACCTTCTTTTTCAAGGCGCAGCCCGATTCCTTGTGCCCCCTCCGACGATCAACAATGAATAGACGAAATGACTATGTCTGAATATATGAAATAGGGCAATAAATTAAGATGTACCGACGGCGAAGTCAAACGAATTTTTTGACACTGTTCACTTACCATTCCCAACTTATGCCCCCCGAAAACCTCGGCAGAAAGCTTTCGGGCCTGAAATATAGGCGTCAGCTTCATCAACGAATACGGCTCTCTAAGAGGCGGTTCCTGCGATAATCCAAAATTGCTCTTTATATCATCTAAAACAATATCTTGCGTCAATTTTTGGTAATCGTAAGTGAACAGTGTCGTATCATGAAGCGAGTTATCCGCACAAAAGCTATCCGTAGCGGAATTTCGGGGGCAGTCTCCCCCGTAGATGAAGGCGTATCCGAGGTGACAAAGTGGTACTCGCGTAGTCTCCCCCCGAAGGAAGGCAAAGAGCTTTTGCAGATTTCCGCGCAGGGTGGCAAGATCTCACGTCGTCTTGAGCTCGTTCGAAAGGCTCAGGACGCGCAGTTTAGGCGCAAGTGAGGCTTGGAAAGTGACCCCCTGGTTCCATTCTACCGGGGGGCTTAACTCTGAGCGGGCTTTTGTGGCAGGAGACGGGCAACAGGCGAGGGCAGGAGCGAGAGCGGGAAGGTAGGCCGAGGGAAGAAGGCGCAGCAGGCAGGGAGCAGGAGGGCAGGGGCTACGGGATATGAGGAGGGCGCTGCGCCCGAAAGCTCCCTCGCCTCCGAGCGCAACGGTTGACCGTCCACCGCAAGGATGCGCCCCCTATCGTATCACGTATCCAGCTTGAGCGGCTATCGTTTTGGGGTCGGTAGGTTTGGAACCTTTTTTCCCGAAGTTCTGAGCGAAGATGAAGAAGTCGTCAAAATCAATATCTCCATCAAGGTCTAAATCGCCTGGAATCGCCGGGGTGTATTCTTGGGGAGATGAGGAATTGACAGAAATGATCATAGGGGATGGGGAAGGGTAAATCTCATCCTCCTGAGAACCAGACCCCAATGTCAACATGCGAATCCCGAAACGGGTTGACAGAAAATCCGACCTTGCCTGAAACACAACCGTAAGGAGGTCTATGTTTCCCGAAACATCCACAATAGGTGTGTATTGGCTACTCCAAACCTCTGCCCTGTAATTAAACCCCGGAAAAGACACTGTTCACTTACCATTCCCAACTTATGCCCCCCGAAAACCTCGGCAGAAAGCTTTCGGGCCTGAAATATAGGCGTCAGCTTCACCAACGAATACGGCTCTCTAAGAGGCGGTTCCTGCGATAATCCAAAACTGCTATTTAT
>SICM01000274.1 GCA_009694805.1 Candidatus Latescibacterota bacterium
AACTGTCCCGCCCAGCAGCGATGCCAAACCAGTCGCAGTCGTTTGCCCAAACGAACTGATGAGGTAATCGCTATACAGGTCAAGAAGGTCTTTGTTGGTCATACCCCAAATTTAATCAATTCTCCCCGCGCTGCGTAAGGTGAGTTATGCGGTCTGGTGGATCCGGCATGCCATCCTGAAGGCCCTGGCCGAACAGATCAACATCATCCGTTTTCCGATCAACCAGATTGAGGACCTGGAGGGGATCAACCGGACCTCCGAGGCCCTGGCCCAGACGCTGGGGCGGATTCCGTCGCTCCCAGAGGTGGCGGAGCGCGCCAGCATGAGCCTCAAACGCGCGGAACGCGCCCTCGTGGCCTCTCAACTGGACGTCTCTCTGGACAGCCCGATCGAAACCGACGACGAGTTCTCCCTCTACAACCTGATCCCCACCGGGGGACCGACTGCCGAGGAGGAGATATCCGCCAGGAGCCTGGCCGATGCGGTGTCCGATTCCATGTCCTCTCTGACCTCCCGGGAGGCCAAGATCGTCAAGCTCTACTTCGGCCTGGAGGGCGAGCCGGTGACGCTGGAGAAGATCGGGTCCCTGCTGGGCATGACCCGCGAACGCGCCCGTCAGATTCGGAACGAGGCCATTGGAAAGATGCGGCGCAATCTGCGGGTGAAGGGGCTGGCGGCGGCGTAAAGGCAAGATCGTTAACCGCAGATGAACGCAGATGAGCGCAGAGAAGGGCAAAAGGCGAAAAACATGGACAAACTTAACCGAGATGAGATTATCACCAGGGTTCGAAACCACGAGGGCCTGGAGGAAGCGGACCTGACCCAGGTCGACCTTTCCGGGGCCGAGGTCTCCAGCGGGGATTTTGCCCGTGCCAAACTGACAGGCGCCCTCCTGAAGGGCGCCAACCTGGAGCGCGCCAACCTGCACGAGGCGGACCTGTCCGGGGCGGATCTGCGCGGCGCGAACCTGCGGAACGCCTACCTGGTCGGGGCCAACCTGAAGGGGGCGAATCTGGAGGGGGCGAACCTGGAGGGGGCCTTCTTCTCCGGGGCTTATCTGGGAGGGGCCAACTTTCGGCAGGCCGACCTGAGGGGGGCGCGTCTGGGCGTCGTCAAATTCGGGATTCCCCATCCTCTGGGGCACGTCTGCACGTTTGCCGGGGCTAATCTGGAGGGGGCGTTCTTCGGGGCCACAGACCTCCGGGGGGTGGACCTTCGGGGGGCGAACCTGAAAGGGGCCTTTCTCTACGAGGCCGGACTGCGCGGGGTCATCGCCGCTCCGGACACTTTCAAAAACGCCGTGACTCGCGCAGAGGCGTACTAAACCCGTTAAGAGTGAAGCGTGAAGCGTGAAGCGTTAAAATCAGAGAAGCCCCGGCTGATCGACAGCTTCGGCCGGACGATCAACAACCTCCGCATCTCGGTCACGGACCGCTGCAACATGCGCTGCACCTATTGCATGCCGGCAGAGGGGATGGTCTTCTTTGACCGGGCGGAGGTCCTGACCTTCGAGGAGATCGTCCAGTTCGTCCGCGTCGGGGCGAGTCTGGGGATCACCGACCTCCGGCTGACGGGGGGAGAACCCCTGGTGCGCCGGGACCTCCACATCCTCATCCAGCAGCTCGCCGGGGTCGAGGGGATCCAGGACATCGGCCTCACGACGAACGGCATCCTCCTGGCGGAGCAGGCGCAGGCCCTGTATGATGCGGGGCTGCGCCGGATCAACGTGAGCGTGGACTCGCTCGACCCTGAGAAGTTCGCGACGATCACCCGGAGGGACGTGTTTCACAAGGTCATGGCCGGCCTGGAGGCCGCCGAACGGGCCGGCATGTCTCCCATCAAGGTCAACACCATCGCCATGCGGGGGTTCACGGAGGAGGAGATTCTCGGGTTCGCCCAGATGGCGCGGGAGAAACCCTACGAGGTCCGGTTCATCGAGTACATGCCGCTCGGCGCGGACGATGTCTGGGAGGCCCAGAAGGTGTTGCCTCAGGATGAGATTCTGGAGCGCATCCACGCGGTCTGGCCTCTGGCGCCGGTGGAGGAGGCGGACAGCCGGGCGCCGGCAGACACGTTCCGTTTTCTGGACGGGAAGGGGAAGATCGGCATCATCGCCTCGGTGAGCCATCCCTTCTGCGACGCCTGCGACCGGGTCCGCCTCACGGCGGACGGGAAGCTCCGGACGTGTCTCTTTTCCATCACGGAGACGGACATCAAGGCCCTCCTGCGGAGCGGGGCCACGGACGGGGAGATCGGCGACGCGCTGGTACGGGCCGTCTGGAACAAAGAGCCCGGGCATCGGATCAACCAGCCCGATTTCATCAAGCCGGCCCGGACCATGTCGGCGATCGGGGGGTAGGGGACAGAGAAAGGAAGTGCAAAATGCAAAATGTAAAATGCAAAGTGCAAACTACCCTTCCCACTTTTCATTTTGCACTTTACACTTTGCACTTTGCACTTTGCACTTCCAGGACCTTCCGCGTCCTCAGCGTGCTCTGTGGTGAATCTTCTCCCTCATTTTTCCTGTTGACAAGTCCGTATCAGTTCGGTAAATTATCGCGACCTGCGTTCATTTTTGGGCGTTAGTGCCATACAAATATAGGGGTTCTCATGATACCCGACATTGAAGTAGCGCCGCAGACCGTGGAGGTTCCCGAGGCGGTGCGCCGGGAGATCGAGGTCTTTTCCGTGGAGGTCGAGCGCTACCGGCGGGGACAGATCGGCGACGATCAGTTCAAGCCCTTCCGGCTTCAGAACGGCATCTACGGGCAGCGGCAGAACGATGTCCAGATGGTCCGCGTCAAGATCCCCGGCGGGGGGCTGAACGCCGGCCAGCTCGCCCGGCTCGCTGACATCGCCGACGAATACTCCGAGGGGATCTGCCACGTCACCACCCGGCAGGACATTCAGTACCACTGGGTTCGTCTCGACCGGGTGGCGGAGCTGATGACGCAGCTTGCCGAGGTCGGCCTGACGACACGGGAGGCGTGCGGGAACACCATCCGGAACGTCACGGGCTGCCCCATGTCGGGCGTCTGCCAGACCGAGGCGTTTGACGTGACCCCGTATATGCGGGCCGTCTCCCGACACTTCCTGCGCAACCCGGTCTGCCAGCAGCTTGCCCGGAAGTTCAAGATCTCCTTCTCTGGCTGCTCCCAGAAGGCCTGCGGCCTGGCGCACATGCACTGCATCGGGGCGGTGGCCCAAACTCGACAGGAAGGGGACATCCAGAAACGGGGGTTCAAGCTCTATGTGGGCGGCGGTCTGGGGCCGGCGCCTTACCTGGCCCAGGTCCTGAGCGACTTCGTCCCGGAAGAGGAACTCGTCCCCACCTGCCACGCCATCGTCAGCGTGTACAACCGGATGGGTGATCGCAAGAACCGGAACAAGGCGCGGGTCAAGTTCCTCGTGGACAAGCTGGGCATCGAGAAGTTCCGGGAGGTCGTGTTCGCGGAGCGCGCGGGGCTTCAGGAAGATCCCGCCTGGAACGCCTACCTGAAGGACGTGTCTGACGCCTCCGAGGCCGCGCCGGAGGTCTCCCCTGTGGAGTCCGGGAACGGCCACGCGGCCACGGACCTCTTCCGGCAGTGGGTACACACGAACGTCGCCGACCAGAAGCAGGCGGGGTACTGCGCCGTGTCCGTGACGCTTCCCCTGGGGGACATCACCTCGGAGCAGCTCCGGGACCTGTCCAAGATCACCCAGCGGTTCGCGGGGGGACGCATCCGCGCGGCGGTGGACCAGAACTTCCTGCTGCGGTGGATCCGCCGGGAAGACCTGTCCGCCCTGCACAAGGCCCTCTGCACGGCCGGCCTGGGCGAAGCGGGATCGGACACCATCGTGGATGTGACCGCCTGCCCCGGCGCGGACACCTGCAACCTGGGCATCACCTCCTCGCGCGGCCTGGCCCGCGAGATCCGGAAGACCCTGCTCACCTCCGAGGACGCCTTCGCGAAGGACCTGGAGGACATCAAGATCAAGATCAGCGGCTGCCCCAACTCCTGCGGCCAGCACCACATCGCCAACATCGGGTTCTTCGGCACGTCCGTTCGCGTGGGAAATCGCATCGTCCCTCACTTTCAGCTCGTCCTGGGCGGGCAGACGGAGGAGAATGCGGCGGCCTATGGGCTGGCCACGGTCAAGATCCCGGCCAAGAACGCCCCGGCGGCGGTCCAGCTCCTGGCCGACACGTACCGGAAGGACCGGAAGGACGGCGAGAAGTTCAACGACTTCATCCGCAGGCTGGGCAAGGCCCAGCTCCGGGACCTGATGACCGGTCTGAAGGCGGTCCCGACGTTCGAGGAGAACAGCGACTACTACCGGGACTGGGGCCACGACGCCGAGTACTCCCTGAAGGACATGGGGATGGGCGAATGCGCCGGGCAGCTTGTTGAAATGGTCGAACTCCAGCTCAACGAGAGCGACCGGGACATCTTCGAGGCGAACCTGCTCCTGGAGAAGGGGCGGCACGAAGAGGCCCTGGAGCGGGTGTTCGACGCCACGCTCAAGGCGATGGCGGCCATGCTCACCACGCGGGGGGTGCAGGCCGACGGCCCGCAGAAGACCCTGGAGCTGTTCCAGGAGCAGTGCATCAAGCCGGGTCTGATCGCCCACAGCGATTCCCGTCTGGGCGCGGTCCTGGGGGACCTGCCCGACCGGATCCTGAACCCCAGGGTGGAAAACCCGACGGCGGACCGCGTCCGGCTCCGGATCGATGAGGCCGTGCTGCTCGTGGAGTCCTGCCACCTGGCCTACAACCGGATGAAGATCACGCCCATAGCGCCTCCGGTCGAGCCGGCGCCGGTTCAGGAGGCTGCCCCGGCGGCCGTGGAGGAGATCGCGGCGGTCCTGGACCTGTCCGGCGTGCAGTGCCCGTTCAACTACGTGCAGGCCAAGCTCCAACTGGAACAGATGGAACCCGGCCAGCTCCTGGAGATCACCATCGACGACGGGGAGCCGATCCGGAACGTGCCGAAGAGCCTCCGGAGCGATGGCCATCAGATCCTCGACACGAAGAAGGTGGCCGGGCGGTACCGGCTGGTGATCAAAAAAGGGTAGGGAGACGAAAAAGCCGTGAAGCGTATCTCGTGAAGCGTGAAGCGTAGAAGGTTTTACGAGATACGAGATACGTTTTTTGCGTTTGACATTTGACATCTGTGCGATAGGGGGGATGGCGCGGCACGTGAGACTGTGGGATCGTGCAACAGACTTCTTGATACGGATCGGATTCGAGAGACAAAATTCTGAGGGAAAGGAGTTGAAGTATGGCCTACATCATTGCTCAACCGTGCGTTGACGTCATGGACAAGGCATGTGTTGAGGTCTGTCCGGTGGACTGCATCTACGAGCCCGAGGCCACCACCCTCCCCGAGGGGGAGCGCCGGGCGATGCTCTACATCCATCCTGAAGAGTGCATCGATTGCGGCGCCTGCGAGCCCGAGTGTCCGGTGGAGGCCATCTTCGCCGAAGAGGACACGCCGGAGGAGTGGAAAGAGTTCATCGAGATCAACGCTAAAGCCTTTGAGTGAAAAGGCGTCGGCGGCGATTGCGTCTGTCCGGTGCCGGGGTTTTTCGACCCCGGCACTTTAATTTTGGGTAACCGTTCAGATGGTCTGGAGCAGTGAGGGAGGTGTCTCCCCCCTCAGGTGCGCCTCGCAGGCAGCCGTGAGGTAATCGAGCACATTGCGCTTCTGCTGCCTCAGGGTGGTCACGACCGTCATCATCCGCTCCACATACCGACTCC
>SICM01000275.1 GCA_009694805.1 Candidatus Latescibacterota bacterium
TCCAGTTCGGCTACGCGCCGACGCAACCTGGCGTTCTCGGCCAGTAACTCCTCATAGGTTGGCCGCTGTTCTGTGTGGGTAGGGTCGCTCATAGCATGATGTGAGATCGGCAGATTGCTCGATGTCTTTACCCCGGTAACGTACTACAGAACCGGAATACGGCGCTGGCCCAGGCGCTGATGCGGTTGCACCTGGACAGGTACTCTGAGCGGGCCAGTCACACCGGAGCGCCCCTGGAGGTGACGTCCAGGCGGGTGGCCTGACGCGGAGGCCCTTGCGATCATCGGTCTGCACGACCTGACCCCTCTGCCCCAGTGGTGGGGGGTGTCCTGGATGGGTTGGTCGGGTCTCCCCTGCTGTTGACCGCTCTCCAGGACGCCCCCCTTTGGAACTTAATTGGATTTACTGTTGACAAACATACGATTAGTTGTTATATTTCATAAAGATATACGGAGATATTTATGATAAAAATCCATGTTTATGAGATGATGGCAAAGCGAGGCATCCAGACCCGCAAACAACTTGCTGAAGCTGCTGGCGCCCCTACAAGACAGCCGCACTACTCAAGAGGAGAAATCCGGTAGTGCGATTTTTTGTTTTGTACGCGAGAGGAGAAAACCGAGTTGGGCGGATGAGGGGTATGACAGCGCCAACCTGAGGGGCCTGATCTCCCCGTGCCGTGGGGCCCTCGAATACCGGGGTGAAAGGTAGGGATCGTGAAGATCAAGTTTGGTGATTCCAAGAACGCTAATAACGACCTGTCCGTCCGCAGCTATCTCCGGGACATCCGGCAGTACAAGCCGATCAGCCGGAATGAGGAGATGGAACTGTTCAAACGGGTGAAGGCCGGTGACAAAACCGCCACGGAGAAGTTGATCTCCTCCAATTTGCGGTTTGTCGTCACCATCGCCAACCAGTATGTGAACCGGGGCCTGCCCCTGGCGGACCTGATCGCCGAAGGAAACATGGGTCTGATCCATGCCGTGGCGAAGTTTGACGAGACGCGCACCTTCAAATTCATCAGCTACGCAGTCTGGTGGATCCGGCAGGCCATCCTGAAGGCCATGGCCGAGCAGATCACCACCGTGCGCTTCCCCGTCAACCAGATCGAGGACCTGGGGAGGATCCATCGGACTTCCCAGACACTCTTTCAGACGCTGGGTCGCGCCCCGACGCTGGCGGAGATGGCCGGGGCGGCCAACCTGAGCCTCAAGCGGGCAGAGCGTGCCCTGGGCGTCTCCCAGTCCGAAGTCTCTCTGGACGGATTGATGGACGCGGATGAGAAGAGGTCCCTCTACAACCTGATTGCGGCGGACCTCCCTTCCGCTGAAGAGGATTTATCCAACAGGAGTCTGGCCGAAACCGTTTCGAATTCCGTGGCCTCTCTCACCTCCCGGGAGGCAAAGATCGTCAGACTCTACTTCGGGCTGGAAGGGGAACCTGAGACCCTGGAAAAGATCGGTTCGCAGATGGGGGTGAGCCGGGAGCGCATCCGTCAAATCCGGAACGTGGCCATGGGAAAGCTACGCCGCAAACTGCGGGTAAGCGGGCTGGCGGCAGCCTGAGGGCCGGGGATGAGCAATCCCATCCCTCATTTGGAAAGAGAAGGTTATCATGTTTGGTGGCCTGGGGTTTCCCGAACTTCTAATCATCTTCCTGGTGGCCCTGTTGTTCTTCGGGGCCAAGCGCCTCCCTGACCTGGCGGGAGGACTGGGCAAAAGCATCCGGGAACTCAAGAAGGGCCTGAAGGACGACCAGGACGAGGCGCTGAAAGAGATACACCAGACCTCCCCGGACGAGCCCCCGAAAGGGAATGATAAAGCGGCGCCCTCTTCATAAAGGGAGTTCAAAGCATGCCTCATCGAGCCATCCTGGGGACGTTCCTGGGAGCGATCGCTGTCCTGGCCCTCATTTTCCTGAGCGTGGGCGCCGGTATCTATACGAATTGGCTCTGGTTTCTCAGCCTGGGCTACGAATCGGTCTACTGGACGCTTCTCAAGACCAAATTTTACATCTTCCTGACGTTCTGGGCCCTCTTCGCGCTCATCGCCGGCGTCAACGTGGGCGTCGCCCGGCGCTATGGCCGGCGCACGCGCAACACCGCCCCGAGAATCCTCAGCATCGAGACCTTTCCCGACCTCCTCCAGGGACGCCGACATCTCTGGATGGGATGGGGCGCCGTGATCCTCGTCCTCGGCGCGCTGATGGGGCTGGTGTCCGCGCAGATGTGGCCGGCCTGGCTACGGTATGACCATCCCATCCCCTTTGGAGTGACCGATCCCCTGTTCGGGCGGGACGTGGGATACTATGTCTTCTCGCTCCCCCTGCTCAATTTCCTGCGGGGGTGGCTGATCGCCGCTGCGCTCCTGTCCACCTTCCTGGCGCTCGTCTCCTATTATACGGACCGTGCCCTGGTGCGACAGGAGACGCAATGGGAGAGGGAGCCCTTCGTCGAATCGCATCTTTCGGCCGCTGCCGCGGGCATCGCCCTGCTGGTGGCCTGGGGGTATCATCTCAAAAAGTTCGACCTTCTCTACGCGTCCGGCGGCCTGATTCCCGGCGCGGGCTACACGGAGGCCAACGTCCAGCTCTTCGCCTACCGGGTCCTGCTCGTCATGGCCGTGGGGGTCGCCATCCTGTGCATCTATAACATTCACTTCAAGGGATGGCGGCTGCCCCTCTACGGCGTCCTGGGATTCGGCGTCTGCCTCGTCGGCCTGAGCTGGGTCTTGCCGGTGGCCGTTCAGCAGTTCGTCGTCAGGCCCAACGAACTCGTCAAACAGACCCCCTACATCCGCCACGCCATCGAGTCGACCCGCCGGGCCTACGGACTCGACCGCATCGAGGAGCGAGATTTTCCATCCAGCAAGGGGCTCACGCTCCATGACGTGCAGGCGAACCCCCTCATCATCAAGAACATCCGGCTGTGGGACGTGCGCCCCCTTCTGGACACCTACCGGCAGATTCAGGAGATCCGCCCTTACTATCAATTCGCGGACGTGGACGTGGATCGGTATGCGATTCAGGGGGAATACCGGCAGGTGATGGTCTCGTCCCGCGAGCTCTCCATCGCGAAGCTCCCGGAGCGCGCCAACACCTGGCAGAACCGCCACCTCGTCTACACCCACGGCTACGGGATCTGCATGAGCCCCGTCAACGAGATCGCAGGCGAGGGCCTCCCCGAACTGTTCATCAAGGACCTCCCCCCGGTCTCCAGAGTGGGCGTGGATGTCAAGCGGCCTGAGGTCTACTTCGGAGAGTTGACAGACGACTACATCATCATCGGAACCGGAATGCCGGAGTTCGACTACCCCCGAGGGGAGGCCAACGTCTACACCACGTACCTGGGCGAAGGCGGGGTCTCCATCAGTTCCTTCCTGCGGCGTCTGGCCTTTGCCTGGAAGTTCGAAGACATCAAGATCCTTCTCTCAGGCGACATCACGCCCCGGAGCCAGATCCTGTTCAACCGGCAGATCGTCGACCGCGTCCGGCAGGTCGCCCCCTTCCTGGACTACGACGCGGACCCCTACATCGTCACCGTGGACGGGCGGCTCTTCTGGATTCAGGACGCCTACACGTTCACAAATATGTACCCCTATTCCGAGCCTTTTGACCGCCGCATGCCGCAGGGGAAGAACTACATCCGGAACGCCGTGAAGGTCGTGACCGACGCCTACACCGGCGCGATGACCTTTTACGTGTCGGACCCGGAAGACCCCCTCATCCGCAGCTATCAGGAGATCTTCCCCGGCCTCTTCCAGCCCATAGGCCGGATGCCGGAAGGGATTCGGGCCCATGTTCGTTACCCGGAGGGCCTGTTCAAAGTCCAGGTCACCCTCAACAACACCTACCACATGACCGATCCCCAGGTGTTCTACAACCAGGAGGACGCCTGGAGCGTATCGAAGGAGGTCTACGGGACGGGCAACCAGCCTCAGCTCATGTCCCCCTATTACGTCATCATGAAATTCCCGGATAAAGTGAGTGAGGAATTCGTGCTGATGCTTCCGGTGACCCCCGCCACCAAAGACAACATGATCGCCTGGATCTTCGCCCGCTGTGATGCCTCTGACTACGGCAAACTGGTCGTCTACAAGCTTCCGAAAGAGAAGCTGGTCTACGGCCCCATGCAGATCACCGCCCGTATCGACCAGGACCCGGTCATCTCGCGCGACCTGACCCTCTGGGCGCAGAAGGGGTCCAGCGTCATCCGGGGGAACATGATGGTCGTCCCCATTCACAACTCCTTCCTCTACGTGCAACCGCTCTACCTGAAGGCCGAGCAGAGCGAGCTTCCAGAACTCAAGCGCGTCATCGTCTCCAACGGCGAGCGGGTCGCGATGGAGGAGACCCTGGACCGGGCCCTCGCCTCCGTCTTCGGCGGGACCCCTTCTGAGGCCCGTCCGGAGGGCGCGGATGGCACGACGCAGATCGTCTCATCCGTGCGGAATGGGGCCGATGCGACTGTCAGCGACCTGGCGTCCGAGGCCGTCAACCATTTTCAGAAGACGCAGGAGCGGCTGAAGGCCGGGGATTTCGCGGGCTACGGGCAGGCGGTGAAGGAACTGGAGCGCGTGCTGGAGCGGATGAAGGAGAGTACAGGCGGAAAGTGACCTTCCCGCCACCTCAGAATGGAATACCCCGAAGTTTTTCCAGGGCGAATGGGATATCCAGAAAAATCGCTACATAACCACAATTATGCCGCCTGGTTTAGCTATTGTGCCTTGTAACGTAATAGGTTACATTATAGGCTGTGATAGAGAATTTCAAGCATAAGGGCCTTGAACGTTTCTTTCTCAGAGGAACGACAAGCGGAATTCAGGTTCAGCATGTGAATCGAGTGCGTCTCATACTTGGCAGACTCCATGCCTCTACGGTGCCAGCCGATATGAATTTGCCGGGCCTGCATCTTCATGAACTCAAGGGCCGGCGTAAAGGCACTTGGTCTGTTCGGGTGTCTGGAAACTGGCGTATTAGTTTCCGATTTGAAGGCCCCGACGCTTTCGACGTGAATTACGAGGATTACCATTAGATGAAGATGCATAACCCTCCGCATCCGGGCGAAGTACTCCGAGAGCTCTGCCTAGAGCCATTGGGTATTAGCGTGACAGAAGCAGCTGAAAGCTTAGGCGTGAGTCGTAAAACGCTTTCATCCATTCTCAATGGGCGTGCTGGCATCAGTCCCGAGATGGCTATCCGCCTCTCAAAGGCATTCGGTACTTCAGCCGAAAGCTGGCTCAATCAGCAAATGCTCTACGATCTTAATGCTGCCCAGCAGGCGCTTGGCAAAGTCAAGGTCAAAAGGCTTGTCGCGGCATAACCACGCATTGCACCCGCCCGCCGCAAACTACGCTTCAGGAGCGCCTGGACCATCTCCCCATACCGGCGCTGGAACGCCTCCCCGACCTCCGCGAGTTTGTGGAGCACCTCCGCCACGGACCCTGCCCTCTCCGTCAGCATTTTCCCGTAGCTCAACGCGTCGTTGCCCCCGGCGCTGACAATGAGGTGTGTCGCATCCACGGGCAGCCGGGCAAGCTGGGATAGCACATCCTGGGTCATATTGCCCTCCACCGCCAGCAGGGGACTAAAGTGGTCTTGGTTGTCAAGACAAAAAACAGGCATGTTTAAGGTGGATCACCGCTTCCCCTTGATCACGGCTGCAACTTCAGCGGAGGGCGTAGCCCGAAGCGCAGTTGCAGCCGTCAGTCGCTGCTTCACCCCGCCTTCGCAG
>SICM01000276.1 GCA_009694805.1 Candidatus Latescibacterota bacterium
ACCCCTATCCCGGCGATCCCACACACGTCCAGGTGACCGATCCGGTTGTGGTCCACGTCCGCCCGCAACTCCCCCATCCCGATGAACTCCGTGTTCAGCGCCAGCATCCCCCGCTTGGCGATGTTGATGCACCGGATCTGCTTGTAGTCCATCGCCTTCCCGCCCGCATGATGCCCGTTGGGGTTCAGCACCACAGGGACCTTCCCCTCCAACTTCACCGGCTCATACAACAGCGCGGGCGTCCACATCCCCGGATACCCCTCATACCGAAGCTTCCGGATGCGATACCCCTGCCCCGTCTCGATCACATCCGTCCACTGCACACGGGGCCTCGCCTCCAGAAGCCCCGCAGGATGGCCCTCGAAGAAAAGGTCGAGCAGTTCGCGGCGAATCCGCCCGGCCTTCTTGAGCCACGCCCCTCTGTCCGTCGGCCTCTCCAGCCTCGGAAGCCGGCCTCCGAGATGAGCGACGAGTTCTTTGAAAGGTCTTTTTCCGACCAACCTTCTGGACAGCGCCCCGTCTAAGTTCACGAAAGCCTCCTCACCCAAAAGAGTAGAATACAGGCGACATCTCCGCCTGCCCTTCGATACGCAGCCTCCGGCTGCTACTCAGGGCATTCGGTTAGCCGATTGTCCTGAGCGGAGCGGCCATTAGGCCGCGAAGTCGAAGGATGCCTTCTGCCTTCATCTGCGTCCATCCACCACCCCGGACGATTCACAGGATCGTCTCCCCGCCCTGCTCATCTGCGGATAGCCTTCTACCTTCCCCCTACAGCCCCCACCTTCTCCGGTACTTGTCCTCCCCCTCCATGCCCACCATCTGATCATAGACCTCCTGGAGAAGGATCAGAGCCTTCAGGCCGTCCTCGGCATTGCAGGAGGGCTGCCGGTTCTCCCGGACCGCCGCCACGAACTCCCGGTTCTGGGCGAGGACGGAGTCGTCAAGCCCGCCGCTGGAGGTGAACACGACCTCCCCGCCGAAGGTGACCTCTTGGGGGGAGAGCGTCAGCGTCCCCCCCTCGCAGATGAACACGTACCCGATAGACGCCTGCCGGGCGTTGTAGGAGAGACTGATTGTCGTGATGCACTCGTTCTCGTGGCGCATCAGAAGGCTGACGTCGAGGGAGGTCCCGGTGCGGGGATCGAGCGGCGAGAGCTCGCCCCGGACACGCCGGGCCGGAGCGCCCACCGCCCAGAGGGCGAAGTCGAGATGGTGACAGGTGTGGTGGAACAGGACGTCATCCACCCAGCTCCTCCGGTAGCCCGTCCACCCCACGTCATCGTGCCGGAGCCAGAAGGCGTGACTGGCGTGCTGGTGGATCTTCCCCGCCTTTCCGGAAGCGAGGAAGTCCCGGACGAACTCGCCCGTCGGCTGGAACCTGCGGGTGTGGGCGACCATCACCTTGCGCCCCGTCTGCCGGGCCAGGGCCGCCAGCTCCTCGGCCCCCCTGCGGGACAGGGCCAGAGGGATTTCGACCAGGACATCCTTGCCGGCCCGGAGCGCCTGCGCAGTCATCTCGTGATGGAACTCGCTCGGGGCGGTCACGATGACCGCGTGAACTTCGGGATCGTCCAGCGCCTCCTCGTAGCGCACCGTGGCCTTCTGGAACCCCATCTGCTTCTGGAACGCCTCCGTGGGTTCCGGCCTCCGCCCCACCACCGTGTGCAGGCAGACGCCCTCGATCTTCCGGAGCGCCTCGGCGTGGAACGTCGCGATGCCCCCGTAGCCCACCACGCAGCAGTTCAGTCTGTCCATCGTCTCCCTCGTTTCCCGGCAGGATAGAGGCGATCCAGGGCTTTTTCAGGAAGAAAGCCCGCCGACCGCCCGGTTCAGGGCCGGCATCAGCTCGCGGGCGAACAGCTCCATGCTGTGAAGCCAGGACGGCTTGTCGTCCCAGTCGTAGCTCATGAGGATCAGCGTGCCGAACGAGCCTGCCTCCTCCATCATCCGCATCAGCCGGCGCAGGACCTCGTCCACATCCCCCGCGATGATCTGCTCCTCCATCAGGTAGTCCAGATTGCAGGCCGCATCGCTCATAGAGAGGTCTCGCTTGAACATCTTCCGCCCCGGCCCCCGGTCCAGCAGTTTTCCGATGTACTCATAATTCCCGGCCACAGAGTTCGTCCGCGCCCGCTGCTGCGCCTCCCGGGTGGTGTCGGCCAGAAATATGGACCGCGCGACCTTCCAGTCCGCCCGGTCCGGCTGCCGTCCGGCCTTCAGCGCCGCCTCCTCGTAAGTCTTCCACTGGTCCGCCAGCACGTTGTCCGTCACCAGACAGTGGCCGAAGGGCTGAAACCCCCGCGCCCCGGCCGTCCGCATCGTCGGAGAGTTCCGGCTCGACCCCGGCGTGGAGATCGGGGGATGCGGGCGCTGGAACGGCTTGGGGATGAACCCGAGGCCCGTCTCCTCGTCCACATGCTTCTTGAGCGAGACGCTCCAGTACTTCCCCTGAATTTCGTACGGGGGGTCGGACGTCCACAGCTTGAGGATGATGTCGGTCGCTTCCTCCACCATCTCGGCAGAGTTTTTGGGGTCCAGCCCGTACAGCTCCAGATCCGTCGGCACGCTGCCCGGCCCGAAACAGAGGTTGAGCCTCCCCTTGGACAGATGATCCAGAAAGGCCAGCCGGCACGCCACGTGCGCGGGATGGTGCTGCTGCAGACAGACCGGCGCCGGCCCCAGCCGGATGTGGCGCGTCTCCCCCAGCGCCCGGGCGATGAAGATCTCGGGCATCACGATGTTCTCGTATTTCATCGTGTGGTGCTCCCCGATCCAGAACTCGCTGAACCCGAGTTCCTCGGCCCGCACGATCAGCTCCAGGTCTTCGTCATAGCACTGCGCCAGCGGCTTGGCGGGGTCGTGGAACGGCATGATGAACATGCCATGGCGGATCGTCGGAACGGCTTCGCTCATGTCCTGTCTCCTGAGCGTAAAGGCTGAACGCGCAATTTTTAACTTTTAATTTTCCCGCCCCTGCCGGTACACGCGCCCGCCCCGGACCACCGTCACCGGGACGAGCTTCTGCTTGCCGATGCGCACGACGCCGTGCGCGTCCGCGAGCCGGAACGCCCCATCCCGCAGCTCGAACACCACCGCATCCCCCCACGCCCCGACGGCCAGCGTCCCGATCTTGCCCTCCATCCCGATGACCTGCGCGGGGACGGACGTGACCTTCGCCATCGCCTCGTCGAGCGGCATGCCCAAGTGGAGGAACTTCGTCACCACCGTGGCCAGGTCATACACGGGGCCGTGGAGGTTGTACACGTGCAGGTCCGACGAGATCGTCTGCGGCTGGACCCCCTGCGCCATCGCCCCTTCGACCACCCCCCAGTGGAAAGACCCCGCGCCGTGCCCCACGTCGAACACCACGCCCCGGTCCATCGCCTCCCGGACCGACCTGCGGATGCGCCCCTGTTCATCCATGATCCCGCAGGCCGCGCCGTGAAAGCAGTGGGTCAGGATGTCCCCCCCCCGCATCACCTTCAGGATGTCGTCCAGCGAGTCGCACCAGGCGCTCTGGGGATGCACCATGATGGGCAGGCCCGCCGCATCCGCCGCCTCGCGCGCCCGGTGGAGCGGCAGCATCCCGGAGCGCTCGCTGACGATGCTGTTCCGGGTCAGCCGCACCTTCACCCCCAGAATGATGTCCCGGTGCTGCTCGATCATTTGGCACGCCTTGCTGACATCGGCGTACTCCGGGATCTCGAACTCCCCGATCTCGCGCGTGAGCATGCCCTGCGACGAGATGTTGAGCTGCGCCAGGATGCGCGTGGCGCTCACCTCGATCACGAACTTCCGAAACCCCGGAAAGGTGTCCGCCCCGGCGGAACCCGCATCCACCACCGTTGTCGCGCCCCTGGCCAGGCAGGTGGGATCGGGCTCGACCCCGAAGTGGCTGACCCCGTAGAACACGTGGACGTGCAGGTCGATCATCCCCGGCGTCACGAGACACCCGCCGGCGTCCAGCACCTCATGCGCATCCGCGCCAGACAGATCATCACCGACGGCGGCCACGACCCCGTGCGCGAACGCCACGTCCTTCGCCGCGTGGACCTTCTGCGCGGGGTCCACGAGCGTCCCCCCTTTGATCAGCAGGTCGTAGATCATCGAGAACTCCTTTCGAGACGCGTGAAGACGGCCCTCAGGGGCGTCAAGATAGAAGGACAGACACCGGCTGTCAAGAGATTTATGGAGATCATTTTTTGCGTGCATCGAGCGGAGCGGGAGCCTATATTGTAGGCGATCAGAGAAAGGAGACCTTTATGAACAAAACAAGATCCCCCCTGCGCGTGGGCATCGTCGGATGTGGCTCTTTCGGGCGCAAGACCTATGCCTACGGCGTGGCCGAACACCCCGGCGCGGTCGTGACCGCGCTGTGCGACGTCGAACGGGGGCGCGCGGAGGCCCTGGCCCGCGAGCTGTCCGAAGAGCGCGGCACATCCCCGCGTCCCGGGGTCTATGAGGACTACCGGCCGATGATTGAACAGGAGCCCCTCGACGTCGTCATGGTCGGCACCCTGGCCGATGTCCGGCCGGCTGTGACCCTCGCCGCACTGAACGCCGGCGCCCACGTCCTGGCCGCCAAGCCCATGGCCCCGTCCCTCGGTGAAGCCGAGGAGATGCTCCGCACGGCAAAGCAGGTGAATCGGCTCCTGATGGTCGGCTACAACTTCCGCTTCCGCGAGGACGCCCAGATCATGCGCCGCTTCATCCGGGAGGGCGGCCTGGGGAGACCCCTGTTCGCCCGCGCCTGGTCCCACGAGGCGAGCGTCCCCACCTGGGGGCCGCACTACATCCGGGCCCTGTCCGGCGGCGGTTCCCTGGCCAGCACCGCCGTTCACGTCATCGACCTGGCCGTCTGGTTCCTCGGCTGCCCCCCGCTCCTTTCGGTGGACGGCCACAGCCTCTCCCGGTTCGCGGACCTCCCCTCCCTGCCGCCCAAACTCGAGGCCGTCCGGGACACCTACGACGCCGAGGACCTGGTGTCCGGCTACGCCCGCTTCGCCGACGGCGTCACGATGTCCGTCGAGGGCATGTGGCTCACGCCCCCCCAGATCGACGGCAAGGGCGTCGACGTCTGGGGGACCGAAGGCTACGCCTCCCTCTCCCCCCTCCGCCTCCTGACCTGGCGGGACGGAGACTACGCGGACCGGACCGCCGAGGGCGGCCTAGCCGACGCCTTCCAGGACGACTCAAGCGTGCGCAACCGGCGCGAGGTGTGCCACTTCCTCGACTGCGTCCTCGGGGAGGACACGCCCCTGATCACGCCGCAGGAGATGTGGACCGATCAGGCCATCGTGGAGGGGATCTACGCGGGCCACCGGGAGTTCGACCCCTCCCCCTGACCCCCAACCAGAAGGCAGAAGGCAGAAGCAAAACCAATGCAACGTACAGACAAAAAGCAGGCGCGCCGCCAGAAACCCCCACTACCTAGAGTAGAGCAGAAGCAACCCACTCTCCGGGGGCACATCATGGGGTGCGACAACTGAACGTCAAGGTTGCGGCGCGCCAAGCCCCTCCGGCGTTTGAGGAGTGCCCTTTCTTTTGCAACTTTTCTTTGGGCAAACACAGTATTGTCCGGTTAGAAAATTGCTGTGATGAGGATTTGTCTTTGCCAAGGTCCCCATCGTTGCACGGCTAAGAAGAGTGTGACGGTCCGCCCCCCCAGCAGGCCCATCATAGTGGAGTCCAACGCCCGCTCTTTTCGAATGTCCC
>SICM01000277.1 GCA_009694805.1 Candidatus Latescibacterota bacterium
TCGGTCGCCGACCAAAGCCGCCTCGACCGCTCCGTCAACGCCGGCCTGAGGACCGTGTACTTTCTGCGCAAGATATTGAAGTTCACGCATCAAAGGTACAACCGCGCCCTGTCGAAATCAATCGCTTATTTCTTCACAACCCCTTACGCCTTTATTTGCGTCCTTTGGGACTGCATCCTTTTGAGACCTGGCCTCTTTTCCGAGTGAACCCCGAATCCACGGAGAAGCACTTGCGATACCTCAGGATCGCCCTGGCGCTCTGGGTCGTGATGTTCCCCCTCACAGCAGGGGCTGCAGAGGGCCACGGCGACCCCTCCGCCTCCGTCCTGCTGGGACTGGCCGTCATCCTCGTGGCCGCCAAACTGGGCGGCAGCCTGTTCGCGCGGTTCACCCTCCCCCCCGTGCTGGGCGAACTCCTCTTTGGCGTCCTCCTCGGCAACGTCGGACTCCTCGGCCTCTCCCTGTTCGAGGGACTGCGGGCCGATCCCTCGATGGACCTGATGGCCCGCATCGGGGTGGTCATTCTCCTGTTCGAGGTGGGCCTGGAGACCGACGCGGAGGGCATGCTCGCCGTGGGCCTGCCCAGCCTGATGGTGGCCGTGGTGGGCATGGTCGCCCCGTTTCTGCTGGGATACGGCTTCGGCCTCTACTTCCTGCCGGAGGCCCCCCTGAGCACGCACCTGTTCATGGGGGCGGCGCTCACGGCCACGTCCGTGGGCATCACCGCGCGGGTGCTGAAGGACCTCGACAAACTCAGCCTCCCGGAGTCCCGCATCATCCTGGGCGCGGCGGTCATCGACGACGTGCTGGGCCTGGTCGTCCTGGCCGTGGTCAGCGGCATCGTGACCCTCGGAACAGTGAGCCTTGCAACAGCGGCGGTCATCCTCCTGAAGGCCGTGGGCTTCCTCGTCCTGGCCCTGCTCGTGGGCAGGACGCTCGCCCCCTACCTGGGCCGGGCGGCCATGGCGCTGGGGAGCGGCGCCAAACTGGCGGCGGCCCTGGTCTTCTGCTTCGTCCTGGCCTACCTGGCCGACGCCATCGGCCTGGCCACCATCGTGGGGGCCTTCGCCGCCGGCCTCATCCTGGAGGAGGCGCACTTCCACCCCCCGCTCCGAGAGGGCGAACTCGACGTGGAATTTGGAAAAAACCGCCTCGACGTTCAGTCCGGTGTGCCCTCCCTCCAGCAATTGATCCACCCCCTGTCCTCCCTTCTGGTCCCGGTCTTCTTCGTGCTGATCGGCATGCGCGTGCGACTGGAGACCTTCGCCGATCCGACGGTGCTCGGAGAGGCCGCCCTCCTCACCCTGGCGGCCATCGCAGGCAAGCAGGTCTGTGGACTGGTCGTGCGGAAGGGCTACAACCGGCTGGCCATCGGCCTGGGCATGGTGCCCCGTGGGGAGGTGGGCCTGATCTTCGCCTCCATCGGCAAGAGCCTGGGCGCTGTGGATGATGCGCTCTACTCGTCTATCGTGATCATGGTCGTGGCCACGACCGTCGTCACCCCCCCTTTCCTGAAGTGGAGCCTGGAACGGGAGGCGAGGCAGCAGGCAGTAGGCAAAAGGCAATAGTCCCCCCTGCCCTTCTGTTTGTCTTTCGCTTTTACTATTGCCTGTTGCCTGTTGCCTTTTCTGTTGCAAATCCTATACAGTTGTATTATCATTTCACAAGGGGAGGGGACAGGGGGACAGGGGACAGGTGGGGGTTCCCCATATGCCCCCTACCGCAGGCCCCCTATCTCCTGTCCCTGACCTGTCACGGCATAGTTCTTGCCCAAAGGTGGATCATGCACAGACTTCACGCATCGCGTACCACGCCTTAAAGATGGAGTCCCGCGCCATGAAACGCCTTTCTGCAAGCCTGCTGCTGCTCTCGTGGATCATCGCCGGCGCATCCGGAGCGCAGGAGCGCCCCGCCTTCGTCGTGGAGCGGATCGAGATCCTGGGGAACGACCGCACGAAGGAGAAGGTGATCATTCGTTCGATGGACTTGAAGCAGGGGGACCTCCTCACCCCGCATCGCCTCGTCACCAGCCAGCGGGACCTCTACCGGACGCACCTCTTCCGCACGGTCCACGTCTCCTCGAAGCCCGGCACCTCCGACGGAAAGGCCATCGTCGTCATCTACGTCGATGAGAAACGCTTCGGTGACATCAACGCCGGTGGGGAATACAGCGAACTCGACGGCTTCACCTTTGTGAGCGAGGTCCGCTATGTCAACCTGAGAGGGGAGGGTAAAAAGGTCGGGGTCTCCTACGACCTCGGAGAGCGCCGCAGGGGATGGGGAGGCACTTACAATGATCCCTATCTGTTCGGCTCTCGATACGCCCTGCTCATCGACCTCCACGCCTCGGCATTCGAGCGGGATCTCTACCCCGACACGGAACTGGCCTTTCGGAAGGCCCAGCGTCTCGGCCAGTTCATCGATCCTTCGGTGGGCAACCCTGACCGGAACGGCGTCTACAAGCTCGGCCGCCTCGGCGGCACCGTGGGCTTCGGCAGGGACTTCGGCAGGGGGTACGGGGCGATCTTCAAATACTCGGCGGAAGAGGTGGACGTGCGGTGGCTCCGTCAACCCAGGGCATCTGGCCCTTACGCCCAGGAAGTGGAAGACAGCCGGGGCCGGGACCCGCTCGTGATGATCGGCGTGGAATTCCGGAAAACCCTGCAGGAACCGCTTCGCAGGATTCCGCAGGCCGAATTGGTCGCCTCCTTCGACTACTCCCCCATCTACCTCGGTTCCGTCTCTCATTTCGCCCGGCTCAGGGTCAGCGCTGCGGAACACATCCCGCTCCCGGCGGGGCACGTCCTGTCCCTCGGCTGCAGGGCAGGGGCCATTCTCTGGAACCCCCCGTTCTATGAGCGTCTCTTCCTGGACGGGGACTCCCAGTTCCGGGGGTTCGAGCGCAGGGCCATCGGTCCCGAGGGGGGGACCAAACTGCTCTCGGCGGAGGCGGTCTATTCCGTCCCGGTCGGGCGCTTCGGCCGGTTCTACCTGTTCGGCGAGGCCGCCAACGTCTGGGTGAGGGGGCAGGACATCAAGCTGCGAGATCTGAACGGCGCCTTCGGGATCGGGGTCTCTCTCCTCAACCGGATCGAATTCAGCTTCGGCTTCGGTCCTCGCACCCTCATCGTCCGGACGCCCCGGATCGGCGGCATCAGCGCCGGCGTCTGAACAAACGTTAAAAGGGCATTCGTCCGCAGATGACGCAGATAGGCGTATATAAAACCCATCTGCGAAAATCTGCGGATCGTTTATCTGGGTGGTTTGATCGGGTTTTCAAAACCTATGTGGATGTTGCGCACGAGGACGGCCCTCATCGCCCTGGCCCTCATATGGGGAATGGGGAATGGCGCTGAGGCCAACGAGGTCACGGTGGTCAACCGGAGGATCGTCCCGGACGGCAAGTGGCTCCTCCTCAACCTGCGCCTGAAAGACGTGTTCTCTCCCCGGACACGAAACGCCATCGAGGCCGGCCTGACGACCGCCCTGGTCGTCGAGTTTCGCCTCAACGCCGGTCAGCGTCGGGTGGTCGAAAAGGAGATCGGGTTCGAGATCCGCCACGACATCTGGGAGGGACAGTACCTGGTCCTCAAACACGCCTCCCCCCCGGACACGCTCCGGACCTCGACATTCGCTGTCGTGGAACGGTTCTGCACGGAGATGGACGCCGTGGAGCTTGCCCCCACGGACCTCCTGCGCTCCGGTGAACAGATCGACCTCAAGTTCCGCATCCGGGTCAACACCGTCTCCCCCGAACAGGCCAGGAGGACCCGGCAATGGCTGGAGCCCCCCGGCGAGGGGGACGCCGAGGATTCCCGCGGCGGCATCCGGATCGACTTCGGCGACGTCATCGACTTCTTTTTCAACATCTACAAACCACAGGAACGGTCCGGGTGGATCGACCTCTGGACCTACACCCCCAGATTCACCGGCCAGCTCATCCTGGAGGAGGCCCGGTGAAACTCCCGCCCCTCGCCCTGCGCATCCGCATCGTGATCGCCCTGCTCGCCCTGACCCTCGGCACGGCGCTTGCCCTCTCCTACGTCACCCGCAACGTCCTGGATCGCAGCCTGAACATCAGCATCAACAACGAGGTCCGGTCCACCCTGTTCGGCGCGCTCTCCGTGGCCAAGTCCAGCTACAACGACCGCCGGGAGACGCTCCGGCGTCTCGGCGAGCGCCTCGCCCACTCCCCCGCGGCCACGGCGGCCTTCCACACCGGAGACCTCCCCCTGCTCCGGCGTCTCGTCGCCGGCCAGGAGGACGGGACACGCATCTCAGAGGTCGCTGCCATCCCGTTCGTTCAGGGCAGACCCCCTTCCGTTGAGGACCTCGGCGCCCTCATCTCCAGCGAAGACCTGACGGAGTCCCTCCGGAACGGTCCCTATCTGTATCGCGATGAAAAGCAGCGTGACCTGCTGAAGATGCTCGTCCCGGTCAGGGACGGGGACCGGATCGCGGGCGTGCTCTCGCTCTCCGAGCGGCTCGACCCCACCTACATCACCATCGAGCAGGCCGTCCAGACCTACGAGGACATCGGGCAGAAGGAGCAGGCCATCCGCAAGGCCCACCTCTACGCCTTCCTGGCCGTGGCCTTCGGGGTGCTCCTGCTGGCCGCCCTCGTCGGCGTCTGGATCGCCTTCGGCATCACAACGCCCCTGCGGGACCTCATCCGGGGCACGGAGGAGCTGGCGCGGGACAACCTGAGCCACCGCATCCCCCGCCACCGGGATGACGAGATCGGCCTTCTGATCGACTCCTTCAACCGGATGGCCGCCGACCTCCAGGAGAACCGCAGGCAGCGCGTGGAGGTGGAGAAGGTGGCGGCCTGGCGGGAGATCGCTCGAAGGCTGGCCCACGAGATCAAGAACCCCCTCACCCCCATCCAGCTCACGGTCCAGCAGATGCGGGACAAGTACACCGGAGAGGACAAGGTCTACCGGAAGCTCCTGGACGACTGCGCGGACATCGTCACCGACGAGGTCGAGAGCCTCAAGAACCTGGTCCGGGCCTTCGCCGACTTCGCCCGCCTGCCCGACCTGAAGGTCGCCCCCACCGATGTGAATGCCCTGGTCGACGAGGTGAGCCGACTCTACGCCGACGCCCCGCTGACGCTGAACCTGGCCGAAGACCTCCCCCTGGCGCTGGTCGACGAGGCCCAGATGCGCCGCGTCCTGATCAACCTGATCGAGAATGCGGAGGACGCCCTCGGGGAGGGGGGAAGGATCACCATCACGACACGAAACGGAGAAACGGAGAAACGGAGAAACGGAGACTCCCCGATTCCCCGATTCCCCGATTCCCCGGCTCCGGGTTGGGTGGAGGTGGAGGTGGCCGACACGGGGCAGGGCATCTCCCCGGCGCACCTGAGCCGCATCTTCGAGGCTTACTTCTCCACCAAGCGCACCGGCATGGGCCTCGGCCTGGCCATCGTCAAAAACATCATTGAGCAGCACGGCGGCCAGATCGCCGTCGAAAGCCGGGTCAGGGAAGGGAGACGATCCGGTGAATCGCCGGAGGAGGGAGGCGCGACCTTCGTGATCTGCCTGCCTGGGGTTGTGAAGAAATAAGCGATTGATTTCGACAGGGCGCGGTTGTACCTTTGATGCGTGAACTTCAATATCTTGCGCAGAAAGTACACGGTCCTCAGGCCGGCGTTGACGGAGCGGTCGAGGCGGCTTTGGTCGGCGACCGAAGCCA
>SICM01000278.1 GCA_009694805.1 Candidatus Latescibacterota bacterium
CGGTCGGTATCCTGCCGGTGTCTTCGTGACCGATGAGCAAATGGCCCGGATCAAACTGAAGCCTCATCTGTTTCGCGAGGACTGGAACTACACGATTCACCCTAATACTTGAAAATGGAATTAGTCAGTTACTCCGTCATAGGCCCTTGGGTAGAACCCTGGCTGAAGAAGGTCGGGGAATCGGCGCTTAAAGCAGAGTCCGTCATACTTGACCACATCTGCCAGCGCAACCTCCTCTATACGAACAATTCCTTACACAACTACCCAGGCTTCCCGTGATGCGGATTTGCTATTTCTGGTTTTTTTCGCCTTCCTGCCTGGATTCCAGTAACTCCTCAACCAGCGGGGAGTTTCCCAGTGTTTCAGGATGTGGATTTTCGTTTACCATTTAGAGAAGCCATGGGAACCACGCGGAAAAGTCCCTCCGCGAATGCCTGCATCCCCGGAAGCTCCTCCCGGTGACCCAGAAGCCGGTGCATGGCCCATTCGCTCAGGCGGATGATCCTCAGGTGACTATCCCAGAAACAGAGGCCATCCACCCCGGCCTCGTAGCAGGCCAGGGCCCGCACCCGTGCGGAATCCGCGGATTGCCTCCGGGGATACAGGTCCGCGTAAACTCTGGTTGCCGTCCCTTCGGCCAGATGGACGTAGGGCCGGAAGAGGGGCGCCCTGTCGCTGGCATCCGGTCTCCCCACTCCCTCGACGTGGATCACGAGGTGGTCCACCAGCCCCTCCTTCACCCACGTCTCCACGTCCATCGCGTGGGAGCGTGTCGCCGTAAATGGACCCAGGTCCGGACATCCCTTCGCCGCGTGGTGGGCATCCGCCGATACCACATAGCAGGTCCCCAGACGCCTCCCCTGTCGCTTTCCCACCTCATCCAGCATCCGCCGTGTCTCCCGAAGCAGTTCCGTCAGAAACCCGGAGCGATGGCTGAGAACCCGCTCATCGAAGGGGTCCAATTCTTTCATGTCCGCGCCGTACTTCTCACGAAAAGACCGGGTGACAGGTTCCTCATACAGCACGTAGGGCCAGGCCCTGCAGAAGACGATATTGACCCCGTCGGCCCCGTAGTCCTCGACCCACTCCCGAAACAGGTCCACGTACCTGGCCCGGACCTCCGGAAAGGCCTGGCTCAGGTGATGGGTCCGGTATCCCTCCCGGGAGAGACACTGCCACTCCGGATGCCGGGCCTGGAACCCTTCCGGCCCCACGTAACACAGGTGGTCCGAAAAAGGGGTCCAGGGCATCTGTTGGCCGATCATCCGCACCTGCGGATAGATCTCGATCCCGATGTCGTGCGCACACCCCACCGCTGCCCGAAGAGGATCAAACCCATGACGGCGGTACCGGTCAACGGTCTGCCATCCCATCCAGACTTCCTTATAGGGCGGCATACCGAAGGACCACTCCATCTCAGATCCCACGCGAGAGGGGTAGAAGGTGGTGAAGGCGCCCGCACACCCCCACAGCATCATCTTGAAATCACTGCTGGCCAGGGCCTGGAACTCGTCGACCATCTCCTGATGGGTGGCATAGGCCCACATGCTATGCTGCGCGGCGTCGTAGTTGGCGATCAGCACCCGGGTATCCGTTCGGGCCAGGTCCCGTTCCGCACGCCCCTGCTCGGCCCGGGACAGGGGCACAAGCCGGATGTAGGAGATGTTCGTAACCGTCTGCGCCATCCCCCCCGCCGCAGGCCGGTGGAATACGATCTCCTGTCCAGTCAGGTCCGCAGCCTTCCAGTAGGCTTCGCACAGGTCCATCGGCCCGGCGAGCATCTCCCTGGACACCAGGTCCTTGTCCAGCCTGAAATGCTGCGGGGCGGACCGGGTATATCCTGGATCACCGCTCAACTTGAGCAGCAGACACGTCTCCGGGGGAACCTGAGGACGGTACGTCCCGACGAAGATGTGATGCCAGCCTTTCACGCCGGGGCTCATCCTGAGCGGAGGGGCCTGGGTGTCCGGCCCGCAAAACAGCATCTTCCCCTCTCCCTGCCCGATCGTGTAGTCCACCGCCGTCCACTTACCTTTTTCGAGATCCCCCGAAATGGCGTCCCTGGGTTCGCACACCGTCATGTCCAGCAGATAGACCGATTCGTTCTCTCTGTCCATAAAAGCCAATTCCCTATAAAACCCTCAGATCCTCCAGCATCCCGGATTTCTCCGCATAATACAGGAACGGCGGCCAGAACCGATACGGCTCGCAAGCCCCGCCTCCGACGCCCATGTGCGTGCCCTTGATCGGGTCCCGCTGGATGACCGCGAGCTTGAAGTTCAGCAGGCCCAGTCTCATCCACGCCTCATCCCCGGTCTGCTCCCAGAGATATCCGAGCGCCTCCAGGATGAAATCGCTCTCGCCCGGCGCATAGTAGTTCCGGCGCAGGATGGAGGTCTTGACCCCCAGCCCCTCCGGCGTGAACAGGCTCTTCTTCCCCAACTCCATACAGGCCAATAGCAGCCTCCAGGCCCTCGGGTTCCCGGTCATACGGTGATAGTGGGCCAGCGCCTGACAGATGACGCCCCGCCCCAGGATGCTCCCCCCCTTCCCCCCTTCGACAATCGGGCCGGCATAGGCGTAGACCAGGTCCCCGTCCTCCTCCATCCACTGTTCCAGCCAGTCCAGGATCGCGTCGCACGCCTTGACGTAACGTTCGCTCGGAAAGTGCTCGTTCACCGTGGAGAGCGCGACCAGTGGCCATCCCTGCACCCGCTCCAGCTGTTTGATGCGATGCCGACCTTCTTCCACAGCCCTGCAAAAATGGTCCGCCCGCATCAGCGCCACCTCGCGGGCGCGCTCGTACCCCGTCAGAAGATAGTAGTAGAGGGGGCCTTCCAGCCACTGGTGGCACAGGGCCGGGGGGCTGAAGGCCCCGTGCCGGACCTGATGGTAGCGCTGAGCGCCTACCCACCAGGCATCCGAAGCCTCGTGGTGTGTGTCCACGTCGATCATGTGGTGGATCATCGCCTCTACCGACGAGAACGGCCTCGGATACCCGGTCCGGAGCATATACAGCAGCATGGCCCCGGGGAAATCCATCTCATTGTTCTGCCACTGTCCCCCGCGCCCCGCGTTCCAGTAGTCCCCGTAGTCCAGGACCGTGGATCCCCGCAGCGCTGAGGCCGTGTTGCTGAACCACGCCTCGAATATCCGCCTGAACATGAACTCCATCCAGGGGAACTTCTCGGGGCTGTAGTCGAACAATGGCCCGAACACGCCGGTCTTCTGGAGCCAGTTGGACTCTCCGAAGGTGGGCCCCACAGGTTCTTCCAGCGCCAGGATGAGACGCTTGTGCGCCAGCACGGCCTCCCGGTCGGACATCACCCCCCCATCCGTCACCACCAGGTGGAGTTCGTGCGTCTTGGCCGTGCCACGCCAGAGATGGAGGGGGGTGTTGTCAAAGTTCCAGTAGAGCTTCAGTTCGATGTCCGGCCCCTCTACATCGATCCTCTTGGGGGCTTGAGGGTAGAAGTTCCGGCAGGCCAGGGTCACCCTCAGCCCGTCGCCGCAGACGCTCCCCGACCCGAGGATCGGGTTCAAAAGGCTCTCGCCCGGGATCGCCCGCTCCTGGCCTTCTCCGGCACGAACGATGCATGGGTCATCGGCGCGGCGTTCCATCGTCCCGTCGATCTCCGGCAGGCGATCCCTGCACGCCACGTGGGGATACAGGGTTTTACCGCTGTATTTCGTTTCAGGGATGGGAACGGTTTTGATCTCCACGCTGGCCCTTCCCTCTTGGGCCTGGTGGATGGAGGCGTCCAGACCCTGCCCCGTCACGTAGCTGGCGCTCACCTCCTTCAGCGCCGCAGGGATGCGCACCGATAGGTCGTCCAGATAGACGTCCCGGCCCTCCCGATTCGTGAGGGTGTGAAAGACCCTCAGGAAAGGCTTCCCGGCATACACGTAGACCCGCGTGGTCAAATCGAGAAGGGCGGCCCCGTCCCCGGCGGTGAATTTGCCATCGCAGCGCACGACGGCCCGAAACGCATTCCTGTCCTCCACGCTCACTTTCACCGAACCGCCGGTGGCAAAGAGCTTTCTCCCCTGTTCAACGACTCCGCAAAAGGGCGCATTGTCCTTCAGTACGGATCTCCCCTGATAGAGCAGGTCGTCAAAGGGCATACGCCCGCCCGGCCTGAAAATCAGTCTCAGATCCCCGTTATCTACAGTAATCCCGTCCTCCGTATCCGCCACCTGGACCGCGCGCGATGGCCTGGCATGGGACGCGACCCCTTCGCCGTGCCGGAGCGTCAGCCGTTTCCTTTCGTTTCCAGCGAGGTCAACCTGGAAATCCAGCAGCAGCCATCGGACGCTCCCGTCATCCCACCGGACGGTGGCGCGGCCAGCGACCGGGAGTTCCCGATCCCCATCCAACAGACAGACCTGTCCCTCGTCTTTCAACGCCCCTTTGAGAAACGGCACGCCTGCGGTGATCGGCCATTCAGGCCGGTTGACCGCCGAGGGCTCCCACAGCAGCAGTTCAACCTCTCCTTCAGTAGACATGGCCTTCCTCTTTCATTTTGCGTCCTCTCTGGGCTTGACCTCGTATCCTTCCCCTTCTCGCACGAAGAGAAGCCTGTTGGATGGGAAGCCTCCCATTCGCTGGACGAGGCCGCCCGGCCACCGGACGATGACCGAGTCAACCCCCGCCGATGCACCCAGCCCGAAGTGAAGCCGGAGGTCGTTCTGCGAAAGGTAGCTCGATCCGCTCCGGGCCTCTTTCACCTGCTGTCTCCCCCCGGCCCAGACCTTCACCTGCGCCCCGATTCCGTCCCGATTGGAAAGTCGCGGGTCCCGTGTCGCAGGTCTCGGGTCAGAAGGTTTTTGACTCGTGACTCGTAACTCGTGACCTTTCTTGCCCCTCCCACCAGCTTGACCATCAGCCAGTGGTTCTGATTCCCCCCCTCATTCCTCAGCAGCGTTGCCGGGCTGTTGTTGTTGTTCACGAACACGTCCACGTCACCGTCGTTGTCGAAGTCACCGAACGCCGCCCCTCGTCCCACGGCCTGCGGTTCGAGGCCCGGTCCCGCCGCCGCCGAAACGTCTTCAAACGTGCCGTTTTGCCTATTTCGAAGCAGAAGCCGTCGCTGCGGGTGTACATCCCCGTGGAGCTGTTGATGGTCCCGCCGCCCGACTGGACCGACCAGGTCGGTACCACGGTGATCACATTGCCATAGGCGTCCTTGCCCGTGGCCGAGAACTGCTGGATGCCGCCGGAGGCCAGGGTGGCTGTGCCGGGCGTGAGGGTGAGGATCTCCAGGGGACCCGGGTTCACCGTCACCGAGGCGGTGGTCGAAACACTGCCACTGGTCACCTTGACCGCATCGGTGTACGTCCCGGCCACCCGACTCGCCTTGAACAGACCTGTACTGTCGATGGCACCGCCGTTCCCCACGACCGACCAGATCGGCACCACGGTGACCACGTTGCCATTGGCGTCCTTGCCTACGACGGTGAACTTCCGGGTGCTGTCGACGGCCAGGCTAATCGGGCTGGGGGTGAGGGTCAGGGTTATAATGGTCTGGGATTTTTGGACAGGGGAATAAGGTGGATTTGCCGATAGGATCAGGGATCGATTCAGGAGGCAAACCATGCGGAAGAGCTATACGGCAGAGTTCAAGGCGAATGTGGCGTTGGAGGCGGTGAAGGGAGAGCGGAGTC
>SICM01000279.1 GCA_009694805.1 Candidatus Latescibacterota bacterium
GTGCCGGACAAGCTGTCCCTGACGCCGGTGCAGCCCTCGCCGGGCATCGTGGACGTGGGCGTGGGCAACCTGACGGGTAAGACCGGCGCCGGTGACGGCCTGCTGGGGACGGCCACATTCCAGGTCACGGAGAAGTTCAGCAAGGAGACCCGCATCGCCGCCACCCTGGTGGTCTTCAGCCAGCCCGGCGGGAAGCGGCAGGAGGTCAAACAGCGGGTCCTGGCCACGCTGCTTGAAGGCGGCAAGGAGGTGGGGCCGGACTTCAACAGCGATGGGATCGTGGACTTCAACGACTTTTTCATCTTTGCGGCGGCGTTTGGGACGAAGAATTCGGATTATGACCTGACTGGCGATGGGATCGTGGACTTCAATGATTTCTTCGTCTTTGCGGCGGCATTCGGACAGAAGGCGGGGAAGCCGTCAGCCATCAGCCATCAGCCATCAGCCCATACCGTCCGCCCGTCTCTGGCGACCCATCGGAACTGATTGGTCCCCCTTTTTCGGTCGGCGAAGAGCGCCGCCGCGCGCGCAACCCCCTCTTTGTCGTCCGGATGCACGATGGCGAGCCAGAAGTTGGGCGTCGTCAACCACGCATAGAGGGATGTCAAGGGGAATTGGAAAACAGATTCCGCTTGATCGGCATGGGGAAAATACTATCTTATGGGACCTGTAAAAATACAGCCCCCCATCGCCGCCATCCCCACCCCTTCCGCCGCTCACTCCCTGGCGCGGGCCCCCAATCCCTCTACGGGTTTTGTCGTTCGCGCCTTAAAAGGCCGTTTCCGGCCTCTGTGCGCTGCCTTGTGCCCCGGCAAAGGCTAATAGTCTCTCCTTCTCCTTTCTTCAGCCATCTGCCTGACCTGTTCCATGATGAAGTCGGGTGATACGCGCAAGCTGCCGTTCTCAAACACCATAGTCCGCTTTTCCCGATGCGGAACCGCGCCCCGATACATCTCGTCCAGCATCCGCCCAAACAGAGACAGGGCGTCAACCTGGTCGTCGTGTGCGCCGGTCGGAAAGCGGACCAGTTCGTCAAGCAGATCGGCGGACCAGGGCGCAGACCGGGGGAAATAGACCTTCCCCATCGCCATACGCGCCTGAAACGCCCTGGCGCGGGTCGGCTTGTCGCTGGTGCTGGTGAACTGCTCGCGATTGCAGTAGACGCGCCGCTCCTGCGCCCGCTTCAGGATGAACGGTCCCAAAGACTTCTCGATCTGCCCGGATTCCTCAGCCCACTTGACGGGCTTCCATCGCTCCACCAGGTCAAGGAACGCCTCAACCCACACGTCGCTTGACGCCCGCTTTCGCCACAGGTCCAGGATACAAAGGTCGTCGTTCGGGGTTATCCCGGCTACGATGTGGACCGTGTAGTCGCCGCCGTTGGCGGTCACGGCGTAGTCACTCGCGCCGTAGATGCGCATGTGGGCCGGTCGCTCGTCATACCACCTTACCCATTCCCGTTTGAAATACTCGCCGGTGTCGGCCTGGGGTCGCTGCTGATAGAGCGCAGACCACTCGCGGGGGCCGATGACGGCGCGGGTCTGTTCCAGGACCGGCGCGGGATACCACTGCGGCCAGAGGGCTTCACCCGGCTGCCGTCCAAGCGGGTCGTCCTCCTCGGCCAGCGCCGGGAGAGACACGATCTCCCATCGGTCGCCGCCCTGCCGCTGCGCTTCGAGCAAGCGCCCAGCAAGGTCGTCCTCGTGCCAGCGGGTCTGGATCAGGACGATAGCGCCGCCGGGCATCAGCCGGGTGTAAAGCGTGGAACGATACCATTCCCATGCCCGGTCCCGGATCGTGGCGCTGTCGGCCTCCTCGCGGTTCTTGAGCGGGTCGTCTATCAGCGCCACGTGTGCGCCCCGGCCAGTGATCGCGGCCCCGATGCCTGCGGCCACGTAGACGCCGCCCTGGGCCGTGTTCCAGCGGTCCGCCGCTTTGGAGTCGGGCCGGAGTTGCACGTCGAACAGCCGCCCGTACTCCGGGGATGCCACAAGGTTCCGAACCTCTCGCCCGAAGTCCGCCGCAAGCTCCGAGCCGTAGGACGCGCAGATGATTTGCCGGCCCGGGTACTGTCCGAGATACCACGCCGGAAAGCGCCTCGATGCAAGCTCAGACTTGCCGTGACGAGGGGGAAGAAAGAGCATCAGGCGGGTTATCCGGCCCTCGGCGACGGCCTCAAGCCGCTCGGCAATCAGCCGGTGATGGGGAGCGGGTTCATAGCCCGGATGGGTGTAGCGTGTGAAGTCGGTCAGACTGCGCCGGGTCTGTTGCCGCCGCTTCTTCTCCTTCGCCGCCTCGATTTGCCGCTGTGAGTATTTCATCAATCTCCGCCTCCGAAAGTTCGGTCACTTCCCGCTCGGCGCTGCGCCGGTCGTCCACCTCTACCGCCCGCAGATCGGGCAGGACCTTCCCGGCCAGAATCCGGGCGGCCTGCATCCGCTGGTCCAGGGTCGGGCGCTCGCCGTCGATCTCCTGGCCGTTGACGATCTGGCACAGGAAACCGACAGGATCGGCCTGCTCCTCGATTTCGCGCCGGGTCTGGACGTTGACTCTGTTGGGCGTCCCCTCTTTACGTCCGCCCCATCTGGCATGTCCTTTGGGTGCTGGCATAGCCTTTACCTCCAAACTACTTAAAACTACTTTACTTTCGGTGGTGTCGCCGGTGACACGTCCGGCACAGCGGGATCAGGTGCAGCCGGGGGTCCTCGGCGAACAGATGACGATAGCCTGAAGGCCGGTGGTGGACCTGGGCCGCTGGGCTGTCGCACAGGACGCAGAACCGGCCATGCACCTGTAGGGCCTCCCCTCTGACGATCTCCCAATGGGTCGTCCGGCAGTACTGCGCGTAATCGCCCTTGCTGAACCGTCCAGGGCCGGCCAACAGGCGCAGGACGACGGGCCGGGGTAGGCCCTGGGTGAACGGGTCACAGGCCGGCGCGGTCGAGGGCCGGGAGATGTCAGCGGGTGCGGTCGTCAAAGGGTTCCTCTGTATCAAGGTGTCCAACATGCTCAAGATGCTCTTAGGGCCTACCTTGAGCATGTTGCCTCAAGGTGCTCAACATGCTCAACTTTGAGCATGTTGACTTATAGTTCTTTCTTTCAATGTCTTACGGCTATTTTTAAAAGCAACATGCTCAACATGCTCCTTAAGGCCCATCTTGAGCACCTTGCCCAGGTTGCTCAAGGCAGTCCCCATACCCATTGACCCTTCTGGCCGTCCCTCCGGGACTTCACCCCTAACGCTCCCTTTGCCCTCCGAAGGGTGGCCGTTGAGATGCCCGCCGCCTTCGCCTCCTCCTCAACCTCTTTCGAGTTCCGGGGTCCTTCGGCCAGGATGTCTTTCAGCAGGGCCTTTGCCTCCCCAAGTTGCGACGTTTCCATTTCCGGGGCCAAAATCTGCCCGGCTGTAAGGGCGGTGTCCCCTGTCCAGAGGAATCGCCCCTCGCTGATAGAGTAGCCCAAAGGGTCAGCAATCGGCCCCAGGTTGGACTTGATTTGCACCAGCGCCCGGTTGTTCTGGTCGTCCGGGTCGTGCCCGGCCAGCAGGACGGAGCGACAGGCAGCCGTGAAGTCGATGCTCCCCTGTCCCCGGTAAATGTTCTTCGAGGCGTTTCCCTTGCTCAGATGCCGTATGATGACGACGGCGCAGCGCCGGGCCTCTGCCATGTGCGCCAGCCGGGCCAGGATAGACCGTACTTCGTTGGCTCTGTGGAGGTCAAGTTCTGCGGAGAGGAATGCGACGATGGGGTCAAGGACGATCAGCTTTGCGGACAGGGAGACGACCAGCATGTCAAGGTGTTGGAGTCCGGCGTCGTCCAGGGGGAACGCCTCAGAAATTGCCATGATCCGGTCCAGGTCTGCCCCCATGTCCAGGAGGCGCTTTTTAATGGTCGCTCCAAGATGATCCTCGGCGGTGAGCAGGAGCGCATGGCCGGGTTCTGTCGCCTCTGTGCCGGGGAGTCCGCGCCCCAAAAAGACAGCCGTCGCCATTGCGCAGCCGATGAAGCTCTTTCCCTCGCCGGGGTCGCCCTCGATAGCGGTCAAGAATCCCACGGGGACGCGGGGGAACCATAGCCAATCAATCTCCGCGTCCTCCACGTCGGCCATACAGACCGGCATGGGGAGTGGCCTGATGTCCTGCTCCTTCGCTCTGCGGTTCTGCCCCTGGATCGGCGCAGACGGCTCGTAGCGCCCCACGCTTCGGGCGATCTCCTTGACCTCCCTCTCTGGCAGAGGCGGGTCGCATCGGCGCTCGTTCTCCTCGATCAGTGCAGCCTCTATCGCCTCTGCTGTGAACCCTCGTCGCCTCATGCTTCCGGCCAGCTTGGTCAAGGCGTCGTTGCGCCTCCCCTCAGCGATGCGCTCGCTCGCAGTCGGGGGCGCTGTCACTGACGACGTGTGGCCGTTGCTGCTCACGAGGTCCCGCAACCAGCCCGGCAGATCCGCCGGGGGCTGCTGGTGCGGCCAAAGGCCCCACGAGTACACCTTTCCGCTTTCGTGAACGGATGGCGGCGCGACGATGTAACCGCCGTCCCCCCGGAAGTCCAGGCCGGGGAGTTTTCGGGCGAAGTTCCGTAGCTCGCCGTCGCCCGGGTGTTTAAAAAAAGGTGCGTCCCCCTGCTGGTGGCTGACATCGCGGTCGGTTCAAGTTCCGGCTGCTGCTCAAGGCTCTTGGCTCCCTCTGGGCCGTCGATGTCCAGAACGACGATGCCGGATACCTCGCCGGTCACGATTCCGATGTTGGCGGTCGGGTGCTCGGTCCACCAGGCGCGTATCTGGTCCTCGGACGCTCTTTCGCGTTGATACGCCTCCCACTGCACGAGCGGGCGCTTGCCCTTCGGCTCGACGGGGATCACGCTCCAGGAGAGTTCGCGGAGGTAGTACAGGGCCGCGTCAAGTAGGCGATTGGGGGGGGAAGTTTTCAGGGGTTTGCTCATGGTGATTCTCTCCTCCGACAGATAGGGGAGGGCCGGCCGCTGTCAGCCAGCCCATCCCCCAGGTCCGGCCAGGGCGGCCGGGGTTTCAGTTCGGTGATGTGGTGGTGATTGCTGGCGGGTTCGTCGCCCCGCTGTCGCTGTAGGTGGTCCTCTCCAGGTGGCCGCACCCCTCGCAAAGCAGCACAAACGACAGGCGGGTCCTGGATTCGTCGCCCCACAACCGGGAAAAGCTCCGGGACCCGCACCGGCAGCGCCTGTCTTCGAGGAGGTCGCTCAGCACGGCGGGGCCTCCAGCGCGGCCAGGACCTGCCTGAGCGCTGATCGCCGGGCCGTCCGGCGCTGTCTGTGCGTCTGTGGTTGCCGGGGTAAATCGACGCGCACGAGGCCGTGAGGCAACCAGAACCCCTCGAAAACCGCCTTGACGCCGGGCCGGAAAATCGGTATCTTCGGGTGAAACATGAAAGCCTCCTTCGGGAGATAATGCCCCTCACGTCCGGCCTGGTCAGCGTGGAGCGTGGGAGCATCGGGCATCCTCGTAAAGTTAAGCGTAATTCGCTGTAGCAGAATACGTTAAATTAGGGTCAAAAAGAGGTGACTGCTCGATTTTTCAGCAATTAGGGGCGCAGAGGCCACTTTAGGCGGGCCAATGGGTGAGTTCTCCTAAGAAATGCTCG
>SICM01000280.1 GCA_009694805.1 Candidatus Latescibacterota bacterium
ATAGCAGTTTTGGATTATCGCAGGAACCGCCTCTTAGAGAGCCGTATTCGTTGGTGAAGCTGACGCCTATATTTCAGGCCCGAAAGCTTTCTGCCGAGGTTTTCGGGGGGCATAAGTTGGGAATGGTAAGTGAACAGTGTCTTTTTTTAAGACCCCTCCCCCTTACGCTATCTGCTCTGTCTGCCCCGTCTCCAGCGACCGGTGCAGCGCCACCAGAATGCGAGTGTTGATCAGCCCGTCCTTCAGCGACACGAACGGCTCCCGGTCCTCCAGAATCGCCTTCACAAACTGGTGATACATGTCCACGTGCATCCCCCGCATCCCGTCCGTCAGCGCCACCCCGTCCAGCGGGCCAAAACGCATCCGGTCCGTGATCACCTGCACCCCTTCGTCTGTGGTGCTGGCCTTCACGCTCCCCTGCGTCCCTGTGACTTCGTACGTGAAATCGAGATAGGAAGGATGCGCGTCCGGCAGCGTCCACGACCCCTCGTAGACCGCGTCCGTCCCGTCCTCGTTCACGAACGTCGCGTGGATGACGTCATAGGTCGGCTGGCCTGCGGCGACCAGCCGCTTCTTCACCCCGCTGGCGTAGACCGTCTTCGGCCTCATCCCGCTGATCCACATCCCCAGGTCGATGCTGTGGCTCATCAGGAACCAGGCCACGGTCGTCTGCCCCGCCCAGGCGATCCTGGGAACCTTGGCGTTTGCCCGGCAGGTCAGTGTGATCAGGCCCCCCACATCTCCCTTCATCACCGCCCGTTGCGCCAGGATGAACTGGGGCGTGTAGCGGTTCTGAAAACAGACGTGTCCCTTCACCCCCGCCCGGTCTGCGGCCGCCACGATGGCCTCCGCGTCCTCCACGGTCGAGGCCAGAGGCTTCTCCACGAGCACGTGGACGCCGTGTTCCGCCGCCATCACCGCCGGCGCCCGGTGCGTGTAGTCCGGAGACGTGATGATGACCAGCCCCAGCCGCTCCCGCTCGAAGAACGCCCCCAGGTCTGCGTACCCCGGAACCCCATATTTCGCCTCCGCCTCCGCCCGGCGCTTCGGGTCAGGCTCGTAAAACGCCACAACGGGCGTGTCCGGGTTCTGCCGGGCGACCTGGAGCCGGTAGTTCCCCATGCCCCCCATGCCCACGACGCCGGTTCTTAACATGGTCCGAAACCTCTTGGAAGACTCTGCTTTACAACACCCCGTACCAGCCGTACTGCTCCTCCGGAACGAGCACGAAATTGGACCGCGCCGCCGGGTACCACGTGTCCGGGTTCTTCCTCCGGTGGTCGTCCACGGCGCGGACCTCCACAAAATACATCCAGTTCTCCTTCTCCACGTCGTGGATCAGGGAGGTCTCCTTCGTCACCGCCTGGAACACCGGCTTCTGGCACGCGCGGTCCTCGAACACCCGCACATCGTACTCCACCTCGCCGCCGTACATCTTGAGCGACCTCGCCCAGTTCAGGCGGAGGCTGCGTTTCCCCGCCCGCTGAGCCGGCAGCGCCAGCGGAAACGTCGGCGGGTGGTCCTTCTCCGCGCCCAGATAATAGGAATAGTAAGGCTCCGACCCCCAGATGCCGAACACGTAGCCCAGAATCCAGAACCGGTCCTTGCTCTCCACCAGCTCCGGGTCGTACGCGAAGCAAGCCTGCGCGAAGGCGTCCGAGAAGTAGAGGTCCTCCTTCAGCTCCTTCACCGACAGGACACGCCCGTCCCGGTGGGGCTGGTCCGCCCCGAAGAACAGCGCGTCCGCGAGATGATCCCCCCCATCGTACGTGGCCTCGGCCACCACGTGATGCGACAGCGGCGTCTTCTTCACCGGGATACCCAGGGCCTCCAGGAGCGCCACCGTGACCGTCACCCCCTGGCCGCACCGGGCGTCGTGCGACTCCAGAATCGCGACGGGATCGCTCGAATGGGTGATCTGGATCGGGTTGTAGTAAAGCGTCTGCTGCACATAGCCCAGGATGCGCTTCACCCGCTCCGCATCCGTCTCCGCGCCCTGCGTCAGGGACTCGGCCAGATGGGACAGGTAGCGCTTCGAGTCCGTCTTCGCCGTCCGGCGGAGGAGTTCCGCCTCCCGGCCCGGAGGATAGTCCACGGCGGGGCCGTGGACATTGAGGGTCGCGGGCGAGTGCTGGGGCTGGGGGAGATACAGCGATCCCCCGTAGCGATGGCGATACTTCGCCAGGTGCGCCTCCCGGTCGAACCCGATGTCGTGCAGGTCGAACCCCGGCTCCTCTGTCGCCTCCTCGCTCTGCAGGGCGATCCACGACCCGAAGATGCGGTCCCCCGGCGCGCCCGGCTCCGCGAACGGGATCATCGTCCCCGTGATCACGAACCGCTCCCCGTCCGTCCAGCTGTAGCACAGCAGCGGGACGCCGTCCGGCTGCTCCGGCGCGGCCAGGTAGTCGAACGTCCGCGCCTCCGGGTCGAACACGAGAAGCCGCTCCATGAACCTCGGCGGCATCCGCCCGTCCACGGTCAGCGGGCCTTCGGGCCTGGGGATCTTCCCGGTCTTCGTGTCCAGCTTGCTCGGATGGGCGTAGGTGCTCAGACAATTGTAAAACTTGCCCTTGAACCCGAACCCCCCGCCGATGAACCCGTAGACCTTCCCGTGATCCGGCGTCCGGATCGGATCGAGCCACTTCCCTGTCTCCAGGTCCAGCGTCAGAAAACGCCCCTTCGCCGTGTCCCACAGATAGAGCGTCCTCCCGTGGACGTGCCCCGACGATCCCCCCAGGGTCGCCTCCGGGAACGGCGCGGGGTTCTCGTCCACGAACCGCTCCTTCTTCAGGTCGAACCGGATGACCCGCGCGGGGTCGGACAGAGAGGCGTAGAGATACCCGTCGTCCAGCGGGAACCCGCTGGAGAGCTGTCCCTCAAACGGGCACGCCACGACGCGGGGCGCTGCGTCCGGCCCGTCCAGGATCAGCGCCTTCGACTCGGACCGCTCGAACAGGATCAGCTTCCCGTTCGGCGTCTTCGCCCCATACCAGACGATGGCCTTCGCCGCCGGGACCTCGCGCCGCACGCACGTCCGCCGCCTCGGGTCGTACACCAGGTAGAACGGCGACTGCCCCAGCGTGAACACCAGCTTCCCCTCCCACGCGAACGCCTGGTAGAGGGGCCGCTGCCCCATCTCCGGAACCGGGATCTCCACGCACTCCGCCGTGCGCAGGTGGCGCCCCATCAGACAATCCCGCTTGCCCCCCTCCCACAGCCAGTCGTCCTCATCCACGTCGAACGCGAACGGCCGGCTCGTCTGAATCTCATCATGCCGATAAAACCAGGTCTGAGTCATGGTCAAATTCCTCATCGGGCAACCGTTGCCCTTAGGGTATCACTTTCGTTTTTTTGTCTTCTTCTGCGCCCTCTGCGCCCTTTTCGATTCCGGCTTGAACGGCTCCCCCGTCCTGCGCAGGTCCTTCGTGATCGCGATCTGGCACGTCACGTAGGGCTCGCCCCGGCTGAACCCCCGGCTGTTCAGCGTCCCTGCCGCATATCCTGGCCGAGCGTCCCCGATGGTGCCCACGATCAGGTTGGCGTGTTCCACGGTCGTGTCGTACCGGTAGGCGAGCAGCCCCACCATGTCCGTCCACGCGATCTTGAGCGCCTCCTCCCAGTCCGCCCCGATCCCGCTGGTCAGAATTTCATCCGCCGTCTCCACCACCAGCCCGCCCGTTGGAAACCCCGGCGACCGGTCCACCCGCAACGTGATGGCGCTGTCGATCTCCACCCCCGTGCCGGTCAGCTCCCCGTCCCCCATCCGGGCGTGTACGTCCCCGATGAACAGGTGTCCCTCGTACTGCTGGACGCGGATATGCACCGTGCTGCCCGCCCGGATGGTGTTGTAGTCCAGATTGCCCCCATGGTTCCACCCCCCGCCGGGGTGCTGGGACGCCGGGGCCAGTTGAATCACCCCGATCATCGGCCGGACCGGCACCACGAAGTCCGGCGGGAAATGGAGCAACCCATCCTTCACCGGCGCGACCGAGCGCAGGCTCCCCCGGAACGGGCCGCCGTTGTTGTAATATCCGTAGGGACCCACCTCGATGTCCAGGATCTCGAACGACACCCAGTCCCCCGGCACGACCCCCTCGATCAGAAACGGTCCCCCCTGCCGGGAGCCGCGCGGCGTGGTCAGTTCGGGGATCACGCCTGGCCTCAGGTCCCCGTCCGCCCCGCCCGGGGTCTCGATGATGACCGTCTCGCCCAGTTTCAGCGTGCCCCGGACCTTTCCGCGCTCAGGGTCGTCCGGGCCTTTCAGATAAGGTTTCATGGTGAAGCGTCGCATGTTCCCTCCCTGTCGTTTAAGACCCCTCCCACATTTTCCTGAGGGTGCCAAGTGTCAAGTGCCAAGTGTCAAGTAAGATCTCTACGCACTTGACGTGGCACGTGACACGTGGCACGTGGCACTTCCTTTTATATATTCCAGCAGAACACCGTGTGCTCCTCCGACAGCCGCGTCTCCTCCGGAACCTGCTCCCGGCAGATGGTCGTGGCCTTCGGGCAGCGCGGGTGGAACCGGCACCCCGACGGCGGGCGGATCATGTCCGGCGGCGCGCCGGGGATGATGTTCAGCCGCCCCCGGACCATCTTCGCGTTCTCCAGCAGGCCGATGGAGTAGGGGTGCCTGGGGTTGTTCAGGAACTCCGTCGTGGAGGCGATCTCCGCCACCCGCCCGGCGTACATGACGATGATCCGGTCGCTGAACTCGGCGGCCAGGCCGAAGTCGTGCGTGATCAGGATCGTGGACATCCCGTAGGCCGCCTTCATCCGGTTGATCAGCTCCACGATCTGCGCCTGGATCGTCACGTCCAGCGCCGTCGTCGGCTCGTCTGCGATCATCAGCTTCGGCTCGCAGCTCAGCGCCACGGCGATCATCACCCGCTGCTTCATCCCGCCCGACAACTCGAACGGGAAGTTCCGGTAGCGCGCCGCAGGGGCCGGGATGCCCACCTCCTCCAGTAGCGACATCGCCCGCTCGGACGCCCGTTTCCGGTCTGCCCGGTCGTGCCAGAGGATCGCCTCCTCGATCTGGACCCCGCACCGCAGCGTCGGGTTGAGCGACGTCTGCGGGTTCTGGAAGATGAACCCGATCTCCCCGCCCCGCACCTTCCGGAGCGCCTGCTCGTCCAGCTTCAGCAGGTCCCGGCCCTCGAACAGCACCTCCCCCTCCTCGATCTTCCCCCGCCCCCGGATCAACTTCACGATGGACAGCATGCTCACGCTCTTGCCGCTCCCACTCTCCCCCACGATGCCCACGCTCTCCCGCTCGAAAATGGAGTAGGACACCCCGTCCACCGCCTTCACCACCCCGTCCCGGCGGTAGAAATAGGTCTTCAGGTTTTTGACTTCCAGCAAGGGCCTGTTCCAGGGACGCAGAGACAATAGACCTCCTGTCAAGAGGCAATCAGCAATCAGCAAAAGCCAAAATATGTTTTGTTTTGCTGATGGCTTTGGTGCATGAATCCTGATGAATAGAAGTTCTTGAAATACAAAGGGCTCCGAGGTTAAATTGGGTACAGAGTTTCGGCCAAGAAATTCTGTATACCTAACCAGGAGCCCGTGATGAAAAAGGTATCATCGAGCCCCCGCAAAGTC
>SICM01000281.1 GCA_009694805.1 Candidatus Latescibacterota bacterium
CGAGCGGACGACCCCGGCCCGCTTCAGCAGCCCGACGACGCAGATCAGCGCAAACAAAAAAGACAGCGCGCCGGTGCCGAACCCATCCTCCGTCAGCGACAGTTGCCCCCCGATGGCCTGTTCGCACACGGACAGAAAGGCCAGCAGGACGCTCAACAGGATGCCGATCAGAACAGCCCTCGGCGTGGTCCCCGGGGGCGTCTCCTCCGCCTGCGTCTCCGGAGATCCCTTCATCCAATTTCCTCATTCGAAGCCTTGCTGTCTGACCATCTGTGGATGGCCTCCACCCGGTCGGTGACGTTCCGAGTGCGCTCTTCAGTGGGCTTTTCGGCGGGAGATGCATTTCATCTGTCGGGGTGAATTTCACGGCTCCAGCACGATCGCCGTATGGATCAGCACCTCCGGCACCCGCACCCGCACCCGGCGTCCATCATAGCTCCACTCGGGCGTGGCCCCGCCAGGTTCCAGCGCCACGCGACCCGGACGGGCGTCCCGCCGGATCGTCAAAACCACGTCTCGCACGGGCAGGGTGGTCTCGATGCAGAGATTATTCTTATCGACCGGCCGGTTGCCGTGGTGGTTGACCAGGTGGACCAGGGTGCGCCTGCCGGCAGCCGTCGTCTGCTCTGCCAGCGCGACCTCCAGCCAGGCCGGGGATTCCAGGCAGACCGGAAAGTCCGGGGTCAGACGGCGTATCAGGGCGGCGATCACGTGCTTTAACGGCCAGACGTTCTTGACGTGGTACGCCCGGAACACATCCACCGCCACGTAAGCGACGGCCCCCGCCCCCACGCGACGGAAGGTGATCGCCGGGTGACCCGTCGGACCGCCCGGCGGCGACCAGGTCAAAAGGGGCTTGCCGTCCCCCCGCAGATAGGGTCGCCACAGCTCCGCCAGGGTTTCGACGCCATCCGCCACCGCGCGCACCAGCAGCCCTTCCCCGTCGATCAGGTAGGGCATCGGCAGCCTCTTTTCCACGAGGGCGGGGTCTGTCACGTGGAGGTAACAGTGCGGCTGGACCTCCTGGCCCGTCGGTTCCACGCCGGTCAGCTCGCTCAGCGCGAATCTGCCGCTCGGCTGAAAATCCCCGTCGAGCGTCCCCGTGCGCCCGGTCACGAGCAACCCGCCCCCTTCCCTGACGTAGCGATCGAGCGCAACGGCCAGCTCGTCCTTCAGCCGGCGCTGATCGGACAGGATGATCACGGGATAGCGGTCGGCCGCCGCCCGGCCGTCAAGGTGCGCGAGGATCCCGTTTTCGTCCATGAAATGGTGCGGCAGGCCCGTCTCCATCAGCAGTTTGTGTGCCCCCCGCTGCACCACCTGGTCAGGCATCATGGACGCCCCCCGCATGAAGTAGCCGTCCGGGCTGTTCAGCACGGCCACGCAGGCCCGGGGTTCAGCGCCCACCAGGAGCGCCTCCCGCTCCTTCACAAACGCGAGTGTCTTGCCCAGCTCCGCCATGACCGCCGGCGCCACATCGAAGGTATGCGTCATCTGATACCCGATCCACGTCAGACCGCCGTTGGCCACGGCCGTCGCAACCTCGTGCTGCATGGCCACGGCCGGCTTGCAGCCCCAGTCCCCCCACCACCCCAGATGCGCGGAGTTCATGATGTCGAACGGGAGCCCGGACGTCGCCCAGTGCCGGGCCAGGTAGGAGCCGTTGAACATCTGATCCTCCGGGAAGATGTCGGCCGCGAGGGCGCCCACGTGATCCGGGACGCTTTCGGGCACGCGCATGGAGTAGACGAAGTTATAGGAGACGATCATCTCCGGACGGCGGCGGTGAATGGTGTCACTGACCCGTTCCCGGACGCGCCGGTAATCGGCCAGGCTCCACCCGACGTAGGACGCCCATTGCGGGTCTTCAGGGCCGTTCGGCACCTCCCCCCCGGCCTCCCTGGAGAAGCGATCCCGGCAGGCCGGGCAGTGACACACCAGGCCCACCCGGAGACCGTCGAAGAACATGGCGTCAAGCGCGTAGTTCGTCACGATCTCCTCGATATGAGGGAGCATATACTCTTCGAGCAGCGGTCCCCGCACGCACATCTCGTGTCCGTGCCCCTGCGGCTCGCCCCGGGCATCCCGGACGCGCCAGTCGGGGAAGTCCCGCGCCATCGGCTCGCTGTTGAACACGTGGTAGTACCCTATCGCCCGGATCCCCCGGCGGTGCAGGGCCTCGACCTGGGCGTCGACCATGTCCAGTCCCGCGGGCAGGTGGGGGTGCACGTAACGGTAGCGTCCGCGCCGGTAGAGCGACCACCCGTAGAAACACTTCGTAATCACGGACACCGCCTGGGCGTTGGCGGACGCGACCCGCTCGGCCCAGCCCTCGGCGTCAAACGCACTGGCCAGGCCTTCGGCCGTCTCCTGGCTGTGATAGTCGAAGAACAGCTTTCGGAACGCCGTATTGTACCAGGACATCGCGCATTCGCTCCTTTTCTGAAGCCTTGTTGTCTGACCAGATACGGTGATTCCGTCCTCGCCTACTCGTAAAGCCAGGACAGGGGCACGGCCTTGACCTTGCCGTACCACTCCCGAACGCCGGTGATGGGGGCATCCTCCGGCCACTCCGAGACAGGCCGCATCTCGTTCACCCCGTAGCCGAACAGCGCCATATCATCCATAAACGCAATGCTCGGATAGGCGAACACCCCGAAGTCCACCGGGATGTCCCCCACGTCGTCGAAAGAATGGTAGGTGCGGATCGGCGGCGGTTCGATTTTTTTCGCAGGCGGCAGGCCGCCGCACACCTCGACGGTCCTGAAATTCTCCCACGTCTCCCCCTGGTCCCTGGAGATCGCCGTGCACATCCTGGCCCGCTTGAGCCCTCGCAGGATCTCCTCTGCGGAGAGCTGGTTCCAGACCATCACAAGGTCCCCCGTGGAGGGGATTCGCCGCACCATGCACGGCGAGTCGGAGGAGGCCAGCTCCGTCGGTCTGGGCACCGACCAGTGCTCCCCGCCGTCTGCGGAGACGCACCGGTAGACCCTGCCCAGGACGGTCCGCCCGAACATCAGGATCCGGCCGTCGGCGGTCTCCACGACCGCAGGTTCGTCGAACGGGGCGTGCCCTCCGAAGCCTTCTTCGGAGGGGAGGGGCCAGACCCACAGGTTGTTGGGGCCGGAGCGCCAGGTCCTCCCCAGGTCGTCGGAATAGAAGACCACCGCCCCGCCGAATTCCGGATGGTGGTGATGGCCTTCCACCAGCATGCGCCGTCCCCGGTAGTTGCCGTAGCCCCCCTTGGCGGGATGCCCCCTCCCCTCGCCGGTGTACTCCGGATGGTAGGGGTCCGAGACCCACCAGTTCAGCGGGGCGAGCAGCCTTCCGCTCTCCAGCTGGGTGAGGCTGTTGTTCGCCACCAGCAGGGACTCTCCGGGCCGCCCTATGGGCACAGGGTCCGCCCAGGTCCGCCCCTCGTCCTCAGAAGTCATAAAAACGGTATGAAGGACGCCGTTGCCGGCGTTGTGCCGATACTGCTCCGCCTCTTCCGGGCGGCGTTCCACGAGCAACGCCCCCAGGAGGCCCGACGAGAGCCGCCGCACTGAAGTGATGGACCCCTTCAACGGCGCGGGCAGCCCCACGTCTCCCGTGGGCGCCCCCTGGCCGTCGCTCAACATCCCGCTCCCCTCCTGCCGGATCTCACAGGGACTGCCCCAGGTCCGCCCTCCGTCCTCACTGTAGTATCCGTGACACCTGCCCGTGTCCAGCGCGAAGAGACGACGCCCGCCCAGCTCAACCGGCAAGGGCCAGCTGTGGCCTATCTTGGCCTCAAACCCGCCTTCGACCTCCACCATACCCTCCACAGAAAATAAGGAAGAACGGAAACCCCGTGATGGGCGTTTTGCCTCTCCTTCATCCTTTGTCTTTCCGCCTTTACCCTTTCAAAGGCGGCTCATCCTCCTGGCAGGGTGGCTCCTGAGGTCCACCTCCGGAACCCCCACGCCCAGACGCCTCCAGTCGATGTCCCGGAACGCCAGCGGGAGAAAGTCGCGCGACGCCTTCAGCTTGAAGATGCGCACGTCGCTGGCCGGCACGCCGCAGCGCAACCCCCCGTCCTCGACTCCGGCCTCCGAGTGCCCCAGCCACGCCTCAAAGGACTCCACCTCCGCTCCCCGGATGCGCACCCTCCCCTCCCACGGGAGATCGGGGGAGTTATTGCACAGCGTCACGATCAGCTCGTCGGCCCGGTCCGTGACGTTGACCAGATAGGTGACCGGACGCCCCTCCACTTCCACTAAGTTCAGGTCCCTGAACAGATCTCCTACGACGTGCCGGACCCCTTTCAGGAGATCGTGACGTCTCTCCGTCCTCCCCCACCCCCGCACGACCACCAGAAAGATCGCGCCCCTGCCGACCGCCTGCCGGATCACCAGCGGATCGCCGTCCGGGGTCGCAAGCAGGACCTCCCCGGTCGTCGCCGTGACCTTCCGGTGTTCGAACCCCTCCTCCCGGAATGCCCTGCCGTCGGAAGAGAGCGCCTCGCCGGTGTGCGCCTCCCAGCCTTCGCCCACTTCGGCCCCCGCCAGCGATGCCGGGATATCGGGCCACTTCTCGACCCCCGTCACGACGATTCCTCCCCCTTCGATGAAATCAGTCAGCCTTTCTGCCAGCCCTTCTCGCGCCTCCACCCTCAGGTCTCCCAGCAGGACCACGGCCCGATACTTCTCCAGACAGCGGGGCGAGGCGTTGGAAAGGATCACCTCGAACAGGTCCCCGAACGGCGTGTTCGTCAGGTAGCCCCGCTCGTCCCGGTAGTAGCTGGCCAGCTCGTAGTCCGGGTAGACCCAGCGGAAGAAGTTGTCGATCTGGTAGTCCAGCCGGGAGTACGGAATGTTCCCCCAGACGTGGTCCTCGTCCTTTCGGTACATGTGTCTCGGCGGGTTCCAGCCGTGGTCCTCATCGAGCATCAGCGCCACCGGCATGTAGGGCATCCCCCGCACCGGGTGGTCGTACGCGAACTCCTGGCCGTCCACGTGGAGGCGTCCCATAGGCGTCAGGTTGGCCTCTAACAGCCCCCAGCCCGGCTTGTTCAACCCTCCCGGCATGACGAACGGCTCATAGTCCCCGCTCAGCTTCCCCTCATACTTCGCCTGGTAGAAAATCGCCGCCGAGAAGAAGATCACCGAGGCCCCGTACATGTAGGCCAGGTACCACTCCCGCTTGCTCAGCCCCTCGCTGGGGCCGTAGTCCGGGCCGCTGGGCCCGTCCGCATCCGCGACGTTCCGCCCGTCACGGGAGTACCACTTCTGGCCCCAGCGGCACGAGGGGGAGATCGAGACCGCCGTGAGCAGGTCGTACTGCTTGGACGCCCCCCGGCAGAACGACCAGAGCAGCGTGTCCGACGGAAGGGACTCCTCCGCCTCGATCCCCAGCATGCGCGCCCCGTGCTCCGCGGCATAGTGGCAACCGTACCCTAGGGAACTGATCGACACCCCCCGGCCATACGCGAGGCCGTAGAACGCATCCAGAACGCGGTCGTACTCCCGATGGGCCTGGGCCCGGGACCGCTCCGGAGAAGGCTCCTCCCCGATCCCGCACAGCGCCGCGTAAGGGCCCTTACCCCA
>SICM01000282.1 GCA_009694805.1 Candidatus Latescibacterota bacterium
ACTGTCCCGCCCAGCAGCGATGCCAAACCAGTCGCAGTCGTTTGCCCAAACGAACTGATGAGGTAATCGCTATACAGGTCAAGAAGGTCTTTGTTGGTCATACCCCAAATTTAATCAATTCTCCCCGCGCTGCGTAAGGTGAGTTATATGGTTGTGAATCGTTACGGATTGAGACCCCCCTAAATCACGACCGCACATAAATCAACGCATACGTTTCACAGAGGCTTCGTCAACTCCGCCCTCAATTCCTTCCCCGGCTTGAAATGCACCTTCTTATGGGCGGGCACAGAAACCACCTCTCCAGTCTTTGGATTCCTGGAGTTCGGTCTGGGTTTTGTTTCCAGGACTTGCCAGGCTCCAAACCCCCGGATCTCGATCCTCCCGCCATTGATGAGAGCTTCTCTCAACGCCAAAAACAGGGCAGCCACGAATTTTCTCGCCTGGGCATCGGTCATGTCCAATTCATCCGCGAGGGTTTTTGCGAGTTCTTCTTTTGTGATGGTTGGCATAGCCTCTATCCATTCGATTCGAACATCAACAGATATTTCCCCTTTGGACAGTGGCGGGGACAGCAATCCGTATTTTCTCGCTTTTGGAATCATATGACACTTTAGGTCGCCTCCTCCAAAAGCAAAAGGCTCACCCCTCCCAAGGTGAGCCTTCCCCGCCAATCCTCTCCCCCTCCCGACCCCCTTAGAGAATATTATCAGACGAATTTGGCCTAAGATAGGGGTTTTTAATGGGGTTGTCAACCGAAATTTGGAGTTTGTCTTAGAACCCCCTCACGTAAGGTCGGTTAGCAAGGGGTGAAAACGGCCAGGGGATGGATACGAGAATGATCAGCAGGGCTGCGGACTCTAAGACTTACGCTTTTTATTCTTTCCCTTTTGCTCCTGTTCATCGCGATACCTGGCGTATTCTTCTGCATTCTTCTTGAATGCCTCGAATAGTTGTTTCTTCGTCAGACCCCTGAAATCTGGTTTGCCTTTTTTTTCGGGGTTGCCTTTTTTTTTCGTTTCTTTCTTCATCGCTCCCTCCTAAGGCATCTCTCATGCCACCCCCGACAGTATCCCGCTCAACTCCTTTTTGCCCCTTTTAAGAATGTCGTCGAGTTCCTTCTTCAACTTTTTCACGTGGGCTTCCAGCTCATGGTAAGTCACACAATCGGGACTCAGGGAGATGGCGTCCGGGTGATTCTCAATTCCGTTTTTCATGATCACCTGGATGTAAGCTATTGGTCTTCTGAGAGGATCCCCTTTTCTTGGCTCCTGCATGAAAAGATCCAATGTGGAATGCCCCATTTCAATCTCCTTCAAATGAAAAAACCCACCTCTTCAGGTGAGCTTCCCCGCCAATCCTCTCCCTCTTCTGACCCCTTAGAGGGTTTCGACAGACCTCGAATTTCGTCATACAATTCCATTAAAGATAAGGATTTACAATGGGAATGTCAATAGGGTTCTGAGGGAAAAGTTCATCCTTCAAGCTGGATCATCCACCACAATCCCCCCTCCCATTCACACCGCAGGCGCCTGACCTTTATTCCTCGGTGCCGAACAGCCCCTCGATGTTCTCCAGGATGTCTCCAGGCTTCGGGCGCACGAGGGCGAGAATGGCGCCGTGGTGCAGGATGACGTAGTCCTTCTTCTCGTACGTGATCTCGATGGCCTCCTTGCGCAGGAAGAAAGCCAGGTCGCCGGGCTGGGCCTGAAGGGGCAGAAAGCGGACCACTTCGCGGGGCTGCGTCCAGGGCTCGCCCTCCGAGTACTCGGGGTTCGGCATCAGATAGCCCGGCCCCACCTGGATCACCCGGCCAGTGCCCACCTTCTCCCGCTCCATCACGGTCGCCGGCAGGACGAGGCCGGCCTCTGTCCGCTGCTCCCCTTCATCCGGTTCGATCAGAACACGGTCTCCAACAAGGATGAGTTCGTTCATGTATCACTCCACGTGTCACATCGTATCCAGGAGATGTTCGAACCGCCTGACGGCGTCCAGCAGGGTGCCGGTCAGGCGGTTTCCCTGCCCCAGGACCATGCATCCGGAGAAACCCGAAGCGCTCAGGATGGAGATCATCTCCTTGACCTCGGCGTTCCCGTGCCCCAGGGGCTGGGGCGTCCCGTCATACAGGGCGTCTTCCACATCCAGTTGATCCACGAAACGGCGCAGCTTCTGCTTGTAGCTCCCCAGGAACGGCATCTCGCCCGCGCGGGCGAAGTGGGCGGCGTGAAAGGTGAACCCTGCGGAGGAACCTTCGGATCTCAGGCGCAGCAGAAGGTCCGACGCGCCCGGGCTGTCCAGCCCCACGTTGAAAAACGAGGCCGCGACCCCGGCCTCTCCGGCCAGCGCGGCGTGCTCGGACGCCCTGCCGGACAGCGGCAGGACCACGCGCGGCACGTTCGCCTCCCGCGCGAGCCGGAACAGGGCTTCGGCCTTCTGGCCAACCGCAGGAGCGCGCAGGGCCGTCACGCGGCGCCCCTCCCCCCTCAGCCGCTCGACCGCCCGCAGGACCACGTCCGCGCCGAGCACGGAGACGGGTTTCCCCCCCAGATCGTCCAGTTCCACCGCATCCACGCCGGCGACGCCGCACTGCTCGACGATCTCATCCACGGTGCGTCCCGCCAGGCAGGCGGAGGCCGCCACGGTGAAAGAGGCCTGGGAGAACCGATGCCTCCGGATGTCGGCCCGCTGTCGGACACAGTCCCCGCAGTTCGGGTTGTCACACAGGGCGAAGGCCGGGTCCTTCTCCCCTGCCGCCTTCGCGATCTCGATCAGGTCGGAGGACCGGATGAGCCGGACCACGGCGTTTCCGATGTGCCCGATGCGCATCCTCCCGCTCCCCCGGAACAGCCGGTCCAGCCCGATGAAGTTCCGGTGCGGCCCGGGGAAGAACGGCCACGACTTCGTGACCCGCCCCTCCGGCGTGTCGAACGTGTGTTCAACCGTCGGCTTCAGATAGGGGAGTCTCAGGAGTTCCTCCGCCGTATGCAGGGTCGTGTTGCGGTCCTGATCCACGCCCATCAGGCAGACGTACCCGCCCCTCTCGGCGATCCGCACGTAGGGCGTGTCCGGCCCGTGGGCCAGTTCGGCCTTCCAGTGGTCCCGGCAGATCTCTTCGGCAGCCGCTCCGAGGGCCGCGACGCTGGCCCTGGGATGAATGCTGTGGCAGGCTGCGGGCCGCTGCTTCAGGGTCTCCGGGATGACGCCCAGCGCCCTGGACGTCGTCGGCGCCACGAGCGTGCCCGACGCGCCCAGCACGGACAGGAAGGCGTCGACCACGGCCTCGGCCCCGCGCTCGACCTCTCCGAGGCTCGACAGGGAGCTGTGCAGCAGGACGATATCCCCCTCCTTCAGCCCGAGTTCCCGCAGCCCGGCCTCGATCTCTTGCTGTGTGATGGCCATAACCTTCCTCCTGGGCTTACTCCCACTCTGCGATCACGCGACAGGGCAACTGCGTCACCCCGGACACCCGCAACGGCAGGACCGTCACCTTCCCGCGTGGGACCGTCAGCAGGTGGAGGTTGACGGGGCAGCAGACCGTGCTGACGCCCGCCCCGAAAAGGTCGTAAAAAACGCCGTGGAGCGCCTGGCTCTCGTAGATGTCGGAGATGAGGAGGTGGACCCCCGTGTCGATGATCCATCGCACCGCCTCTTTCTCCAGGTAGACGCTCCGAAATACGACCTCGTCAAACCGCCGCCCCCCCAGCGCGTTGATGATCAGCGCGCCCCCCTCCACCGGCCCGGCGCAGGCCCGCTGCAACGCCTCTGCCGACACACCGCCTGATCCGTCCTCCCGGTCCAGGTGGATCACGGACGCATCCACGCGGAACAGCCTTTCGATCGGGACGCTGGCCGAATCCTGCCCGTCGTCCGTCTCCTGGATGTGGCCGGGAAAGTCGATGTAGGTGCCGGCCATGGAGTCGTGGGCGAAGTGGTAGACCCTGCTCGTGTACCGGGTCCCTCCTCCGGCGCGGTGTCGTTCCTCAACTCTGGCGACGCCCCCCTCCCGGCCCGGACCCTGTATCTCCAGCGTCAGGTCAATCAATCTCATTGTGGCCTCCCCGCCTCAGGAATCCCGCTTATCCCGGATACTCGTAGTGCTCTGTCAAGATAACAATGTTCTGTTTCTTTCTTCTCTCCATGCGTTCGGCGCTTTGAGAGGAAGTTCACAACACCAGATACCCCTCCGCATCACAAGCCTCTCCCCCGAAGGACGTCCGCGCCCTCTGCAGCCACCTCCTCCAGCGGGACCACCGTCACCCGATCTCCCAGCGGGTAGGAGCGGTCGCCGGGATACACGACCGTCAGATGGTCCAGTTCCAGATCCTCCATTGCGATGCGCATCGAAGGCGTCAGCCTGGGCGCATCCTCCCGCTTGCACTCCACCCCCAGCCTCCGGCCATCCTTGAGCATAAACAGGTCCAGCTCCGCCCCGTTGTGCGTGGCCCAGAAGTAGGCCTCCTCCGGCTGAACAACCTTGATCACCTCTTCAATGATGTAACCTTCCCACGACGCCCCGCACCTGGGGTGGACGAGCAGTTCGCGCTCTGAGCCGGTGGGGAGGAGCGCGTGGAGCAGCCCTGTATCCCTGAAATAGACCTTGGGCGATTTGACCTGCCGTTTCTTGAGGTTCGCGTGCCACGGCAAAAGAGATCGCACCATGAACACCCCTCCCAGCAGGTCGAGATACCGGCGCGCAGTGGATTCATTGACCCCCAGAGAACGGGCCAGCTCCGCCGCATTCCAGACCTGACCGTGATAGTGCGCCAGCATGGTCCAGAATCGCAGCAGCGCAGGAGCCGGAATGCTGATGCCGAACTGTGGAATGTCCCGCTCCAGAAAGGTCTGGATGAAGTTTTTGCGCCAGACCAGGCTCTCCTCTTCTGATTCCGCAAGAAACGACCGGGGAAAGCCCCCTCGCAACCAGTGTCTGCCTTTTGACGCTGTCCCGACTTCCCCCAGACTGAACCCGCTTAACGAAATGGTTTCTATCCGGCCTGCCAGAGATTCGGAGGACTGTCGCAGAAGGCCGGACGCCGCGCTGCCGAGGATCAGAAATCGGGCGGGCAACGATTCACGGTCTGCCAGGACCCGGAGGATGGGGAACAGTTCCGGGCGGCGGTGGATTTCGTCGATGACCACCAGCCCGCGCAGGTCCCGCAGGGCCGTCATCGGCTCCTCCAGCCGGGCCAGGCTCGCCGGGTCTTCGAGGTCAAAATAATTGACTGAGTCTGGCGGCAGGAACTGCCTGGCCAGGGTGGTCTTGCCGAACTGCCTCGGCCCGATCAGCGCCACGACCCGGCTCCGCCGCAGGGCTTTTTCCATCAGACTCTTAAGGGCTGGACGGTCTATCATATCTCAAATATATCAGGAAAATCCCGCACTGAAAGCAGGAATTTCCTGAATTAATAATGACACTGTTCACTTACCATTCCCAACTTATGCCCCCCGAAAACCTCGGCAGAAAGCTTTCGGGCCTGAAATATAGGCGTCAGCTTCACCAACGAATACGGCTCTCTAAGAGGCGGTTCCTGCGATAATCCAAAACTGCTATTTATAT
>SICM01000033.1 GCA_009694805.1 Candidatus Latescibacterota bacterium
GTGAACTGTCGATACTTTTCTTCAAGAGCGTCTATCAGAGGATCCCTCCTTTCAGGTTGATAAGTGCCTGAAGAAGGATAAGTCCGATGCGACGCTCAAGCAATCCCTATCTTTTCAACAAGTTCCGCTTAACTTTACGAGAATGGTCCGAGGACATCCTCCCTCTGGCCGAGCGGCTGATGGCGGGCCTGAGCCGCCGGAAGACGATCCTGGGGTTCACCGATGAGGCCGCCGAGGCCCTTCGACGCTATGCCTGGCCGGGCAACGTCCGCGAGTTGCGGAACGTGATCGAGCGCACGGTCATCCTGTGCCAGGGGGGCCGCATCGGGCTGGAGCACCTGTCGGCCAACTTCTCCGGCCAGGGCGCGTCGCCCGCCGTGGGGGATCTCGTCCCGCTGGGGCAGATCGAAGAGCAGCATATCCGCCGGGTCCTGGCGGCGACCCGGTCTCTCGAAGACGCCGCCAGGGTGCTGGGCCTGGACCCCGCCACGCTGTGGCGCAAACGCAAAAAATACGGCCTGTAAGCCCTTCTCATTGCATTCTGCAATATCCCGGGAGGGCCTGCTTGCAGAATGCAACCCCTCCTTTCCGCTTAGGCCCACCGTCCTTTCCGTAACTCCTCTCTTCAGAATCGTTTACCTCGTTTTCACACTTCTGGCATCTCCTTTGCATACTTAAGTGAGGTTGAGATGTTTACCCTTCGCCAAAAACTCATGGTGGGTTTCGGTGGCCTGCTGGTCCTCCTCCTGGTCGGCGGCGCGCTGAGCCTCTATCTGCTGACGCGCTACAGCGGCACGATCGAGCGGATCTTCCGGGAGAACTACGACAGCGTCCGCTATGGCCAGAACATGAAGGAGTCCGTCGAGCAGATGGACGAGATCGCCCGGTCCGCCCTGTGGGAGGAAGAGGGGGCTGTCCGGGAGCCGATGCCCCTGGTGGTGGCGCGGTTCGAGGAGAACCTGCGCAAAGAGCGGGGCAACATCACCCTGCCGGGGGAGCGGGAGCTGGCCGAGGACATTGCCCGGCTCTGGCAGCAGTACAAGAACGAACACGAACACCTGCTCAGCGCCCGAGATGCGGAGACCGAACGTCGCGCAGTTTACCGGACGACGCTCCTGCCGCACGCCCGGCAGATCCAGGCGAAGGCTCAGCGGATCATCGACATCAACCTCCAGAACATGGTCTCCGTGGACGGCCAGGTCCGGCAGAGCGCCGTGCGCGCGAAACGGGCTATGTACGCGCTTCTGGCCGCGGGGGTGGCGCTGGCCATCGCCTTCGTGGGCCTCATCAGTCGCTCCATCCTGCGGCCGTTGCGGACGCTGACCCGGTCGGCGCGGGAGATCGAGCAGGGGAATCTGGACCTGGTCGTGTCCGTGTCCTCGCGGGACGAGGTCGGTCAGCTCGCCGAGGCATTCAACGCCATGGCCGCCCGCCTGCGGGAGTTCCGTCGCTCGGACCGGGCCAGGCTTGTTCGGACCCAGCGCACGACGCAACTGGCGCTCGACAGCCTGCCCGACGCCGTGGCCATCGTCAGCCCCGACGGGACGGTGGAACTGTCCAACGAGACGGCCCGGAAGCTGTTCGGGCTCAGGCCTGAGGTTGACGTCAGGACTGTCCAGGTCGAAGGACTTCCTGACCTTTACCGGCGCGCCTCGCAGGAGGGCAGGCCGCTCCAGTCGCGGGGCTACGAGTCGGTCATCCCCGTCTTCGACGGTCAGGAGCGTTTCTTTCTACCCCAGGCGGTGCCGATCCTGGACGAGGACCGACAACTGGTGGGGGTGACGCTCGTGCTGGCCGACGTGACCCACCTGCGCCGCCTGGACGAGATGAAGAGCAGTCTGCTGTCAGTGGTGTCGCACGAGTTGAAGACGCCGCTCACGAGCATCCGCATGGCCGCCCATCTGCTCCTGGAGGAGCGGGTCGGGCCGCTGAACGCCAAACAGTTGGAGCTGCTGGTCGCCGCGCGGGAAGACAGCGACCGGCTCCACCAGATCATCGAGAACCTGCTGGATATGGGCCGGATCGAGTCGGGGAAGGCCCTGATGGACCTGCGCCCCATCCCCCCCGAACAGCTCGTGGCACGGGCCGTCGAGGGCGTCGCCCCTTCGTTTCGGGACAAGGGGGTTGAACTGGTCCACGAGGTCCCGTCGGATGCGCCGCAGGTCCTGGCCGACCCGGCGCGAATCGGTCACGTCTTCTCGAACCTCCTCACCAATGCGCTGAGATACACGCCCGGCGGCGGACGCGTCCGGGTCAGCTCCCAGACTGAAGCGGGCGAGGTACGGTTCACCGTGGAGGACACGGGGATCGGCATTCCGCCCGAGCACCTCCCCCGCGTCTTCGAGCGGTTCTATCGCGTACGCGACCAGAGTGGCGAGGGGGGCGCGGGGCTGGGGCTGGCGATCGCCAAGGAGATCGTGGAGGCGCACGGGGGCAGCATGGACGTCAAAAGCCAGGTGGGCGCGGGGAGTCAATTCAGCTTCACGCTCTCGCGGGCGGACAGAGACAGCCAGGAGGTGAAACAGCTATGAATCCGACACACATTCTGATCGTGGACGATGAGAGCAGAATTCGTCTCATGCTGAGGACGGCGCTAGAATCAGAGGGCTACAGCGTGGAGGAGGCGGGAGACGGGCAGGAGGCGCTGGAAACGATCCGCAGGCGGGTTCCCCATCTGATGATCCTGGACCTGTCGATGCCGGCGCTGGACGGCATGGGGGTCCTGGAGCAGCTCAAGTCTCTGCCTGGCCACGAGAAACCCCGCGTGATCGTCCTGACGGCCTACGGATCGATCCTCGCGGCGGTGAAGGCGACGCGGCTGGGGGCGCTGGACTTCCTGGAAAAGCCGATCACTCCCGAAGACCTGCGGCAGGCCGTGGCCAGCGCATTGAATGAGGCCGAAGACCAGCCCCGGGCCGAAGTGGAGGTTCCGGAAGGGGGATACGGGGCGGCGCTGGGACGTGTCCGCCGGGCCTTACGGAAGGGCGACGTCCCCACTGCCGAGACGCTCCTGATGCGGGCGGCGGACCTGGCAGGCAAAGACCCGGCCTATTTCAACCTGCTGGGGGTGCTTCACGAAATGGAGGGGAACGAACGTCTGGCCCGCAAGTTCTACGGCAAGGCCATCGCGGCCAAGGGGACTTACGAGCCGGCCCAGAAGAATATGCAGCGGCTCTACGAACTCCACACCTACGGCCACAGCGACGAGGAAGTGACGCTGGGAGACGAGGGGGAACTGCTGACCGAGTGGAGCACTCAGGTATAAGGAGGATCCCGTGAGTGATGTCATTTTTCTGGTCGTGACCGTCGTTTTTTTCATCCTGAGCATCGCCTACGTGCGTGCGTGCGAAAGGTTGTGATCCGTGGAAAATATGATCGTCGGACTGGTCGCCGTTGGGCTGATCGTCTACCTGTTCTGGACGCTGATCCGTCCGGAGAGATTCTGAAAGGATGGTTATGATCTGGTCTGGATGGGTTCAACTGGCCCTGTACGTGGGCGTGCTGCTGGCGATCACCAGGCCCATGGGCCTGTATCTGATGCGCGTACTGGAGTCCGGGAAGACGTTTCTGGACCCCGTGCTCTCCCCGGTGGAGCGGTTGATCTACCGCCTCTGCCGGGTCGACGCGAAGCGGGAACAGGACTGGAAGCAGTACACGCTGGCGATGCTGGTCTTCAGCCTGGTCTCCATGTTCCTGACGTATGCGATCCTGCGGCTCCAGCACGCGCTCCCGCTGAACCCGCAGCATCTCCCTCCGATGAGCGAACACCTCGCCTTCAACACGGCGGCCAGCTTCACGACGAACACGAACTGGCAGAGCTACGGCGGGGAGGCGACGCTCTCCTACTTCTCGCAAATGGTGGGGCTGGCGCTGCACAACTTCGTCTCGGCGGCGGTGGGCATCGCCGTGGCCGCGGCGCTGGTGCGGGGGATCGCGCGCCACACCGCCAGGACCATCGGCAACTTCTGGGTGGACCTGGTCCGCCTGAACCTCTACCTGCTACTGCCGATCTGCGTGGTCTACGCCCTCTTCCTGGTGTCTCAGGGGATGATTCAGAACTTCAGCCCCTACGCGCAGGCGACGGCCGTGGAGCAGGTCGCGGGCCAGGCTGTCGTCACACAATCCATCGCCCAGGGGCCGATGGCCTCTCAGGTGGCGATCAAGATGCTGGGGACGAACGGGGGCGGGTTCGTGAACGCCAACGCGGCCCATCCCTACGAGAATCCGACGCCGTTGTCCAATTTCGTCCAGATCCTGAGCATCTTCTCCATTGGCGCCGGGTTGACCTATTACCTGGGCCGGATGGTGAAGAAGCAGCGGCACGGCTGGGCGATCTGGGCAGCCATGTTCGCCATGTTCCTGGCGGGCGTCCTGGTCTGCTGGAACGCGGAGGCCGGGGGCAACCCGCGCATGACCGCGCTGGGCGTGGACCCGGCGGGGGGGAACATGGAGGGGAAGGAGGTCCGGTTTGGCATCTTCAACTCGGCGCTGTTCGCGACGATCACGACGGACGCCTCCTGCGGGGCGGTCAACGCGATGCACGATTCATTCACGCCCCTGGGCGGCCTGGTCCCGCTGTTCAACATGCAGACCGCCGAGGTCGTCTTCGGGGGCGTGGGCGCAGGACTTTATGGCATGCTCGTGTTCGTTGTGCTGGCGATCTTCATCGCGGGCCTGATGGTCGGGCGGACGCCCGAATACCTGGGGAAGAAGATCGAGGCCTATGATGTGAAGGCCTCGACACTGGCCGTGCTGGTGACGGCCAACCCCGGCGAGAGCTTCATGGACCGGATGATCGGGCTGATCGAGGGGGCGAAGCGACAGAAGACGCCGAATGAGATCGCGCTGAGCATCCTGCTGTCCGCGCTGACGATCATCTTTCTGGTCGTGGTCATCACGTTCAAGCCGTTCGCGGCCTACGCGAATGTCGATATCTCCGTGACGGTGTTGGTCGCCCTGCTCGTCTGCCTGATCCCGACGACCATCGGTGGGCTGCTGAGCGCCATCGGCATCGCGGGCATCGATCGGATGGTGCAGAAGAACGTCCTGGCGATGAGCGGTCGGGCCGTGGAGGCGGCGGGGGACGTGGACGTCCTGCTGCTGGACAAGACCGGGACGATCACGCTGGGCGACCGGCATGCGACGGAGTTCATCGCCGCGCCGGGCGTGGAGGTCGCGGAGCTGGCGGATGCCGCGCAGCTTTCGTCGCTGGCGGACGAGACGCCGGAGGGCCGGAGCATTGTGGTGCTGGCCAAGCAGTTTGGCATCCGGGGGCGGGAGATCCACGAGTTGCCGAACGCCCGATTCGTCCCGTTCACGGCGCAGACGCGGATGAGCGGCGTGGACATGGACGGGCGGACGATCCGGAAGGGGGCGGCGGAGGCGGTGCGGGTGTTCATCAACTCCTCTTTCCCTCCGCAGGTCGACGAGGCGGTGAACCGGATCTCCAGGGACGGCGGTACGCCGCTGGCCGTGGCGACGGACAAGAAAGTCCTGGGCGTGATCCATCTGAAGGACATCGTCAAGGGCGGCCTGCCCGACCGGTTCAAGCGCTTCCGGGCGATGGGCATCCGGACGGTGATGATCACGGGCGACAACCCGCTCACGGCCGCGGCCATCGCGAAGGAGGCGGGGGTGGACGACTTCCTGGCCCTGGCCACGCCCGAGGACAAGCTGGCGCTCATCCGGCGGGAGCAGGCGGCGGGGCACCTCGTGGCCATGACCGGGGACGGCACCAACGACGCCCCGGCCCTGGCGCAGGCGGACGTGGGCGTGGCCATGAACACGGGCACGCAGGCGGCCAAGGAGGCGGGCAACATGGTGGACCTGGACTCCAACCCCACGAAGCTGATCGAGGTGGTGGAGATCGGCAAACAGTTGCTGATCACGCGGGGTGCGCTGACGACCTTCAGCATCGCCAACGACGTGGCCAAGTACTTCGCGATCATCCCGGCCCTGCTGGTGGGGGCGTTTCCGCTGGTCGCGCCGCTGAACGTGATGGGGCTGGGGTCCCCGAACAGCGCCATCTTGAGCGCAGTGATCTTCAATGCGCTGATCATTGTCGCCCTGATCCCGCTGGCGCTGCGAGGGGTGCAGTTCCGCCCGATGGGCGCGGGCGCGATCCTCAGGCGGAACATGCTGATCTACGGTCTGGGCGGGCTCATCGTCCCGTTCCCCGGCATCAAGCTGGTCGACGTGGTCGTCAACCTACTTCACCTGGTGTAAGCCATGAAAACATTGGTTGCAAGACCTTCGCATCGCCCTTATCTCCACCCTGATCCTGACGGTCATCCTGTGCGGCCTCTACCCGCTGGTGATCTGGGGCATCGCTCAGGCTGTTTTTTCAGACAAGGCGAACGGCTCTCTGATCGTGCGCGACGGGACCGTGATCGGGTCGTCGCTGATCGGGCAGAACTTCACGGGGCCGCAGTACTTCCACGCGCGCCCGTCGGCGGCGGGGAGCGGGTACGACGGGGCCTCCTCCAGCGGGACCAACCTGGGGCCGACCTCGCAAAAGCTGCTCGACGCGGTCAAGGAACGGGTGGCGGCCTACCGGAAGGAGAACGGCCTGGCCGATGACGCGCTCGTGCCGGCGGACGCGGTCACGGCCTCCTCCAGCGGGCTGGACCCGCACATCAGCGAGCGCAACGCCGCGCTCCAGACCTCCCGCGTGGCCACGGCCAGGAAGCTGAGCGAGGAGGAGGTCCGCAGGCTGGTGGAAGCGCATACCGAAGGGCCGGACCTGGGCATCCTGGGCGATCCGGGCGTCAACGTGCTGATGCTGAACCTGGCGCTGGACGATCTAAGCCGGAAGTAAAGACCCCTCCCCAATGTGGGAGAGGAGCGAGGATAACCTTAATCCTTTTGCGAGAGAGAAATGGGTAGTCCTATATGAAAACCTTCGCTGTTCTGGCTCTTTTGTTCGGGTTGACCGTCCATGCCGATGCCCTGGATTCGCTGGCGGTGAAGAATTTTTCGGTCGGCGGGTTCGTGGACGCTTACTATGCCTACGACGTGGCAAAGCCCCCCTCGCGGGACCGGAGCTTCACGACTCAGCCCCTGCGGCACAACGAGTTCAACCTCAACCTGGCGCTGGTGGACCTCAAATACGTTTCTGATAAGACGCATGGACGGGTCGCGCTGAAGACAGGGACCTACGTGCAATCCAACTACGCGGCGGAGCCGGGGCTGCTCCAGAACATCCACGAGGCGAGCGCGGGGTTCAGCCCCAGCGGTTCCTGGTGGCTCGACGCGGGCATCTTCGCCTCCCACATCGGCTGCGAGTCGGCCATCTCCAGAGATAACTACAACTACTCCCGCTCGCTGATGGCGGAGTACTCCCCTTATTATGAGGCAGGCGTCCGATTGAGCGGCCCGGTCTCCCCGAAGGCGACGCTGGGCCTCCTGGTCCTGAACGGCTGGCAGAACATCCGGGAGACGAACGGGGACAAGGCGGTCGGGACGCAGCTTCAGATCAAGCCCAGCGACGCCGTGCTGGTCAACTGGAGCACCTTCATCGGCAACGAAGCGCCCGACAGCGCCGCCACACAGACCCGGATCTTCAACGATTTCTACGTCCAGGCGAGGCTTGCCCGGGGCGTCGAGGCGTATTTTATGTTCGACGTGGGGTTCCAGAAGCGTCCGACCGGGGGCTATGCCCGGTGGGTTTCGCCCGCCCTGGTGATGCGGTTCACGGCTTCGCCGTCCGTCAAGATCGGGGCGCGGGTGGAGTACTACGCGGACCGGGAGCAGGTCATCGTCGCGACAGGCACGCCGAACGGGTTCCAGACGTTCGGGGCGTCGGTCAACATAGACTATGCGGTCTCGGACAACTTCCTGTTCCGAGTGGAGGGGCGAGGGTTCCAGTCGAAGGACCGCGTGTACCCCTCCTCAAAGGGACCGCGCGACACGGACGGGTTTGTGACGATGTCGTTCGCGCTCAGTCTCTGATCGGAGAAGGCCATGTCCACAGACCGCGCCACCAGTTTCCTCCAGATGATCCGCCGCTCCCAGCGGGGCCGGCTGAAGGTCTATCTCGGCTACGGGCCGGGGGTGGGCAAGACCTACCAGATGCTCCTGGAGGGCCAGCGGCTCAAGCAGGATGGGATCGACGTGGTGGTGGGGTTCGTGGAGACCCACGGGCGGGTCGAGACCGCCCGGCTGGTGGAGGGGCTGGAGGTGGTCCCGCGCCGCCGCGTCGAATACCGGGAGATCGTCGTGGAGGAGATGGACCTGGACGCGGTCCTGGCGCGCCGGCCCCAGGTCGCGCTGGTGGACGAGCTGGCCCACACGAACGTCCCCGGCAGCCGCAACGAGAAGCGATACCAGGACGTGCAGGAGATTTTGGCCGCGGGCATTCACGTGATCACCACGCTCAACCTTCAGCATCTGGAGAGCCTGTACAACACCGTCGAGGGTCTGGTCGGCGTCAAGGTCCGCGAGCGCCTGCCCGACTCGGTCCTGGCGGAGGCGGATCAGGTTGTGAACGTGGACCTGGCTCCTGAGGACCTCCAGAGACGTCTTCAAGAAGGAAAGATCTATCCCCGTGAGCGCATCGCTTCGGCGCTGGAGAACTTCTTCCAATCTACAAATCTGGAGCACCTGCGCGAGCTGACGCTCCGGGAGCTGGCCTCGCAGATCGACCACAAGCGCCGCGAGGTCGAGCAGGGAGGTGAGGATGCTGCGCCGGACCAGATCATGGTCTGTCTCTCCTCGCGCGGCCCCAACAGCGCCCGGCTGCTCCGGTACGCCTCCCGGCTGGCCGGGCGGCTCAACCGCAACTGGTATGCGGTGAACGTCCAGACCCCCTCCGAGGAACCGACCGCCATCGACGCCACGGTCCAGCGCCTGCTTTCGGACACGCTGACGCTGGCCAATCAACTGGGCGCGATGGTCTTCACGTTCAAGGGGCAGGACGTGGCCGACACGATCCTCCGGTTCGCCAGGGAGTACCGGGTGGGCCACGTCGTCATCGGCCGGCCTGGCCCTGTCGCGTGGTGGCGGCGTCTGCTGGGGCATCGCAGCGTCGTGGATCAGTTGATCCGCCGGGCCGAAGGCGTGACCCTTGTGGTGGTGGACGCGGAGGCCGACGAACGGCTGAAAGGCGGACTTCCGGCCCCCGAACCTGCCGGGGCGCACAGGGCGACCTCGGGCCGCCTGCTTGGAGACCTGCTCGACTTCGAACAGGTCGTGATCTGGGACGATCCGGCCTCCAAGCAACAGGTGTTTCGCAAACTGCTCGAAGCGATCGCCGCCGAGACTCCGGAGGTCGATTTGCAGCGGGCGCTCCAGGCGCTGGAGGACCGGGAACGGCAGGGGTCGATGTTCCTGAACGAGGGGGTGGCGCTGCCGCACGCGCGGGTGGCGGGGCTGACCCGACCCCACGTGGCCCTCGGCCTGACCCGCGCGGGGATCCTCGACGCGCCCCTGGAGAACCCGGTGGAGGTCGTCTTTCTGCTGCTCTCATCGCCGGAGGACGCCCGGATGCACCTCCAGCTTCTGGTAGCGGCGGCGCGGGCGCTCCAGAGCCGCGACCTGCGCCGAAAGCTGACGGAGGCCGGGTCGGCGGCGGCGGCCCTGACGGCGATCCGGGACTGGGAGGCCAGCCGGGGACCCAGGGCGGCGTCGGGCTGAGGTCAGGATGCCATAGAGGTCGGTAGATTCGCAGGGCACGAGCGTCGTGCCCTTTTTTTGTGCTTTACAGCGCGGAAGATTTCTTGTATCATGCCAGCCGCTGGTAAAAATGCGTGATGAACGACGATGAAAGGGAGGAACCATGCCGAGTGAAAGTCGAGAAGGGTTGAAGTCCCTCAACCCGGCGGAGATCCTGACGAAGCTGGACCTGGCGAGGCCGGGGCTGGAGGCGGCGCGGGCGGCGGCGGAGAAGGGGGACCGGACGGGGGCGCTGGCGGCGCTGCTGGCGCACTATCGAAAGACCTATCCGTTGCCGGGGCCATCGGAGGCGGACCGGGGGAAGACGTTTGAGGACGCGGACCGGGTCGTGAAGCGTGTGTTCCAGTGGGGGCCCTACGAGGCGGCGGACTACGGGCCGCAGATGGACTGGGAGTGGGACCCGCGCGGGGATATCGAGTGGGTGGCGGCGGTCTACCGCTTCTACTGGGCGCAGCCCCTGGCCAGGGCGTTTGCGGCCACGCGGCGGGAGGCGTATGGCCGGGCGTTCGTGGAGCTGGCGTCGGACTGGATGGCCAAACACCCGCTGGAGAAGCACGAGAAGGCGCATCCGGTCTACACGCACTGGAAGGGGTTCGCGTGGCTGGACATCCAGACGGGCATCCGGGCGACCAACCTCTGCACGACGTTCCGGACGCTCGTCCACGCGGAGGCGTTCACGCCGGAATTCCTGGGCCTTTTGCTGGCCAGCCTCTACGACCACCAGGTTAAGACCGAGCGCATCCCGATGGGGCGGATTCACAATAAGGCGGTGTTCGAGCAGCGGGGGTTCATGAACGTGGCCTACACCTTCCCGGAGTTCGCGGAGTCCGGGCGGTGGGCGGCGCTGGCCGTCCGGCGGGCGCACGAGAACCTGCTGGCGCAGACGACGGCGGACGGGGTTCAGCGGGAGTGGTCTTCGGGCTACCACCTCGGCGTGCTGCGGGACGCGGTGGAGATCCAGGAGCGGGGGGAGAAGATGGGGGTGGAGGTCCCCGCGAGTTACCGGGATCGGGTGCGGAAGATGTACGACTATATCTTCGCGATCGCCACGCCGGAGCTGGCGTTCCCGATGTTCGGAGACGCCTCCCGGCACCCGGTTCACACGGACGACCGGTCTAAGTGGGAGCTGTACAGGACGTTGGCGGAGGCGACGACGCTGCTGGAGGACCCGAAGTACGCGGCGCGGGCGCGGCTGGACCTGGCGCACCTGCCGAAGCAGAGGAGTTATGCGTTTCCGGGGGCCGGGATGTACGCCATTCGGTCCGGGTGGGGGACGGAGGACATCCATTTCGCGCTGCACTGCTCGCCGCTGGCGATCTCCGGGCACGACTCGCCGGACAACGGGACGTTTGAGCTCTACGCCTTTGGCCGGTGGCTGATGCCGGACACGGGGTATTACACCTACGGGCACGACCCGGAGGGGCGGGCCTGGCACCGGCGGACGTCGGTACATCAGACGTTGACGCTGGACGGGCACGACTCCATGGAACGAGGACGGCAGCTCCTCTGGCATACGGAGGATGCGTTCGACGCGCTGACCGTGGAGAATGACGCCTATGATGACCACTTCAGCGCCTTCGAGCCGAGCCGCCGCGCCCACGCCTACAGCGCCCTGCTCCACCGCCGGACGGTCTGGTTCGTGAACCGGGCCTTCTTCGTCCTGGTGGATGAGGCGATCGGGGACCCGAGGGGGGCGCTCGACCTCCATTTCCAGTTCGCGGTGGGGGAGGCCCGCCTGGAGCCGGAGGCCCGACGGGCGTACACCTGTTTTCCGGACGCCAATGTGCTGGTCTGGATGGACCCGAAGGCCCCGGTGACGCTGGAGGAGGAGGAGGGGTGGTTCGCGTGCGAGTACGGGAAACGGGCGCGCCGGACGGCGTTTCGGTTCCGCCACGCGAACCCGGCTCCGACGACGTTCGTGACCCTGCTCATCCCCTACCGGGGGACGGCGGTCCCGGCGGTGTCGGCGGAGGTTCCGGAGGATTTCGTGGCAGGGGCGGATGAACTGGGACTGCGGGTGACGGCGGCAGGCAAGACGTGGCAGGTGGGGCGGCGGTTGAGCAGCGGAGAGGCGTGGTGCCGGGCGGAGTAGCGTGCCCTTTATCCAAGGAGGAACCATGACAACGCTGTCCCAGGCTCAGATCGAGCGGTTCAATGAGGAGGGATTTCTGGTCGTGAAGGGGGCGCTGGAGGACAGCGACCTGAATCCCGTCATCGAGGAGTACGAGGCGTACATCGACGTCCGCGCACGGCAGCTCCAGGGCGAAGGAAAGATCAAACAGCTCTACGAAGGGGAACCGTTCGACCGGCGGCTGGCGTGTATCTGCCGGGAGCACAACGAGGTCTACGGGGAACTGGACATCATGCGGATGCGCGGGCGGGCCTCGTTTGAGTTCCTGCGCAACGAAAATCTCATGGACCTCGTGGAGGGGATCGTGGGGCCGGAGATCACGTGCAGCCCGATCCAGCACATCCGGCCCAAACTGCCGGACGGGCTGACGCCGGGGGGGCACGACCAGCACGTGGTGCCCTGGCACCAGGACGCCGGGGTAACGTGGGAGGAGGCGGACCCCTATTTCATCCTGACGGTCTGGATTCCGATGACCGAAGCCACGCAGGAGAACGGCTGCCTGGAGATCATTCCCCGCGTCCACGGAAAAGGGCTGCTGCGGCACGAGCGGCAGGGGGGCACGCACATCGCCGAGGAGCTGATGCCGGGGGAGGAGGGGGTCCCGTTGCCTGTGCGGAAGGGGGACTTGATCTTCATCCACAAGGAGATCCCGCACCGTTCCACGCCCAACCGGACGGACCAGATCCGGTGGAGCATCGACCTGCGATACCAGAAGACGGGCACGCCCACGGGACGGCCGTTCCACCCCGATTTCGTGGCCCGGAGCCGGGCCAATCCGGCGTCCGTGCTGACGGACTATGAGACGTGGCGTGACCGCTGGGTCGAGGCGCTGGCGAAGAGCAAGGGGGTATCGGGACATCGGTGGAAGTAACCGAGAAGGGCAATGCAAAATGCAAATTGAAAAATGCAAAATGTAGGGGTTTTGATTTTACACTTTACACTTTACATTTTGCACTTTGCATTTTTTTGATCCAAGGAGACCACACCATGACTGGAAAGAACACGACGATTGGGGGCGGCGGGTTTCACCACGTGGCGATCCGGGCGCGGGATTTCGACGCGACGGTCCGGTTCTACACGGAGGGGCTGGGGTTCAAGGAGAAGATCGCGTGGGGCGAGGGGCAGAAGCGGGCGATCATGCTGGATGCGGGGGACGGGAACTACATGGAGGTCTTCGCGGGCGGGTCGGACGCCCCGAAGCCGGAGGGGGCGATCCTGCACTTCGCCCTGAGGACGGACGACTGCGACGCGGCCATCGCCCGCGCACGGGCCGCCGGGGCGCAGGTGACGATGGAGCCGAAGGACGTGGACATCCCGAGCACGCCAGGCCCGACGCCGGTGCGAATCGCTTTCTGCAAGGGGCCGGATGGGGAGATCATCGAGTTCTTCCAGAATCAGGCGACCTGAGATCGAGGAGGAGAGCCTATGCCCAGAGAACCCGAGCCGTCCTGGCGGGACGGCCTGAGGAGCGTTCGCCGGGACGAATTCGAGAGTCTGGACGCCCTGCTGAGCGCGGTGTTCCGGCCCGGCCTGGTGCAGCAGTACCCCCACCTCTACTCGCCCGAAAACACGGGCAACATGCGGGTCGTGGTGCAGGACGGGAAGGTGGTGTCGCACATCGGGACGATCCGACGTTACGCCTCTCTCCTGGGCTGCACGGTCCGCGCCGCCACGCTGGGGGGGGTGTCCACGTATCCGGAGTATCGCGGGAAGGGCTATGCCACGGCGCTGTTCGAGGACTGGATGCGCGTCTGCCGGGAGGACGGGGTGGACTTCATGCTCGTGTCGGGTTACCGGAAGATGTACCACCGGCACGGCTGCCGCTATGTGGGGAAGGACTTCAACTTCGACGTGCTGAAGGGGGACGCGGACCGGTTCGACGACGCGGGCGTGGAGATGCGGGAGGCGAACCTGGAGGATGCGGAGGCGGTGGCGGAGGTCTACCGCCGGGAGCCGGTGCGGTGGCTGAGGCCGCCGGTGGACTACCGGAACGCGATGACGAGCTACGTGATGAACCGGCCCGCGCAGTTTCTGACGATTCACGAGCGGGGGACGTTACAGGGCTATGGGATCGTTCAGTTGCTCCGGAAGGAAGACAAAGAGCGAAAGGTCCAGTTGCTGGAGTTTGCGGGGGACCGGAGGTGCATCGCCGGGGCGCTGGGGAAGGTCGTGAAGCGCTACGACCTGGAGGCGTTGCGCGTCCACGTGGGGGGGTATGACCGGCCGATGCAGGGGATGATGGCGGACCGGGGACTGAAGGGGGCGCCGGCCAACGCTTCTGGAACGGTGACGCTGATCCACTTCACGCAGTTCATGGAGCGGATGCGGCCCTACTTCGCCGAACGATTAGGGGAGGTCGCGGCCAGGAACCTGGTCTTCCTGGAGCAGGGGGATCAGATGATCTTTCTCCACGGGGGGGACCGGGTGGTGGCAGAGGACCGGGGAGAGGCGGCGCAGTTGATCTTCGGGACGCTGGAGGGGACTGAGGAGGCGCTGCTGAAGGCCGGGGGCCGAGCCGGGGAGGCGCTGCGGCAGATCTTTCCGATCCCGGCGCTCTGGTACGGGATCAATTACGTGTGAAAGAGGAGACTATTCATGCGGTTTCAACTCCCTGAAGGCGTCCGGTGCGGGATTGCGCTGAGCTACGACCTGGAGATGTGCGCGGGGTACCAGCCGGACGGGGTCAATCACGGAAGGATCATCCCGGAGGTGCAGAAGTACACGCTGGATCTCTGCGCCGTGGCGGAGGAGTACGGGGCGCAGCTCCACTTCTTTTTCGTGGGGAACGGGATCGAGCATACGCGGGATTGCCTGAAGGAGACCCTCCGACGCGGGCATGTGGTGGACAATCATACCTATGCCCACCTGGCGTTGACGACGGACGATGTCGCGAAATTGAACGAGGAGCTGGCGCTGACGAATCGTCTGCTGGAGGAACATCTCGGATGGAAATCCACGGTGCTCCGGGGGCCGGGGGGCTACCAGAACGGCCTGGATGAAAAGCTCGAAAACCAGAAGGCGGTCCTGAAGAACGGGTTCAGATGGGTCAGCGGGCGGCACGACGGCACGCACCGGGGGGACATGGCGCACATCCTGCGGACCGCGGAGGAGAATGGACCTTACGCCTATCCCACGGGGCTGGTCGAGATCCCGATTCAGGGGTTGACGGACCGCACATTTTTTGACACGCTCAAAAACGTGGCCCCTGAGAAGTATCAGGAATGGAGGAAGGCGGAGGGCGGGAGGCCTGTGGCCAGCGGCTGGAAGGCCCCGTGGACCGCGCCCGGCGCGCTGGAGGAGTGGATGGCCTACCTTCGCCGGTCCGTCGATTACGCCTACGAACACCGCCTGCTCTGGGTCCCGGTCTGGCATCCCACGACGCACTACCTGCACGACCGGGAGAATGTGGCGTTGAGATATCTCCTGGAGTATTGCCGGTCCAGGCCCGAAAAGGTATGGGTCTGCACCGTGAGGGACGCGGCGGAGATGCTGGTGGAGGGTTGAAAAAATAAGGAGCGACACCATGGCGGGTCAGAGCGGAAAGGTGCGGGTGGGCATCATCGGGACGGGGCAGATCGGAAAGTCCCACGTCCGGAAGTACAAGGAGATGCCGGAGGTGGAAGTTGCGGCGGTGGCGGACCTGCGGGAGGAGGAGGCGCGGCGGGTGGCGGCGGAGCACGGGATCCCGAAGGTCTTCACGGACTACCACGAGATGCTGAAGGTCGGGGAGATCGACGCGGTGGACGTCTGCCTGCACAACCACTTCCACCGGCCGGCCACGGTGGCGGCGCTGGAGGCGGGGAAGCACGTGTACTGCGAGAAGCCGATGGCCGCGACGGCGGCGGATGCGCGGGCGATGATGGAGGCGTCGCGGCGGACGGGGAAGCGGCTGATGGTGCAGATGGCGACGGTGTTCACGCCGGAGGCGCAGGCGGCCCGGCAGATGATCGAGCGGGGGGCGCTGGGCCGGGTCTACTACGCCAAGGCGAGCCACTACCGGCGGCGAGGCCGGCCCTACGTGGACGGCTACGCGTCGCAGGCGTTCGTGCAGAAGGCCAACTCCGGCGGTGGGGCTCTGCTGGACATGGGCATCTACCACATGGGGATGATGGTCTACCTGCTGGGCGTCCCGGAGGTCGAGACGGTGACGGCCTCGACGTTCCAGGAGATCCCGATGGACGACGAGCGACGACGGGACAGCGGCTACAGCGTGGAGGAGTTCGTGACGGGGATGGTGCGGTTCAGGGGGGATGTGACGATGTTCTTCGAGGAGGCGTGGGCGTCCAACATGGACGGGGGGACCGGGGACCAGGTGATGGGGTCGCTGGGCGGGCTGAAGCTCAACCCGCTGACGTTCTACGGGGAGCACGGGGGACTGGTGGGCGACACGCCGATCAACGTGGACATGTTCAAACGGCAGCGACAGTTGATGGACCCCTACGCGGCGGCCTACGACAACCCCCAGGTCCACTGGATTCACACGCTGCTGGGGCACACCGCGTTCATCGACACGGGGGCGGTGGCGCTGAAGGTGGCGGAGATCTCGGAGGCGATGTACAGGTCGGCGGAGACCCGGAAGGAGGTCGTATTCTAATGGCGCGTGTATCGCAGACGGTGCGCGCCATGCCGGATGTGAGCCGGTCTCGGACGCTGTTCGAGGAGGCGGGGCGGCTGATGCCGGGGGGGACGCAGTTGTTGAGCCGGAGGCCCTCCCTGTTTCTGGCGGATGCGTGGCCGGTCTACGCCGAACGGGCGGAGGGGTGCCGGATATGGGACATCGACGGGAATGAGTACATCGATTTTCTGGCGGGCTTCGGGCCGTTCGTCCTGGGCTACGGGTGCGAGGTCGTGGACCGGGCCGTGATCGAGCAGATCGGGAAGACGACCTGCTCCACGCTGAACAACCCGCTGGAGGTGGAGGTGGCCCGACGTCTGGTCGAGGTCGTCCCGTGCGCGGAGATGGTCCGGTTCTCCAAGTGCGGGGGGGAGGCGGACGCGATGGCCATCCGGATTGCGCGGGGCTACACCGGGCGGGACCGGGTCCTGTTCTGCGGGTATCACGGCTGGCACGACTGGTACATCGCGGCCAACCTGTCCTCCGCGGAGGCCCTGAACGCCCACCTGCTTCCGGGGGTCTCGCCGCGCGGGGTTCCGAAGGGGCTGGCGGGCACGGCGATCCCGTTCGAATATAACAACCTGGACAGCCTGCGAGGGGCGCTGGAGGCCCACCGGGGGGAGGTGGCGGCGGTCATCATGGAGGCATGCCGGTCGAAGGCCCCGGCGCCGGGCTACCTCGAAGGGGTGCGGAGGCTGGCCACAGAGCACGGGGCGGTGCTGATTTTCGACGAGGTGGTGACGGGCTTCCGGCTGGCGCTCGGCGGGGCGCAGGCGTACTTCGGCGTGACGCCTGACCTGACGACGTTCGCCAAGGCCCTGGGGAACGGCTACCCGCTCTCGGCGGTGGTGGGTCGGCGGGAGGTGATGGAGGGCGCGGCCACGCAGTTCATCTCCAGCCTCTACTGGTCCGATGCGGTGGGGCTGGCGGCGGCGAAGGCGTCTCTGGACGAGATGCGGCGGATCGACGCGCAGGGCCTGCTGTGGGCGCGGGGGCGGCTGCTGAAGGAGGGGATGACGGAGGTCATCGCCCGGCGCGGGGTTCCGGTGCGGTGCGTTGGCTACGAGCCGATGCTGAGCCTGGCCTTCGAGGTGGAGGACGCGGGCCTGCGGAAGACGATGCTGTCGGTCTACCAGCAGGAGATGCTCCGGCGGGGGTTCCTGGCCGGGACCGGGCATCCCCTGTCCGTGGCGCACACGGAGGAGGTCATCGCGGCGTTCGTGTCGGCGGCGGACGAGGCGTTCGCAGAGGTCCGGGCCGGGCTGGACGCCGGGGATCTGGAGACGCGCCTGGAGACGACGGGAGGGCAGCAGGAGGGGTTCCGAAGGCTGGTATGAGTATCCCTTAAGGCAGGTTCTGGGCTGGAGATCCCTATCTCGACATGTCCTTCTCTTTTCTTCGCCAGGCGTTGCGTCGTCTCCTCCTGCTCCCGGGCGTCCGTCAGGTTTTCCAGACGGACGACGAGGTCGCCTGGTCCGCGCATAACCGGAAGACTCTGAAGGAAAAGGAGATCCTTCGCCGGCTCTACCTGAGCTATTACGGGCGACACGTGGCTCATCTGGCGAAGGTCCCGGGGCGCACGCTGGAGGTCGGCTCCGGGGGGGGCTTCTTCAAAGAGGTCTGCCCGGAGGCCCTCACCTCCGAGGTGCTGAGGGTCGGACAGGTGGAACTTGTCCTCGACGCGGAGCGTCTACCTTTCGTGGACGGGAGCCTGGCCAACATCGTCTTCATCGGCGTGCTGCACCACCTGCGGGAGCCGTTTCGCTTCTTTGAGGAGGCTCAGCGGGCGCTGACGCCGGGGGGACGGATCATCTTCACAGAGCCACACGTCAGCTGGCTCTCTTACTTCGTCTATAAATATCTCCACCACGAGCCGTGCGAGTTCTCCGGAATCGTTGAAAAGGGCGGGCCGCTACTATGTGGCAACCTGGCCGTTGCGTCAGTCCTTTTCGGGAGACGGCGCGCCGAGTTTGAAAGCCGATTTCCGGGGTTGCGCCTCAGGGTCGTAACGTATCACGATATCTTCCTGTATCTCCTTTCGGGGGGGGTCAATTATCGCAGCTTTGTGCCGGGTGTCCTGTTCTCTCCGCTGCGCGCTGTCGAAGGGGTCTTATCCCCTGTTGCGAAGTACCTGTCGATGTTCATGACCGTGGTGATTGAAAAGAAAAGGACAAAGGATGAAGGATGAATAAAATAAAAAAATATCTGATCTTATCGCTGGTGTGCGCCGCTGCCCTGGCGGCGGTCCCGTCGCCGGGAGGGGCGGCGGGCCCCCGGCAGGCGGAGGTGGATTCGCTGATGCTGGCGGCGTCGGCGCGGCTGGAGGCCAGGGACGGCAAGGGGGCCGTGGCCCTGTTCGAGGAGGTCGTGCGCATCGACCCCAACCACGCCCCGGCCCACCGGATGCTGGGGGCGATCTGGCTGGGGGCAAACCGGATCGAAGAGGCGGAGGCGGCGTATGAACGGGCGCGCCGGATCGACAATTCGGCGGACTCCTGGTTTGGGCTGGGCATGACGGCGGCGGCTGGGGACCGGAACCGAAAGAAGGAGGCGGTGAAGCGGTTCCGGAAGGCCCTGGACCGTGACCCGAAGATGGCCGATGCCCGGTATCAACTCGCTCTCGTCCTGTACAGCCTGAGGCAGCGAAACGCCGAGGAGGAGATGGAGCGCGTGGTGGAGACCGATCCGGATTACGTGGAGGCCTACGTGGCCCTCTCCCGGTGGGCGGAGCAGCGCTCTGACAGGGATGAGGCGATGAGCTGGTGCGAACGCGGCCTGAAAGTGAAGCCGGACGATCCGGGCCTGCGGATTCGAAAGGCAGAGCTTCAGGTGGCTGCCGGGGACCAGGACGTGGCCGTCGAGGAACTGATCTCCCTGCTCAAGCTGCGCCCACACGAGGTCCGCGCCCTGCCGATCATCGCGCAGGCGCACCTGGCGAAGGGCCGGCTGGGGGCTTCGGAGGAGGCGTTTCACGCCTATCTAGACCGGGTCAGCCCGCAGGAGCGAGCCTATTACGAGGACATCTCGCTGGTGAGCGCGCCGGAAGAGTCGCGGGCGTTTCAGGCCCTGCCCCCGGAGATGGGCCCGGAATTTCTGCGGCAGTTCTGGGCGCGGCGGGATGTGGACCTGATCGGGGGCGTCAACCGGAGGCGTCTGGAGCACTACCGGCGGGTCTGGGTGGCGCGCACGGAGTTTTCTCAGGGACGGACGCCGTGGGACCGGCGGGGGGAGACCTATATCCGCTACGGAGATCCCGATTTCCGGCAGCGGGATGGGGACCCCAACTATGAGGAGGCCATGGACCCGAAGGTGCGGGCCGTTCGGGAACGGACGGCGACGCGTCTGTATGGCGCGGCCCTGGCCACCGGCGACGACCGGGGGCTGCACGCGGTCCTTCGCGTCCTGAGCGGCACGGGAAACACGAATCCCATCGACGCTTCGAGCAAGATCAACTATGGGGGCAGCATGTCGTCACTGCCGGCGGACACGACGGGCCTGGCGATTCCCTCCTATGCCACTGATTCCCCGGACTTCCAGCGGCCCGGAGAGGTGCCCCTGGACGTGGGGCTGCTGCGGGGACCGGCCTATCCGATGCAGGCTGCGGGGGCTGGCTACACCATTGTCGCGGCCGGGGGGACGGCCAGCGTGCCGTGGGAGAGCTGGATCTATATCCAGATCGGCGGGGGGACGGAGTTCGTGTTCACGGACGATTTCTCGACCGGCGCTTACGACTTTGCGCCGATCCCGGCGCTCCAGGTCGCGAGTTCCGCCCTGACGGGCACGGGGCTGGGGTCGGGGTTCTCCTCCCGGCTGCGGGAGTACTCGCCGGAGGAGGTGTTCCGCACGGTGAAGACGGAAGCGCCGACGCTCTACACCTCTGAGGCGCCGACAGGGACGGTCACGTTCTATGCGGCGGCGGCGGATTTTCGGGGACGGAGCCGGGACACTTCCAGGGTCGAGGTCTACGTGGGGGTGCCGGTGGAGGAGGTCGCCCCGACGGACGAGGGGTGGCAGGGGGAGCGGACGGTGGTCGTGTACAACCGGGCGTGGCAGGAGGTACACCGGTCGGTGGAGCGTTCGCCGCTCCCGATTCCGTCAGGTCTGCGGGAGGAGGTGCTGGACGAGGTGAGGCTCGACCTGCCGCCGGGCGACTATTTCATGGCCGTGAAGGTCAAGGACCTCACGTCCAGGCGGACGCAGACCTTCCGAGAAGGGCTCCACGTGGGCGGCTACGGAGAGGACAGTCTCCGGGTGAGCGGGATCGAACTGGCCCGGCAGATTGCGCCGGCCAAGGGGGAGGGGAGGTTCGTGAAGGGAGATCTCCGGGTGATCCCGATGCCGTCGCGGACCTTTGGGAAGAGTCAGAACGTGAATGTCTATTTCGAGGTCTACAACCTCCGGCAGGATGCGCAGGGGCAGACGCATTTCCGGGTCGACTACACGGTGAAGGGGCAGAAGGAGGGGAGCGGGATCTTCTCCCTGACGGGCCTGGGGCGGCTGATCGGCAAGAGCGAACAGGGGGGGGTGGTGACGGTCTCCTATGACCTGGCGGGGAAGGAGGCGCAGGATGCGGTTCACACGGCCCTGGACGTGAGCGGAGGGGGCGCAGGGGACTTCACCCTTCAGGTGACGGTGACGGACCTGAACAGCGGGATGGTGGCGAGTCGGAAGACGACGTTCACGGTGAAGTGAAGCGGTAGGTGGCAGGTGGTAGGTGGCATATGGGGAGGGCGGCCCCATCTCCTACCTGCTACCTACCCCCTACCATAAAAAGCTTGACACGGATGTCGTTTTTATTTTTTTCGAGAGATTTTCATCAGACAGATTGACAAAAATTCTGGAAGGGGGCGGGCCGATGGACGACGTTCGCGTGGGGCTGGCGGGGCTGGGGCATCGGGGGCTTCACTGGCTTCGACGCCTGCGGCAGATGGAGGGGTATCGCGTGGTGGCGGTCTGCGACCCGATCGCCGCGCTGCGCGAGAGAGGGCTGGCGGCGCTGGACCGGCGCGACGGGGTGGCCGCGTACGCCCGATATGAGGATCTGCTGGTGGACCCGAAGGTGGACGCCATCGCCCTGTGCGTGCGGAGCCTGTCGCAGGGGGCGATGGCGGCGCAGGCGCTGGAGGCGGGCAAGCACGTGAACGCCGAGGTGCCCGCCGCGCACACGCTGGAGGACTGCTGGCGGATCGTGGTCGCGGCGGAGCGGACCGGGCGGGTCTATCAACTCGCGGAGCAGGCGCGCTACTGGGGGTTCGTGGATGCCTGGCGGGACCTGGTGGCGGAAGGGCGGCTGGGCCGGGTGACGTTCTGCGAGGGGCAGTACATCGGATACTACGGGACGCGGCAGTTCTTTCAGGACCCGGAGACCGGACACTTTTACGACGTGGAGGAACTCCCCGCCCACCCGGAGGCCAGGCCGACCTGTCTGCACGTCATGCCGCCGATCCACTACCTGCCGCACGAGTTGAGCCCGATGCTCAAGGTCCTGGACGACCGCGTGGTGGAGGTGACGGCGATGAGCACGGGATCGCCCAGCTATTCGCACCCGGAGATCGGGCAGCCGGACATCCAGGTGGCGCTCATGAAGACGGAGAAGGACGTGCTCCTGCGCATGGCCACGGGGTTCACGCAGCCCGTGTCGCACGCGCGCGGACATCATTGGTACCAGGTGATGGGGACGCGCGGGAGCGTGGAGTGGAAACGGTCCGGGCGGGGTTTCCCCCTGATGTGGACCGCGGATTCGCAGATGCACGACGTGGCGGAGATGGACTGGCGCTACGAGCGGACGGACGCGCCCCAGGAGGCGCGGGGGAGCGGGCACGGGGATGCGGACCACTACGTCCACACAGCCTTCCGGGATGCGGTGCTGGGGATCAAGCCCCTGGCGTTCGACGTGTACCGGGCGATGGAGACCGCCGCGCCGGCAATCCTGGCCGCAGACTCGATCGCGCAGGGGACGCGGCTCATGCGCGTGCCGGACTTCAGGCCGGGCGTGGCGCGGTTGGCGGGGGAGATGCCGAGGTAATAGACTACAGGCAACAGGCAATCCCTCGATACGCCCCTTCGGGGCTACTCGGGATGAGCGGTTATTCCGTAGCCCCGAGTAGCAGCCAAAGGCTGCGTATCGAGGGGTAGACAATAGACAACGGACAGAGAGGGGCCTTTCCTACGACATGCGACCCATCCATAACTACCCGGTGGTCCCCGAAGCGGGGGAGCACTACCGACGATGCAGTACCAAGCCGGTCACCCGCGCGGAGTTGAAGTGCGACCTGCGTACCGCGGTCTTCCTGTACTCCCCGAAGGACGAGATCTTTCTCAAGGCGTTGCTGGAGTACGGGTTCTCCTCCAGCACCTATTTCTACACCCAGCTCTGGCTCAGGACGCCTGATGGCCAGGAGATCCCCGGCGGGATGGAGAACCTCCGAAAGCTGGCCGAGGCCGGGATCTATCTCTTTCACGTGGGGATGCGGGGGACCGCGGAGGAGATGGCGGGGGACGAACGCCTGCTCATCGATCAGTTCGGGGATCGGTACCTGGGGGCGAAGGCGGACTCGGAGCTGGATGGCGGGTACACGAGGGGCTGGTGCTGGGGGGATGGGCCCTTTGCGAAGAAGGTGGGCCTTCTGGAGGAGCCCTCGCCGGGCCGGTCCAGGGCGCAGGCGCATCGGGAGTACGATCAGGTGCTGAACAGCTTCTACGACAAGGAGCGGAACCTGTCGATCTGCTCGCTGGGCTATGGCTGCCACTACGCGGCGGAGCACGAGACGCGCATGCTGGGGGTGGAGACGGTGGAGAAGCTCCCCTCGGACACGGTCCTCTGGTGCTTCTGCCGGGGGGCCTCCAAGCAGTACGACCTGCTGACGTCGGTGAGCATCTCTTCGGCGGTCAGCCGGCCGTGGGGGTGCAAGGGCTACTACCCGGACGGGCGGACGATGATCCACCCGGGGAGCCGGGGGACGACCATCAGCGGGGCGGACTACGGGTTCAGCGAGGGGTTGAGCAAGCGGGAGTGGTACGTGTCTTATATGTACGGGTGCTCGCTCGTGTTCTTCCAGGGGGGGTACTTCTACTCGTCCATCTCTGAGAAAGAAGGACCGCCGCTGGCCGCGCCCTACGAAGCGCCACTGAAGGCGTTCCGGGAGGCGGAGCGGCCGGACTGGGCGCTGCTGGAGGGGGTCCTGACGCCGCTGGGGAAGCTGCACGCGGAGGCGCAGGAGGTCGCGTACGACCACCCGGTGCGGGGGGTCCCCTACATGCCCGTGGCGCTGATGCTGGATGAGGACCACGGCTGGAACCAGCCCCGGCATCTGTATCGGAAGGACGAGGACCACGTCTGGGGGAACATCCCGTATTCCCGGCTGGACTATCAGATCGACAACTTCTTCCGCTGGGTCTACCCCGGCTACGAGGTCTGCAGCTTCCACCGGGACGAGCGGGGCTACATCACCAACACGCCGTTCGGAGACCTGTATGAGGTCCTCCTGTCCAACGCCTCGCCGGGGTGCCTGGAGAAGTACCGGACGGTGGTCCTGATGGGGGACCTGAGGGTGGAGGGCCGGGAGGGGCTGGCGCAGAGGCTGACGGACTTCCTGAAAGGCGGAGGGATCGTGGTGACGGGAGTTGATCAGTGGCCCGGGGTCCCGGCGACGCTGGCGGGGGTTGAAGTCGGGGCGGGGTCGAAGACCTGGGCCGGGGAGGTGGTCGGCGCGGACGGGAAGCGGTTCCGGGAGGCGGCGTTTGATTACCGGGAGGCCCGGGCGACGGGGGGAGAGGTCCTGCTCAAGACCCCGGAAGGCGACCCGCTGGTGGTCCGGCAGGTGGTGGGGGAGGGGAGGCTCTACACGGTCACGGTGCAGGGATGGGGAAAGGCAGCCAGGCGCCACGATTTTCTGAAGGGGGTCCGGCATGTGCTGGGGGGCCTTCTCGGAGAGCTGAACCTGGTGGAGGTCGAGGGGCGGGACATCTACTATCTGGTCAATGTGACGGACCGGGACGATGAGCTGATCGTGACCCTGTGCAACAACTCGCCCGACGCCCCGTGGGAGGGGCGGGTGCGGATCAAGGGGGAGGAGGTCGAGTCCTTCGAGGCGTGGCTGGGGCACTCGGAGGCGTGCCTCCGGGATGGGGCGCTGCTCTGCGCGGTCCCGGCCAATGACGTGCGCATCTTCACGCTGAAGGCGGAGCGGGGGTTTCTGCCGCTGATGTTCCGGGAGATCGACTGGAAGGGGCTGGGGGTGGGGGTTCCGGAGACCGACCTGAGGAACCACCCGGGCCGGCGGATGGGCCATTTTTGAGGGAGGTAGACATCGGGGATCAGGAGGACATGGCCGGAACAGGACGTGAAGCGGCAGAGACGCCGGTTGCTTCGTCAGGGATGACGTGGCGGGCCGTGCTGATCGGCGTCCTGTTGAGCATCCTCCTGGCCTTTCTGATGATCGCTGAACACGCCCTGGGAAGCGGCTGGGGTCTGACGGGGGACGGGTTCGGCGTGGGGCCGCTCTCCCTGCTGTTCGCGCTGGTCTGCGGCATCGGGTTTTTGAAGCGGGTCGGCATCGTCCGTTCGGGGCTGAGCCCCCAGGAACTGCTGGTGGTCTTCTCGATGCTGCTGATGGTCCCGGCGGTCTCCACGGTGGGGCTCACCCTGCTCCCGCACCTGGTCGGGTTCGTGTATTACGCCACCCAGGAGAACCGGTGGGGGAGCCGGGTGGTCCCGCTGCTGCCGGAGGGCCTGGTCATCCAGGATGCCGGGGTGGCGAAGGGTTTCTTTGAAGGGGTGAGGGGTGGGGGGGAGATCCCTTACGGGGCGTGGGTCGGGCCGCTGTGCGCCTGGGCCGTGCTGCTGGGGACGCTCTATTTCACGCTGATCTCGCTGCTGGTGATCCTGCGGAAGCGGTGGATCGAGCAGGAACGGCTGCCGTTCCCGCTGGCGCAGCTTCCCCTGTCTCTGGCGGGGGTGGGGGAACGTCCGCTGCTGAAGGACGGGGTCTTCTGGTTCGGGTTTGTGATCCCGGCCCTGGTCGGAGGGAGCGCCATCGTCAACCGGTTTCTGCCGTTCCTCCCGGCCATTCATCTTTACTACTATACGCGCTTCTATCGCGACTCGATCGGCCTGCTCATCTATGCCCATTTTCTGGTCCTGGGCGTCAGTTACCTGGTGTCTCTGGACATCTTGAGCAGCATCCTGCTTTTCACGCTCATCTCCTACGCGCAGATCTATCTCATCCTGGCCTCCGGGAGCGCCATCCTGAGCAATCCCCCCCACGATCCCTACGCCCATTACACGCACCTCCACCAGGAGGCGCTGGGGGCGCTGGTCGTGCTGGTGGGGGTCGGGCTGTATGAGGGCCGCCACCACCTGAGGGATGTGTTTCGGAAGGCCTTCGGGTCGGCCCCGGAGGTGGACGACGGGGATGAGTTGCTGTCCTACCGGACGGCGGTCGTCGGGGCGCTGACGGGGATCGCGTTCCTCTGCACCTGGCTCTGGATGACGGGGGTCTCGGCGTGGGTCGCGCCGGTCTTCGTGGGGGTGATGCTGGTGACGTTTCTGGGCGTCACGCGCATCCTGGCCGAGACCGGGGTGGTGATGGAGGCCCCCCTGAGCCCGATCCAGGCGCTGCTCAACTCGGCGGGCGCGCAGGCGCTGGGGCGCTCCACGGCGGCGGGGTTCTTCCTGGCCCAGCCCTGGTGCTTTCCGAGCGGGCAGCACGTGTCGGGCAGTGTGTCCACGGTGCTGAAGCTGAGCCACCGGCCCCGCCTGCGAACCCGTTCCGTCCTGTTCGCTCTGACCCTGGCGCTGCTGGCGGGCGGCGTGACGTCGGCCTGGGCGCTGCTGCACTATGTGTACACGCTGGGGGCCTCCGGGTTTGCCTACAGCGGGCTGGTGATCGGGTCCCTGAACTCCAAACTCATCACCTTCGGGGGGATCATGGGGGAGCCGTCCGCAGGGCAGCCCATCCGTCTGCTCTGGTCAGGCGTCGGGGCTGCGGCCATGGGGGTGCTGATCCTGGCCCGGCAGCGGCTCTTCTGGTGGCCTCTCCATCCGGTCGGCTTCGCGATCGGCACGGTCTGTCCGTCCTGGTGGGTCAATGTCCTGGTGGCCTGGCTGATCAAGCGGAACGTGCTGAAGTACGGGGGGGCGTCCCTGTATGGCCGGACGCGGCCTTTCTTTCTGGGGTTGATCGTGGGGCAGTCGGTGATCACAAGCGTCGGGTCCGTCGTGGGGATGCTGGCGGGCCGGGTCTGAACAGGAAAGGGCGAGAATGATCAAAAGCATTGTCAGTCGGGATGACACGCTGAGTCAGTCCATGCCGGACCTGGCCCTGGCGGCCAACGGCACGCTGGTCTGCGTCTTCCGGGAGAGCGCGCTCTACCCGCAGCAGGGGGAGTTCGAGACGCCGGAAGGGGGACTCAAGGCCCGGATCAGCGTCCGGATCAGCCGGGACCAGGGGGGGACCTGGGGGCCGCTGATTCCGGTGGGCGGCGTGAGGATGGCGGAGGGGTTTCTCAACTGTCCCCGGCTGTGCCGGTTACAGGACGGGACGCTCCTGATGGCCGTGGACTGGATCCCTCCGTCGGACCTGGGCGAACGAAATTCGTCGTGTGGCATCTGGTTCTGGCGCAGTCGGGACCACGGGAAGACGTGGGAGGGGCCGGAGCGGTCCTCCGTGCCCGGCATTGTGCCGAGCCTGAGGCCGTTGCGGGACGGGGCGCTGCTGTGCGGCGCCAGCGGGTGGAATGAAGCCGGGGAAGAGGTGATGTGGGTCCATCGCTCCGTTGACGGCGGGGGGCGCTGGGAAGGCCCCATCACCGTGGCCGAGCAGGCGGACCACAGTTTCTGCGAGGGGGATTTTGTCGAACTGGAGGACGGTAAGATCGTCTGTTATCTGCGGGAGGAGCGACATCCGCCGGTGAGCCTGAAGGCGATCAGCGGGGATGGCGGCCGGACCTGGGAGGGTCCATTTCGCGCCGGGCTGCTCTCCTGTCTGGGGAGGCCCTCGGCGGGCCTGCTGCGGAGCGGGGAGGTGGTCGTGACCCACCGGTGCGACTTCAGCGGGATGTTCTGCATGTATGTGGAGTCTCAGCCCCAGGCGGCGGACCGGACCCCGCCCTCGGTCCGGGTGTTCGGGAGGAGTCTTATGATCGACGTGGACCGCGCCCCGGTGAGCCACTGGGGGTACTCCGGCTGGGTCCAGCTTTCGGGTGGGGACCTCTACGTCGTGCAGCATATCATCGACGACGCGGCGCCGGGGGCGCGCCACATCCGGGGGTACCGGGTCGCACGGAGCGACTGGGCGCTCTACCCGGAGCCGGTCCGAAAGGATGGCGTCCATCTGGAGGAGATCGAGCCTTACACCAAGCGGATGCCCGCGCCGGAGGCGTGAAGCCGGAGAGTTCTGGAAAAGGGTCACAGGGGACGTTATGAAAGATCAGATCGTCGCGGCGGCGGTTCAGATGAATGTGGTGTTCGAGGACGTGGGGGGGAACCTGTCCCGCGCGGAACGGCTGATCGTGCGCGCGGCGGAGGCGGGCGCGGAACTCGTCCTGCTGCCGGAGGAGTTCAACACGGGGTTCCCGCACGAGGGGCTGCACCGCGACGAGATGTACCGGCGCAAATATGCCCTGGCGGAGTCTCTGGACGGGCCGACGGTGGGGTGGATGGGGGGGCCCTGGCGCGGCGGTATGGAATGCAGGTCTGCGGGGGGATCCTGGAGCGGGAGGGCGACCGCTACTACAACACGGCGGTGATGGTGGACGAGGCCGGGGCAATCGTCGGGAAGTTCCGCAAGATGCACACGATGGGGAGCATCACGACGAACGGGTTCGAGGACCCCGGCGATGAGGTGACGGTCTGGGAGACGCGGCTGGCGCGGTTCGGGTGCATGACCTGCTACGATCATCGTTTCCCGGAGTTGCCGCGCATGGCGGCGATCCAGGGGGCGGAGGTCCTGCTCCACCCCACGAACTGCGGGGGCACGACCGACCCGCTCTACGACAAGAACATCACGATTCGGGCGCGGGCGGTGGAGAACGGGTGTTTCGTGGTCGTGGCCAATGCCGCGCAGCCGGACGGGGTTGTCGGCAACACGCAGATCGTGGCGGGGACTTATACCAACGGAGCGCGGAACGACATGGTGCTGGGGGTGGCGCGGGCGTGGGAGGATGTAGTCGTGGCGGTTCTGGATGCCCGGCGTTATCGGGGGCCCAACCGTGACCGGAGGCCGGAATGCTACGGACGGCTGGCCGGGACGGGCGCGGGGTGACCGGGAGCCACGCGGAAGAGGGATCGCTCCGGGGAGAAGAGAACAGGAGGGGACACTCGTGATATCCTACTCGCTCGAAAGGTCCCGCGTGGAGATCGGGACGCCGGTGGAGGTGGGCCGCCAGAAAGGGCACTTCTGGTTTCCCACGCTGCACCCCGTGGAGGGGCGGGACGTCCTCTGCGTGGTGACGGTGGCGGCGGATGTGGCGCAGGGGCAGTGGCCCTCAGCGCTGTATCTTTCCCGGGACGGCGGCGGATCCTGGAAGCGGGTCCGGGAGATCTCCTCCTACGGCCATCAGACCGTCCGGGTCGGCCCGCGCGGGCTCCTGCTGCTGCCCTACGAGCTCTGGCCGCTCTCGCCGGGGGATCGGCGGGGACTGAAGGCCGACGGGACCCTGCTCACGTGCGGGGAGGACGGGGAGGTCTCGACGGAGCCGATGCCGGTCCGGTTCCTCGATTTTCCGGAGGACCTGGCGGACTACCACGAGGGGGAACTGATGCTCCTGACGAACGGGAACCTCCTTCCGTTGAAGGATGGGCGGCTGTTCGCGACGGTCTACGGCAGGTTCGCCGGGGACGAGGCCATGGCGCTCCGGGTCTTCGCGGTGACGAGCGAGGACGGGGGGGGCACCTGGCGCTATCTCTCCAGCGTGGCGGGCCCGGAAGATGTGTTGGATACGCCCAAGCCGCCGAGGCCGAGCGAGTCGAACACGGTCCGTCTGGCGGATGGCCGGCTGATGTGCATCTATCGGGTCGGGAGCTATCTGGAGTACCGCAAGAGCTACAGCCAGGACGAGGGGAGGACGTGGACGGGTCCGGAGCGGATGGACGGGGTCTGGTCTGTGGAGCCTCAGGTCCTGCATCTGGAGAACGGCCTGATCCTCCTGTCCGGGGGCCGGCTGGGGCTGTTCCTGTGGGTCTGCGCCGACGGCGAGGGGAGGGCCTGGGAGCGGATCAACCTGGCGGAGCACCACAACGCGCTGCTGTCCGATCCGTCCGTGCGCTTTTCGGATGCGTTCTGCGAGGCGAAGACGTCGTTCGACCCTTACCAGAGCACGTCCTACACGGGGATGGTCCCCGCAGGGCCTGACGAGGCGCTGATCTGTTACGACCGCCTGGCCAACGGCTGGGAGGGCGCTCCGGGTCCGTGGGGAGCAGAGGACGCCGTGTTCTGCGTGCGCGTCCGGACGACGCGATAGAGACGAGGCATCTATGAAAAAAAGAGAGGACGCATGACCGGGGACAGAAGTCCAGAGAAGAAAGCCGATTCGGTTCCGGGAGGGGATGTCAGTCTGAATCCCATCCACAACCACCCGGTGACGCCGGAAGAGGGGGAGCATTATCTCAGGGGCGAACACAAGCCCCTCACGCGGGCAGAGATGGGGTGCGATTTTCGCACCGCGATCTTCGTGAAGCATCCCGATTCCCAGGCCTGTTTACAGGGGCTGCTGGAATACAAGATCGCCTCCGTCATCCAGGTCTATTCGCGGTATTTCTACAAGACCAATGACGGCAGGCTGCAGCCGGGGTGGCAGGAGAACTTCAAGAAGCTGGCGGACGCGGGGATCTACATCCAGAACATCCACATGAACCCCTATCCCCCGGAGG
>SICM01000283.1 GCA_009694805.1 Candidatus Latescibacterota bacterium
TGTGTCCCAGCCAGGAGGCAGGAAAAGAGGCCCGCGTCCTTCCTGGAGACGGCTGGGAGCAAGATTCAAATAGAGTTTCTGGGGGGGATATTCTCAGATTCTCGAACCTCTGTCCCGCAATAAGTTATCCCTAAACCGATCACGAATGGGGCTCCACCGAACCCCCAGGCCCCCATGTTCTGGGGCTCCTCCTGCACCCAGCAGACCTCCTCCGCCTCCCCGTACCGGGACAGGGCCGCCCGGACCTCCTCGTGCGGGAAGGGATAGAGCTGCTCCACCCGTACCAGAGCGACCCCGTCCCCTCCCCGCTGCTCCCGTGCAGCGGCCAGGTCATAGTAGATCTTGCCCGAACAGACCAGGACGCGCCGGACCCGGTCCTCCCCCGGGCCTGCGGTCTCCTCCATCACCCGCTGGAACGCCCCCCCCGTGAAGGCTTCCAGGGGAGAGACGCACCCCCGGTGCCTCAGCAGGCTCTTGGGGGTCATCAGCACGAGCGGCTTCCGGAAGGTCCGGTGTACCTGCTGGCGGAGGACGTGGAAGTACTGGGCGGGCGTGGAAGGGTAGCAGACCTGGAGATTGTCTTCGGCGCAGAGTTGCAGGAAACGCTCCAGGCGCGCGCTGGAGTGGTCCGGGCCCTGCCCCTCGTAACCGTTCGGCAGCAGCAGCACCAGCCCGCTCATCCGCTGCCACTTGGACTCCGCGCTCGACATGAACTGGTCGATGATCGGCTGCGCGCCGTTCACGAAGTCCCCGAACTGCGCCTCCCACATCACCAGCCGGTGCGGGTCCGCTGCGCTGATGGCGTACTCGAACCCCAGGACCGCGAACTCCGACAGCATGGTGTTCAGGACCTCGAAGGGGGCCTGGTCCTCGGCCAGGTGCGCCAGGGGCGCGAAGCGATCCCCCGTCTCGAAGTCGTACAGCATCGCGTGCCGCTGGCTGAAGGTCCCCCGCTCGGTGTCCTGGCCTGCCAGGCGGACCGGGATCTTCTCCAGCAGCAGGCTCCCGAAGGCCAGCATTCGGCCCCGGCCCAGTCCACCGGCTGCCTCCCCTGCGCCATCTGGAGGCGCACAGCCAGCAGCCGCCGAAGCTTGGGGTGGACCTTGAAGCCGGGCGGCGTCCAGGCCGCCCGCTCCCCCACCCGCCGCAGGACCTCCGACGCCACCGCCGTCCGGGCGCTCCAGTCGTCCCCGGCGCGGGTCAACCCCTTCCAGCGCCCGCCGAGCGTGGAGGCCTGGTGCAGCACATGCTCTTCACGGGCGGCCGACAGGGCAGCCTCCAGCCTCTGGCGGACCTGCCCCCGCATCTCCTCCACCTCCGTGGGGCCGCAGACCCCCTCCTCCGCCAGACGACGCCCGTAGAGTTCGCAGGCCGATGGATGCGCCTCGATCTCCCGGTACATCACGGGCTGCGTGAACGTGGGTTCGTCCGTCTCGTTGTGGCCGTGCCGCCGGTAGCACCAGAGGTCGATCAGGACATCCCCCTTGAACTCCTGCCGGAACGCCATCGCCAGCCGGGCCGCGTGGACCACCGCCTCGGGGTCATCCCCATTCACGTGAAACACCGGGGCCCGGACCATCTTCGCCACGTCCGTGGGGTAGGGGGTGAAACGGGTCTGGTTCGGGGTGGACGTGAAGCCCACCTGGTTGTTGATGATGATGTGGATGGTCCCGCCGATCCGGTAGCCCTCCAGTTGCGAGAGACTGAGGATCTCCGGCACGATCCCCTGGCCCGTGAAGGCCGCCTCCCCGTGGATCAGGACCGGCACGACCCGGTTGTAGTCCATATCTTTGAGATAAATCTGATCTTTGAGATAAGCCTGCTTGGCGTAGACCGTACCCAGGACGATCGGGTTCACCTGCTCCAGGTGGCTGGGGTTCGACGACAGGGAGAGGTGGACCCTGCGCCCCTGCACGGTCACGTGGTCGCAGGAGAACCCCTTGTGGTACTTGACGTCCCCGTCCCCCTCCCCGGCATTCCCCCGCTCCAGTGTCCCTTCAAACTCGCTCAGGATCATCTCGTAAGGCTTGTGCAGGATGTGGGTCAGGACGTTGATCCGCCCCCGGTGCGCCATCCCGATCACCACCTCCTCGGCCCCCAGGCCCGCCCCGTCCTCGACCAGGGTGTCCAGCAGCGGAAGCAGGGCCTCCCCCCCCTCCACCGAGAACCGCTTCTGGCCGATGTACTTGCTGTGCAGAAAACGCTCGAAGGTCTCGGCGGCCACCAGCCGGGAGAGGATGCGCCGGCGCTGGTCCGGCGAGAGGACGGGCCGGTTCAGGACGGGCTCCATCTGCTCCTACATCCAGTCCCGCTGGGCCTTGTCCGGGATGTCCCGGTACTCCGCGCCCAGGGTCTCGCAATAGGTCGCCCGGAGCTTCGAGATGAGGTCCCGCAGGATGCCGCTCGTGGGGCCCAGGAACCCCCCTGAGCCGACCTGGCGGTGGAGGTCCTCGGCGGAGGAGCCCGTAGTCCGGACAGGTCGAGCAGGGGATGCTCCGAGCGGTTGTGCCCCAGCGGGTCCAGGTTGGCGATGAAGTGCCCCAGGTGGCGGTAGGCGTTCACCAGGGCGTAGACATCCTTGTTCAAGGCCCGGGGCCGGGGAAGGGACCTTTCCGTTCCCCTGCGTCCTGGCCAGGGCGAGACCGTCATATCCCACCTCGGACCCGAAGAAGAGGGCGACCCATCGTTCATCGAGCCCCCGGGGGTCTTTCAGATACTGTTGATACAGCGTCTCCACGTAGTCTGCGTTGTCCCGACCGATGATGTCCAGCAATTCCATGGCGTGAACCGTGCTCCTGATGGGTGAAATCATTGACCTTGAACCGCCCCTTGAGAGGGCCTATCCGATCACTACTTTCCGTTCTTCATAGAGCGACCGCTGCGCGGCCACCAGAATCCGGATGATCTCCAGCGTCTCCGCGTAGGGGATCGGCGGCCTCTTGCTGTGGCACATCTCCGCGACCTTCCCCAGCAGGTTGGAATAGAACGCCGCCGAGTCCGTCACCACGACCTGCCGCCACCCCTTGTCCCCGTACAGGTTCAACTGGAACGGGGAGGAAATGCCCGCGTAGACGATCAGCACCAGCGACCGCCCGTCCCGGTAGTCGATCTGAACCACGTTCTGCCCCTCCCGGCCCACGTTCTGGACCGACCGGACCCCGGTCCCCAGGATCGACACCGCCAGCTCCAGGGGATGGATGCCGTAATAGATCAGCTCCCCCCGGCAGACCGCCGTGGCGGCCAGGATGTTCCCCAGCGCCCCCGGGTTGGCCCGGAGGTCCTCCGTCTCCTTCGCGTAACGCAGCGACGACGCCGACATCATCGGCGTCCCGTGCTTCACGGCCAGGTCCACCAGCTCCGCCGCCTCCTCTACATCGCTGGCCAGGGGTTTGTCGATGAACGTCGGGACGCCTGCCCGCAGAAACGGCTTGGCCCGGTGGTGATGCCGCTTCGTCATGTCGTCCGTGACGATCACCCCGTCCGCACCATCCGCCGCGTCCTCCATCCGGTCCGCCACCCGCGCGATCCCGAACACCTGCGCCAGCGCCTCCGCCGTCCCCCGGTCCGGGTCCCAGACCGAGACGATCCGCGCCCCCTCCACCTGCGGCGTGAAGGCCGGCCACCCTTCGGGCCTCGCCTGCCCCTCCGCCAGCCCGTTGATCAGCGCCGAAAAGGCCCTCCCGTGATACGCCCCCGCGCCCCCCACCAGTCCCAGACGAATCATGCAAAGACCTCCTGATAAACATTTGGTGTTCAGTAGGGGCGTTCAATTGAACGCCCCTACCTGACGCCCCCTCCCTCTCCCAGCATTGGGAGAGGGAGGGGGTTGGGGGGTGGGTGAGGGCCGAAATTCGGCCGTTGATCGTTAGATGACCGTCCCCGCCGGGATCACCGCGTTCTTGGGGATGACCACGATGCCGTCCCGGATCACGTAGTCCTCGGTCTCCGCCTCCCGTATCCCCCGGTCGTTCCGGATGACGGCCCCCTCGCCGATCCGGGCATTCTTGTCCACGATGGCCCCCGCCACCACCGCCCCCGGCCCGATCCCCACGTGCGGCAGGCCCCGCCCCACGGAGGCGATGCGCTGGGCCTCCGTCTCGTAGAAGTCCGCCCCCATGATCACCGACCGGACCACCCGCGCCCCCGGCCCGATCAGGCTCCGGATGCCGATCACCGAGTCGGACAGCACCGTGTCGCGCAGGAGGCACCCGTCCGCCACCATCGACCGGTGAATCACGCATCCGTCGATCTTCGACCCCAGCAGGTACCGGGGGTGGGTGTAGATCATCGCATCCGCGTACAGATCGAACGGCGGGTCGGTCCCGGTCAGGGCGAGGTTGGTCTCGTAGAACGACCGGATCGTCCCGATGTCCTCCCAGTACCCGTCGAAGAAGAAGGCGTGGACCCGGTGCGACGAGATGGCCTCCGGGATGATGTCCCTCCCGAAGTCGTGCTGCCCGTTCCCCTCCAGAACCTCCTGCAACACCTCCTGCTCGAACACGTAGATGCCCATCGAGGCCAGGTGCGTCCGGTCCGAGTCCCCTGTGCCCGGCGTCTGGAGCCGGTCCAGGTCCGCCTCCGCCTGCGGCTTCTCCTGGAACGCCACGCCCCCCCCGTCCGGGTCCGCCTTCAGAATCCCCAGTCCCTTCGCCGCCTCGCGGGTCACCGGTTTGACGGCGATCGTGATCTCCGCCCCGCTCTCCCGGTGCGCCCGGATGAACCCCTCATAGTCCATCCGGTAGAGATGGTCTCCGGAGAGGATCAGCACCTGCCGGGCCCACGCGTCCAGGAAGTGCCGCATCTGCTGCCGCACCGCGTCCGCCGTCCCCTGGTACCAGGTCGCGCTCTCCTCCGTCTGCTCCGCCGCCAGGATCTCGACGTAGCCCCCGGAGAAGGTGTCGAACTTGTAGGTCTGGTAGATGTGCCGGTGCAGGGACACCGAGTTGAACTGCGTCAACACGTAGATCCGGTTGATCCCGGACCGGAGGCAGTTGCTGATCGGGATGTCGATCAGCCGGTACTTCCCGCCGATGGGCACGGCGGGCTTGGCCCGGTACTTCGTCAGCGGATACAGCCGCTTCCCCTGCCCCCCGCCCAGGATGACGCTCAGCACATGGTCCATGGCCGCCCCCTTTCACCTCCGTTTACGGGTGCGCCACCCCATTCAGCCGCCCCGCATAGCCCGATTTCTGCTTCATATCCAATATGTCGTAAACTATGCCGCTTGATAACTAAAGTCAAGGAGGTTTTAGGAGCATAAAAAAGCCCTGAAGAAAACATCCTTCAGGGCTTCCAGACTTTTACACGGTTTACAAACCTCTGTCACCGGTCACTAAAAGACCCGCTGGATGCCCCTCAGTTCTACTGAGGGGAGGAAAGCGGGGGTTTTGAGTTGATAATCGTGGTTTGGGTTTGATATATTGACGGTATGGCTATCCAAAGATCATCCCATGCCGTCTATGACCTGAAGTATCATC
>SICM01000034.1 GCA_009694805.1 Candidatus Latescibacterota bacterium
CCCCCAGAAACTCTATTTGAATCTTGCTCCCAGCCGTCTCCAGGAAGGACGCGGGCCTCTTTTCCTGCCTCCTGGCTGGGACACAATACCAGATGAAATTTTGAATTTCGATCTTTCAATATTTTCAATATCTTACACCTAAACCGATCGCGAATGGAGTTGCTTATTGAACAGTTAAGCGGAAAGAAGGAGGTGAGACAGGTGACGGTGCAGCCGCGCCTCGTTGTCCGGAGGTCGTGCGGGTCGGGCAGCCGTTCGATGGATTGGCGTGTCGCTTCAGTCCTTCAGAAGTCGGAGAGGGTCTCTGATCTGGCCTGTTCCGCTCTGGTGGGACATTAGCCCCATCGGAAGGGCAGGGCGTAGGCGGGATTTCTCAGGCCTGGGGATACAGGGTATAGCGAACAAAGGCAGAAGGGAGCGCTTATGAGGACATTTATAAGGATTTTGGGGCTGTGGTGCATCGTTCTGGCCGCCGTCGTCACATCTGCGCAGGCTGAGACCGGCCAGTTTGGACTGGGGCTCTACGGATCGGTGTTGCAGCCGGTGGGGACGTTCAAGAACTGGTATTCGACCTCTCCCAACGGGATCGCGCAGTTGACCTATGTGGTCAGTCCCAAGACGATGGCAGAGGTGGAGTTCCACTACGCCAAGTTCAAGGATGTAGGCCTGAAGGACCGGGAGTTCATCTGGCATAACGGGTCCGGGGTGGCCCAAAAGAGCCTGGTGAAAAGCCCGAACGCCAAGGCCAAGATGTGGATGGGGAGCCTTTTGGTCAACGGGGTGAGGAGTTTCAAGGCGGACAAGCCGCACGGTGGGGTTCCCTATATCGCAGCCGGGATCGGGTTTTACAAGTATCGACACGACGTGTCGGGCTTGATCTGGCCGGGTCAGTCGGGGACGGCGATCAAGACGGACTCCCAGAACATGCTGCAGCCGATCAAGGACTACGAGACGGCCCTGTCGATGAACGTGGGGCTGGGCGCCTATTTCCGGACCTCGGCGCATTTTGTAGTGGATATGCGGGTTCGGTGGAACGTGTCGATGGGGCAGTTGCGGTCGTTCGAGGACTGGGGGCTCCTTCAGACGTTCCCACTCCAGAGCGTGAACTTTATGGTCGGGTTCAAATATTTGAAATAGAGCACCTGAGTCCTGAGTCTGAGCAGAGGCAAAATATTCGCCTTTTGCTCAGATCCCAGGTTTGGGTTAGGAGCCGGGGAAACTCCTAAAATTCCCACAGGAGGTAGGTTATGATGAAGTGTGTTTCACGTTTTTTGATTGTTGTCCTGGGGCTCTGCCTGTTGCTGGCGGGGAGCTCCTGGGCGGCGACAGTCGGCAAGATCGCCGGGCAGGTGAAGGACGCGAGCGGCAAGCCCCTGCCCGGTGTGAGTCTCGCCCTTCAGGGGACGCGGCTGGGCGCGGTGTCGGACGCGGATGGCTACTACGTGATCCTGTACGTGGAGCCGGGCACCTACACCCTGAAGGCTTCGATCATCGGGTATGAGTCGGTGATCGACAAGAACGTGCAGGTGTCCTCGGACCGGACGGCGGAGCGGAATTTCTCCCTGAAGGAGACGACGGTGGCGGGGGCGGAAGTGGTGGTGCAGGCGCAGCGGCCGCTCGTGGAGGTGGATCAGACCACGACCGAGGCGAAGATCTCGATGAAGGATGTCCAGGCGACTCCGATCCTCCGGAGTGTGAACGAGCACATTCGCTACGTGGCCGGGGTGGACCCGGTGGCCGGTGATGCGCAAGGGGTGAAGATCCGCCGGACCACGGGCTACACGACGAGCCACTGGCAGACCTGGACGCTGGACGGCATGGAGCTGTCGCTCCTGGACACCGGGTTCCAGTCCCCCCGGCAGTACAGCAATGTTCCGGTGTCGTCCATCGGGGAGATCGGCGTGATCCGGGGCGGGGCGCAGGCCTCGCAGGCATCCTCCCCGTCCGGCGTGGTGAACATCGTCACCCGCGAGGGGACACGGGATTACCAGGGCATGGTGGACTACCGGGCGGAGCTGCCGATGCAGCGGCACCGGGGCCCCAACGTCTACGACGCCACGCCCGGCGTTCGCGGGGGGACGAACGGCATCTTCAAAGACAACCTGAAGTTCAACGACGCGGCCTGGGTGGCCGAGACCGACGCCACCGGGCGGCAGATCCACATGAAACAGGACTACGTGGAGGGGATCGGGAGCCTCTCGGAAGGGTGGCTGACCGGGCCGCTGGGCCAGAACGCCACGTTCCTGGTGAACGGGAAGTACAGCCGGCTCAAGCAGAGCACGCCCGCGGCCAGGCGGTTGAGCGAGCCCCAGTGGACCTTCTTGGGCAAGCTCACGTTCACACCCACCCAGAACCTGAAGGCGAAGCTGCTCTACAACGAGTCGCACGAGCCCAACTGGGGAACCGGCGACCGGCGGGGCGTGAACACCAACCTCTTTCTGTCCCGGGGGTTCACGGGGTATCTGGAACAGTGGAACAACCGGATCCTGATGGCTACGGTCACGCATACGCTCAGCCCGAAGACCTACTACGAGTTCCAGGCGGGGTTTCTGGGGACAAACATCGACTCGACCGTGGGTCGCACAGACCCCATCACCAACGGGTCCTGGCAGTCGAAGGACAAGAGCGGGTATTTCAACGTGGACCGCCTGAATCGCGCCAACCTTCGCATGGACTACACCCGGCACTTCAACTTCCGGTTCGATTTCAACAGCCAGGTGAGCCGGCGCAACCTGATGAAGGTCGGGTTCTCCCATCAGATCTTCAACAACCGGTCGTTCCAGTACCAGCAGGGGAGCGAGAGCGCGGCGTCGATCTATGTAACGGCCGAAAAGAGCGACCCGAACAAGCGGTTCCTCCTCCACCGGTTCGCGGGCTACGCCGAGGACAAGCTGGAGTTCCAGGGGTTCGTGATGAACGCGGGGTTGCGGTACGACGTGATGTTCGGCGGGCCCCAGAAGACGCTGGGGAGCTGGATGAAGATCATGCCGGCCTACAAGACCTACAACGCCTACCAGACCCGCACGCCGCTGGGACGGACGCCGGCCATGCAGAGTTTTTCGCCCCGGGTCGGCGTCTCACACCCGATCACGGCCAAGTCGATGCTCCGGTTTGACTACGGCTCGTACTACAAGCCGATGGTGTTCGGCGGGATCTATACGGAAGGCTGGAACCAGACGAACGTGAAGGCCCATCCCAACCTGGACGGCACGTGGGCGGACGAGCCCTGGGCACCGGGCGGGGGGTGGACGATGGACGGCGGGTATAAAAACCCGGCGGGAGGGATCACGCACACCACGCAGTTCGAGGTGGCCGGGGACTGGAACTTCATCAGCGACTTCGTCCTGGACCTGACCACCTACTACAACCGGACGGACAACGTGAACGGCGCGGCCACGCGCACGTTCTACAACCCGGGTGGACAGATCGGTAACGGCTACATCTCGGCTCAGGCGCCGTCCGCCCGGTTTGAGACTAAGGGGCTGGAGATGACGCTGTTCAAGCCCCTGTCGCAAAACTTCTCGTTCCGGGCGTCCGTGGAGGTGGGGTGGAACTTCTACCGGATCTCGGGGGGCGGGATACACGACCTCTACTTCTACCCCGACTCCAGCTTCGTCGCCGGCCCGGCCTACCAGTTGACGGACGCGAACGACAACGCGCGACCGCTGACGCTGGCGGAGATCCAGAGCCTGGGGAACAAGGCCAATAACACGCTCAGGGCCGCGATTAAGGCGGGGGAGCAGCGGAACGATCAGTCCGTGACCACGGCGCCCGTGCTGTTCAGCACGTACCCCGGCCTGACCGACGCGCAGCGGAGCGACCCCAACATTCAGGGCCTCTATTACCGCATGTACTGGCTGGCCTACCAGATCGTGTTCGCGGGCCTGGAGTCCCAGCCCACGACGCAGGCGTCGTTCCAGTTCGTGTGGAACACGCCGTCCAACTGGGGGCCGGGGCCGAAGGTCGGCGGGTCGAAGATCCTGGGTGGGCTCCAGACGAACCTGGTCTGGCGGTTCAACAGTGGGACGGCCATCCAGACCACGCCCCCCGGAAAGGCGCAGATCATCATCAAACCCGGCCCGATGTTCGTCCGGGCGGACCTCAACATTCAGAAGACGTTCGAGGCAGGCCGGATGAAGCCCACGCTCTACGCGGAGATCTTCAACGTGTTCAACTCCTTCGTGGACCAGACCGGTGGCGATCCCTACATCCGGTGGGGTTTGAAGACGCCCACGCCGAACAACGCCGATTACCTGAAGTACGGCGACTCCAGCCCGTTCCGGGGCGGTCTTCCGAGGTACGTGAACCTGGGTATGCGGATGTCGTTCTGACGAATTGTTTGATGTAGGGGCGACCGGCCGGTCGCCCCTACAAATCCAATCGGGAGAGATTCGATGATACGTATGAAAGGGCTTTGGAGTTTGGCGCTGGTCCTGGCGCTGTGGGCCGTTTCGGCGGAGGCGCAAACCACCATCGGCGGCACGGCCAACGTTCTCTACCCCGCCCGGCAGATGACGCGGGGGGTGTTCTGGCACTCCTACGCGAACACCGGGGCGTCAGGGGCTCGCGCGGGGAACGCCTACGGCGGCGCTTTTGCGGACATGGATTATCCCGGCTTCGTCCTCAGCTCGTTCGACTGGTTCTACGGGGCGCGCGCCGCAGGCAACGGGCAGGTGGACCTGCAGACGCACAACGGGCGGAGCCACGGGTGGTGGATCTCGGCGAAGCCGACGGGCGCGTCGGTGGTGAGCTACAGCAGCGGCTCGATCAAGGGCAAAGAAGAGAGCGACGACGTCGTCATGATGGCCGTGGACCCGACGAAGGACTTCGGGGGGCGGTTCGCGACCGTAGGGAACGACATCATCAACACGCGCTCCGGCGGGTCGATGGCCAACTGGTGGCCCGGCACTCCGGTCGCTCTGGACGCGAAGGAGCCGAGGGAGATCCTGAACTATAAGTATGGACTGTACACCGACGCGGACAAGGACAACTTCCCGGAGGACATCGTCCTGAGCAAGTGGACGACGAAGCTGGGCATCACCGGGGAAAAGACCTCCTACGCCTGGGGCCACCCGGAGTACGGCCACTTCGTGATCGAGGAGTGGGTCTGGACGAACACGGGGGACTCGAACGGCGACCGCACCGCCGACCTGCCGGGCGGGGGATACGACCTGAAGAACGTCTTCTTCACCTTCCAGGACCGGATGATGACCTCCGGCGCCGGGGTGGGCCGGGGGAGCTACGTGGCCTACTACTGGGACTGGGGACCGCTGGACGGGTGCACTAGCATCTTCGGGATCAATGTGGACAACGGGCAGGACGACAAGATCAAGTACACGGAGGCCCCCAACTACGACGGCCCGGCGTCGGCCAAGGGCCTGAAGATGAACTACCAGTACGACTGGGACAACTACTGCATGGTGGGGTCGTTCGCGGACGACGTGGGGGACCCGTGGCGGGCGGGGAACAAGAGCCCGAGCGTGCAGACCCCCACCCTCGTGCGGGACGGGGACCTGACGGCGATCGCGATGGCCGGGATCGCGGAACTCGACGTGGACCCGACGAACGGGTTCGCGGGGGACAACGGGGTGTACCAGGCCCCGAAGGTGGCGCAGCAGCCGTTCGCGCACAACCTGTTCTGGTTCCAGTTCCGGGAAGAGAACATCCAGGTGTTGAGCAACATCGTGGGGGATGAGCCGGACCCGACCAAGATGAACGACGCCACGATGTATGAGATGCTCACCCGGTCGCCGGACCCGTCCTACTTCACCTCGGCGCGGGATTCGCGCCCGACGCGGGGGTCGGGTTCGCTGGCCAAGAAAGTACCCCTGCTCCCGCTGGACGCCAACCCGACCAAGCCGATGCCCTATATGCCCAACCCGGACTGGGAGTGGAAGGGCCGGGGGATCGCAGGGGCCTATACGATCTGGGACACCTACGGGCCGTATGACCTCGCGCCGGGGCAGAAGGTGAAAATGGTATTTGTCCGCACGGCGGGCGCGCCGGTGGAGTCCAACTTCAGGGATTACATGCGGGCAAAGGACAACAGCGAACTGCGCAAGGAGGAGAACGGGCTGGCCTTCACCAACCTGGTGAAGCACCTGAAGAAGGCGCAGGAGGCCTACGCCCTGGGCTACGACATCCCGAACCAGCCGCCGGACGTGAACGCAAAGATTGCCTCATCGGAGAACGCGCGAAACCTGGTGACCTGGACCAACGAGGCGGAGAAGTCGATCAACCCGGACAAGGGCGCGGCGGACATCGCGGGCTACAAGGTCTACGTGTCGGAGACCCTGCCCGACATGTGGAAACTCGTGGCGGACGTGAAGGCGGGGCAGACGACCTACTCGGTGGAGGACGTGAATTCGCTGGCGGGGTTCCAGTACTACTACCAGGTACTGGCCTATCAGTCGGCCGGGAACCCGACGTTCAAGAGCCGGGTCACGGGCGCGACGGTCGCGGGCGGCGTGCCGGCGTATACGGGCGGCTATGGCGACCCCTCGACGTTCTACCTCCCCCCCCAGGGGGCGACTCCATTCAGTCCGGTGCAGGTGGCCTCGGTCGCGGCGAACGCGTTTCAGAAGAAGGTGATGATCGTCCCCAACCCCTACATCAAGAATGATCCGGCACGGGGCATAACAGGGTACACCTATGAGGCGACGATCAAGGTACGCCTCCTGAACCTCCCCAGCAAGTGCATCATCCGGTTCTTCACCATCGCCGGAGACCTGGCCGCGGAATTCACACACAACTCGGCGACGGTGGGCGAGGAGACCTTCCTGCAATTGAACAGGACGGTGACCAACCAGTTGTTCTTCGGCACCTACTTCGTGACCATCGAGTCGCAAGACCCGGCGAGTATGGGCCAGATCCAGCGCACCTACTTCGTCGTCATTCGTTAAGGAGAGGATCATGCGACGCATTCTTTTGATCGGGCTTACCACGGCGCTCGCCGGATTGCTCCTTACCGCTCCGGCGCAGGCCCAGAAGGTCGGGGGGAGCGTGCCGGTGGCCGAGACCTACGTCTCCTTCCTGGAGGTGGCGCAGGGGGCGCGGCCGGCGGGCATGGGGGATGCCTATGTGGCCGTGGCCGACGACATCAACTCGGTCTTCTGGAACGTGGCCGGGCTGACCAACATGCCCCGGAAGAAGTTCCAGTTCACTTTCAACAACACGCAGTGGCTGGTGGACTCGCAGTTCAACTCCGGGGCCGTGGGCGTGAACACGGACTACGGGGCGGTCGCCTTCAGCTTTATAAAGTTCGGCACGCCCAAGATTGAGGTGCATACGATCTTCAAACCCGACGGGACGGGCAGCTTCCTGGACAACGGGAGCATAGCCTTTGGCGGGGCCTATGCCAAGAAGTTCACGGACCGGTTCTCGATGGGCGGGCAGTTCCGGTGGATTCAGGAGAAGCTGGGTCTGGGTTATAACTTCTCGACGTTCGACTTTGCGGTCGGGTCGAACTACTACACCGGCTTCCGGAGCCTCCGGCTCGCCATGTCCCTGAGGAACTTTGGGAAGGACAAGGTCCTCCTGCAGGAGTCGTTCATCAACGCCAAGATGCCCATGTACTTCAACATGGCGGTGGCGGCTGAGGTGTTCGGGAAGAAGGGGGATCCCGCCTACTTCACGGGCGCTATCGAGGGGCTCTACGCGGTCAGCTTTGAGAAGCGGATGCACATGGGGGGCGAACTCTGGCTGCACAACATGCTGGCGCTGCGGGGCGGGTACAAGTGGAACTACGACGCCCAGGACTTCACAGCAGGGGCCGGTGTGAAGCTGAAAAAAGGGGACCGCTATTTGCAGGCCGACTTCGCCTGGGTGAGATTCAACAAGAATTTCGACGCTCCCCTGCGGATCTCGGTCACAGGGTCGTTCTAACGGCAGTCGCGAGTCCAGAGTCACGCGTCCAGAGTCAAAAACAATGAAGCCTGTAGTGAAGGGACACGGGACTCGCGGCCTGTGACTTGTTTATGGCAGGATGGCATCATTTGAAGTGAATGGGATATGGCGGCTTTGTGAATCGGGACAAAGTCGCCATTTTATTTGTGTCCGCGTGCAGAAGGATGAGCGGAGGCCGGGCGTGTACAGGCGCAATATCATCTTGTGTTTCGTTCTGGTCGTGACGATCTTCGGGGGCGCCCGGGCGGAGCGACGGAGAGAGATCCGCTATATCGGGCCGCTGCTGAGCACCCTGGACACCTATCTCTACACCGGGGGGATGTATGCGCAGGTGACGCTGGGGACCAAGGAGGGCCTGGTGCAGTTGGGCCCGGAGGGGAAACTGGTCTCTGCTCAGGCGGAGCGGTGGGAGATCTCCGAGGACGGGCTGACGTACACGTTTTACCTGCGCCGGGACAACCGGTGGTACGACGGAAGCCCGGTGACGGCCCACGACTACAAGGCGGCGTTTCTGTACCAGATGGAACCCAACCGCCAGAGCATGTGGACGTGGGCCACGCCGCTGCCGTATGTGGAGAGGGCCCTGGATTTTCGGAGCGGGGCGGCGCGGGCGGAGGAGGTGGGGATCGACGCGGTGGACGACTTCACGCTGCGGTTTCGCCTGGCCAAGCCCTATCCGTCGTTCCTGAACGCGATGATCACGGGGAGCACGTTTCCGATCCACCGGGGGGCGCTGGCCAAGTACGGGGACCAGTGGCACAAGCTGGAGAACTACCAGGGGAACGGACCCTATCGGATCGTGGAGTGGGAGATGAACTCCCACGTGATCCTGGAGCCGAACCCCAACTACAACCTGCCGCGCGGGAACCTGGAGCGGATCGTGAGCGTGTTCGCGGGCAGGCCCCTGGAGGCCTATCAGAGCGGCGAGATCGACTTCGCGGCGATCGGCTCGATTGCGGACATCTACTACGCCAAACAGCATCCCGCGATGAGCCGGGAGCTGGTCTGGACACCCACGAACGGCCTCTCCTTCCTGAAATTTCTCTTTTCGGAGAACCCCATCTACTGGGACGCGCGCGTGCGCCGGGCGATTGCGATGGGGTTCGACAGACGCCGGATCGTGGAGGCGATCTTCCTGGGCCGGGAGATGCCGGTAGGGATGCTGTCCTCACCTGCGATGCCGGACTGGGACCCGGACTTTGGAAACCGGTTCGACCTGAAGGAGGCTCGGCGGTTGCTGGCGGAGGCCGGGTATCCCGGGGGGAAGGGGATCCCGGAGTCGGTCATCCTGGTCCCTTCCTATATCGCGACGGAGATGATGTCGCAGTTTGTGACCATCGCTGCGATGCTGGAGGAGAACCTGGGGATCAAGCTCATGATCGACAACCAGGAACTGGGCGTGTACGCGGACAAGCGGGTGTCGCTCAACCCGCCGGAATATCTGGGGATGTGTTTTGCGGCGTCGGGGTGGCCCTGGTCGGACCCGATCTACGGTGCGCAGTGGGCCCAGATCCTCAACTGGACGGATGATCCAAAGATTTATCAGGTCTGGTGGGAGGGGCAGCGGCGGATCTTTCAGCTCCAGGCGGGGATGATCCCGTTCGAGCGAGGGGGCACGGTCGCCGATATGAAGCGGGTCGACCGGGAGATCCGCACGTATGGGGACTCCCTGCTGGTCCTCTACGAGAACGGGAGGTACGGGGTCTACCTGCGACGGGAGGCGGAGGAGGTGATCCGGGGGTGGCGTCAGGCCGGGGACGACATCGTGCGTCGCGCTCAGGCCCCCGGCGCGGACCTGGAGCGGGCGTGGAAGGAGATCTGTTTGACCCTCCTGCAGGTGAAGCAGTACCATTATCAGTGGACGAACTCAAGTGACCTCCGGTGGCGATTGGAGGGGATGCGACAGGAGGCGTTCCATGAGCGGGACCCGGTCCGACAGGCGGAGATCGACCGGGAGATCCACCGCCTCGTGCTGGAAAATAGCTGGGACATCCCGCTTCACGTGGCCAATTCCGTGAGCCTGGTCAAACCCTACGTGAAGGGGCTGAGATTCTGCCCTTACTGGTGGGGCAACCCGCTCTATCTGAAGTGGGTGAGCATCGAGGACAGCCAGGCCGCAGAGGCCCACAGGCCGTGAGGAGACAGAAGGCAGAAAGCAGACGTGAGACGTGAAAAGGCCCTCACCTACCCCCATACCCCCTCCCTCTCCCAATGCTGGGAGAGGGAGGGGGTATGGGGGTAGGTGAGGGCCGAATTTGACGGTTGCCGTCTCACCGTTACCTGGAGAGAATATCCATGATCGGAGACCGGAGGTCTGGTTTGACGTTTTGCCGGATGTTGGGAGGCATCCTGGTCTTCGCCGCAGGGAGTCTTGGGGGAGGGTCGGACGCCCAGGCCATCTCCCCGGCGGCCGCGGACGCGCTCTACCGGCGCGCCCTGAGCACGCAGAGCCCCGACAGCATCCGGGCGCTGGTGAGCACCCTGAAGGAGGCCCTGCCGGGCCATACGGCCCCTGCGAAGCTGCTGACCCAGATCGGCCTGCTCTACATGAGGATTGTGGAAACGGACAGCGCGCTCTCTAACTTTCAGCGGGCCGTCCGGCAGGACCCCGGACTGGCCGTCGCGAAATGCGGCCTGGGGCGCGCGTATCTGGAGTTGAAGGGGGACGCGAAGAGGGCATTGCCCCACCTGAAGGCGGCGGTGGAGGCAGACTCCACGAATCCCGACGCGCACTACCTCCTGGCCCAGGCCTACCTGAAGCTGGGGAAGCCGGAGGCGAGGCGGGAGGCGGACAGGGCGATCCGGTACGACCTGAAATACGCGCCGGCCTACCTGCTGCTGGCCCAGGCATATCAGAAGGAGGACAACCCCCGGATGGCGGTCCTCTACTACAAGAAATACCTCGAACTGCTTCCGAGGGACCAGACCCCGGCCTACGAATTCGCGCTCGATCTGCTGAACCGGGGGCGGGTCAAAGAGGCGGAGGAGGTCGCCTCCCTCATGACGGACAACCGGGGGATGCCCGTTCTGGCGCAGATCCTGATGCGTCAGGGGGACTACGACCGGGCGATGCCGGCCTTTCAGCTTTACATCGACAGTCTGGACCCCAAGGAGCAGGACCTCTATCGCGACATCTCCCTGGTGGGTCTGCCCCAGGAGGTGGAGGACTACAAGGTCACCTCTGCGGAGAAACAGGAGACATTCCTCCGGGTTTTCTGGCTGAAACGGGACATGTTCAAGGCCACCGGGGGGGCGATGCGTCGGGCAGAGCACTGCCGGCGGGTCTGGTACGCCCGGGCGTTCTACGGGCAGAAGAAGTGGCCCTGGGACCGGCGGGGGGAGGTCTACATCCGGTACGGGGAGCCGGACTACCGGTCCACCTATGAGCAGCCGAACGCCAAGACATCCGCCAAAGTACAGCGCGTGCAGGACGCCCTGGCCGTCCAGCTCTACGGGCCTTCGGGTCTGGGGACCACGTTCGTGGGGCCGGTGTTCCCGATCCGCACGGACGGAGGACGGTACATGGAGGCTCCCGAAGATTTTCAGAAACAGTTGACTTCGCAGGCCCGCCTCGACAACGCGCCGGACAACATAACGGGTACGCTTCCGGCCGTGGAAGAGGAGCAGAACACTCCGGGTTTCACCCCCAACCCCGTGAACGGGGTGCAGTTGGACGCGGAGTACGCCATCGGGCTGAGGCGGTGGAAGCCGATCGTGGTGGGAAACAACTGGGCGGTGGTGCCCTGGGAGGTCTGGATCTACACCGACCTGGGAAAGGGCCTGGAGGTCGCCTTCACGGACGAGCAGCGCAACGGCATCTACGACTTCGCGCCGATCCCCAGCCCGGACCCGGAAGACCTGGCAAAAATGGACAATGATAAATATGCGGGGCAGACCGCGTACCTGCGCCTGACGCAGCGGCTGACGGAGTTGGCCCCTGCGATCCGGGTGGCCAGAGTGGCGGAGAAGGAGCCTGAGCGGTTCATCCTCCCCGATTTTGAGCCGCTGGATTTCTCCTATGAGGCGATCTCCTTCCGGGGGAAGGGAGGCCTGACGGAGGTGCAGGTGAACATCGGCATCCCGGTCGACAACGTGGCCCTTCCCGGGGAGGCGGACACCACGGTGCTGGTGGACCGCCGGGTGGCGCTGATGAACCCGCGTTACACCAGGCTGCTGCCGGCGCAGCAGGATCTGGAGATTCCGATCTCCCGGCGCACGCGGGGCCAGGGGTTTCTGGACCGGGTGGACCTGGAAGTCCCTCCGGGGGACTACGAGCTGGCCGTGCAGGCGAGGCGGCGGAACACCGGCCGGATTCAATCTTACGAGAAATCCCTGACACTCCCGAGCTACGCCGGGAACAAGCTGGGGCTGAGCGACCTGTTCATCGCCCGGCAGGTGGCCGCGGTCAGCGACACGTCGGACCCCAAATTCAGGCGGGGCGCCTGGCGCATCACGCCGCTGCCGTCGCACGCCTTCCGGGCCGGGGAGCATGTGTTCGTCTATTTTGAAATCTACAACCTGGCGCAGGATGCCTCCGGGGCCACGCGCTATGAAATGGCCTATCAGGTCCGCGCGGCCGGGGCGGAGGGGGTCTCCAGGTCGCTCCCGGAGGCGAAGGCTGTGGACCGCACGGGAGAGACGGTGTCGTTGCGCTACGAACGGACGGGGACACAGGCGTCCGTGTCGGATTATGTGGAACTGGACATCGGGCAGGCAGCGCCCGGAAGCTACGCGGTGCGGATGACGGTGAAGGACCTGAACGGGGGACATGAGGTCACGAAGGAGAGCGCGTTCTGGATCACAGGCCGCGAGCAGGCGGCGGGAAAAAGGCCGTGAGGGGTAAGAACCCGATTTGCCGCTCATCATCGGGAGGAAAGCGATGAGTCTCCTGGATATCAACGTGATGCTCGGCCCCACACCGGATGACGCAGAGCCGAGTCTTAAGACGGCGGACGATCTGCTTCGGGAGATGGACCGCCTGGGCATCGCCGAGGCGCTGGTCTACTCCAGCCACGCTCGATACGCCCATCCGAGGGAGGGAAACTGGCAACTGCTGAAGCAGCTGGAGGGGCATCGCGACCGGCTGCACCCCTGCTGGGTGCTGATGCCGCCGGGCACCGATGAGATGCCTCCCCCCTCCGAGGGGGTACGCCAGATGCGCGAAAACGGCATCCGGGCGGCCCGGATTCTGCCCGGCCAACACCTCTACCCGATCAGCCGCCGCATCCTGGGGCCTCTTCTGGAGGCGCTGGAGGAGATTCCGCTGATCATCGACCTGGAGCGCTACCACTGGTCCGAGATGTCCCCCTGGGAGGCGGTGTTCAGCCTGTGCGAGGCCTACCCGCGTCTGCCGATCATCCTGCTGCGGGAGGGGGGGACGACCCCCCGCGCCCTCTATCCCGTGTGGGACACCTTTCCCAATCTCCATATCGAGACCTCCTACATCCAGAGCGCCTGCTGTCTGGAGGAGATCTGCGGGCGGTTCGGGGCCGGACGGCTGCTGTTCGGGAGCGGTCTGCCCCGGTTCGACGCGGGGGGGGCCGTCGGCACGCTGCACGGGAGTGCGCTGGCGGATCGGGAGCGGGCCGACATCGCCGGGGCCAACGCCCGGAGGCTCCTGGGGCTTGAGGCGGGTCGGACGACGACGGCTCGCGCGTGGCCGTGCGGGAAAGAGGGGTTTCGGGTGTGGGATATTCACGGTCATCTGGGGCCCTGGTACAAGGCCTACTATCCCGTCTACGACGCGGCGGCCACGGTCCGGCGGATGGACGAGACGGGCGTGGAGCGGCTCGTGCTCAGCGACATTAAAAGCGTCGAGAACGACCCGGACGCCGGGAACGCCAGGGCGATCGCGGCCTGCGCCGAATTCCCCGGCCGCATCTATGCCTACGGAGGCTATGCCCCCAGCAAGTACGGGAAGAACGTCGCGGCTTTTGAGCGGATTGTGGACCAGCCGGGCGTGATCGGCATCAAGTTCCACTGCCAGCTGCACAACACCCGGCCCGAATCCCCCCTCTATCAGCCTGCATTCGACGTCGCAAACGAGCGGGGGCTGCCGATCCTGACGCACGGGGTGCTGCCGCCGGACCTGCTGCGCAGGCTGCTGACCGAAAAGCCCAATCTGACCTACATCGCCGCCCATTTCGCCGCCAGTCCGCCGGAGGGGCAGGAGGCCTATCTGGCGATCGCCAGGGAGTTCTCGAACTTCTACTTCGATACCACCGGCTCGGTGATCCGGTTCGGGGGGTTCGCCCGGCTGGTGGAACGGATGCCCGTTGAGCAGATCCTGTACGGTTCTGATTTTCCCGTCATGGATTTCCCCTACCAACTCGGCCGGGTGTTGTATGCGGACATCAGCGATACGCTCAAGCAGATGATTCTCTGGGAGAACCCCGCGCGGATCTACCGCCGGGCGTCGTAAGAAGCCATAAGGAGGGAGTCGTGGACCTGGGTCTCAAAGGAAAAGTGGCGCTGGTGACGGGGGCCAGCCGGGGGATCGGCCTGGCGACGGCGATGAGCCTGGCGAAGGAGGGGTGCGACGTGGCGCTGTGTGCGCGGGGGGAGGAGGTCCTGAAGGCGTCCGCGGAAAAGGTGCGGGCGCTGGGGGTGCGGGTCGCGGCCATCCCGGCGGACGTGCTGAAGTCGGACGAGGCCAGCCGGCTCGTGGAGGAGACTGTCTCGCAACTGGGCGGGATCGACATCCTGGTCAACAACGCCGGGAAGAACCAGGGCAAGGGGCTGAAGGAAGCGGCTGAGGAGGACTGGGAGTGGACGTTCCACTACAATGTCTTCCAGGGGGTGCGGCTCACACGCCTCGTGGCCCCGCACATGCAGAAAAGGGGAGGCGGGTCCGTGGTGTTCATCTCCTCGGTCTCCGGCTGGATCCCGCAACTGGCCGGGACGTGGCAGTACGGGGCGTCCAAGGCGGCGCAGATCTTCATGGCGGAGCCGATGGCGCTGGAGTTGGTACACGACCATATCCGGGTGAACGTGGTATCGCCGGGGTCGATCCTGTTCGAGGGCGGGGGGTGGGATGGCCGCCGGATCCATGATTCGGAGAAGTTCAAGGCGTACGAACAGAACGGGTTTCCGATGGGGCGGCTGGGCACGCCGGAGGAGGTGGCCGACGTGGTCGTGTTCCTGGCGTCGGACCGGTCGCGCTGGATCAACGGGGCGAACATCCGCGTGGACGGCCTGGAGCAGCCCGTGCCCTATGCCAGGCCGTGGTGAAAGCGTTCACCGAAGAGGACGCAAAGAACGCAAAGGAAAAACAGTTATGCCAGGACCGAGCGACATCGAGATCGTGTGCGCGGACGAGGATGCCTTCGGGTACGCGACGTTTCAGAGCCACAACCAGAAGGTCGTGCGCAACCGGAACGGCATCTTCATGACCTATCTGAAAAAGCGACTCAACCCGGAATACACCGCGCAGCAGTGGCGGCTGATGCGGAGCGTGGACGGCGGAGAGACCTTCTCCGTGCTGTTCGAGGCGACGGACGCGACCAACCCGCCCGTGCTGGAGACGGACGAGGCGGACAACATCTACCTGGCCCGGCCCGACTTCGTGGACCGGAACGCCTATCTCTACCGGTTCCTGGCGTCGGATGGCTATGCCCGGCCGCACATCTCGAAGATCGAGAAGGGGTCGGCGGGCAAGTACTGCATGATGTACGACCGGGCGCGGGGGCAACTTTATTACTTCGCCCATAACAACACGTTCCACATCGTGGGGCTGGACGGGACGGTGCGGCGTTCCGGGACGATCATGGAGAAGGGCGCGACCGCGTGTCTCCAGTATCCTCACCTGAGTCTGGATCTGGACGGGACGCTGCACGCGGCCTGGACGACGAACAAGAACGACGAGTATCTGTATACCGATATCCATTACATGAAGTCCGTGGACGGGGGAGAGACCTGGCGGAAGATGGATGGGACGCCGCTGGACCTGCCGATCGTCGCCGATTACCACGGGGCTGCGGACCAGATCAACCTGGACGATGAGTATGACTATCACACGTGGCTGTCGAGCTTCATGGTGAAAGCCGGGAAGCTCCATTTTGTCTACAAGTATACCGCGCCGGGCGATGCGGCGCGGCAGCACTACGTGCGCTACGACCTGAAGACGGGGCGGCGGGAGATCGACCTCTGGCCAGAGTTCAAAGGGGAGACGATCTCGTTGAACAACATGGACGGATTTTTCGCGTCGCGGGCGTCCGAGCCGGGGTCTCCGCTCTATTGCATCCTGACGCAGGACGGGCGGATCGCCTGCCTGCGGAGCGACGACAACGGGGAGACCTGGCACGACCACGCGGTCAGCAGCCGGCGGTTCGGGGTGAACGAGAAGATGAACAACCCCTATTCCGTCGGGGGGTGCCGGGAGGTGACCGAAGACGGGTGGGTCATCGGGTCGTTCACGGACCGGATCCCCGACCCGGGCCAGACCGCCGACCTGACCGCGCCGGGGGCGTCCGCGCCGGTGTATTTTTTCAGGTTCCGGGCGAATCTGAAGGGGTGAGGTTCCGAACGATGAGCGATTATCTGGAGTTCGTGAAAGATGGCGTTCAGACGCTGCTGGAGCGGCAGTCGGCCCGCCTGGGGGGCCGGCCTGACGGGACGCCCTGCATCACGGTGAGCCACAACTTCATCCGGACCTGGCGGACCCTGGGCAAGAAGGACGGGGGTTACTACAGTATCCGGATCGAAGGGCATCCGCTGGAGCCGGAACCCTACCGGCTGGATATGCGGATCTGGCCGGTCCTGGAGCTGTTCTCGGAGGTCACGGGCGACCCGCAGTACCGACAGCAGGTCGAGGCCATGGCGTCGGCGTTCGGGGCGCACGGGTTCGACCCGGCGTCGGGCCTGGGCTATCTGGGGACCGAGACGCAGTTCGACGTGCTGCGGCTCAGGCCGGTGTATGCGCACAGTCCGGAGGGCACGCCGATCTTCAAGCCCAGCCTGAGCGTCCCGCTGGACAGGCTCTGGGACGCGACCCCTGAGAAGATGACCCGGATGTTCAAGGCGGCGTACCACGGCCTGATCACCCGGCCTGAGTCCATGGCCTACAACCGGTACTGCGCCTATGGGTTCGACGACCGGGTCAGGAAGCCGTCCATGGCGTTCAACCCGCGCCACGTGGCGTTTGCGCAGACCGGGGCGTTTCTGATCCACTGGTGGGGGTTTCACTTCGCGCGCACGGGTGATTCGGAATCTCTGGGATGGGCGCAGAGGATGGCGGATAAGTGGGGGGCTGTCCAGGACCCGGCGTCGGGGCTGATCCCGCACTGTTTCACGAACGAACGGAGCGATGCGGACACCCAGCCTCCCCGGCTTTACAGTTGCTACGGGGAGATGCAGACCGTGGTCTCGCTGTTGCGGGCGGTCCGCGAGATCGGGAAGCGGCCGGAGGGCGCGGCGCTGGCCGGGCAGGTGGAGGCTATGGCGCGACGCCTGCTGGTCGGGATGGCCCACCACGGGTACATTCCGGAGGAGCGGGTCTTCCCCCACTGGATGTATCTGGACGGCCGCCCGTGCCGGGAGACGGTGGCCTACTGTTTCGGCACGCAGGAAGAGAAGGACGAGGCGGTCAAGCAGGACCCTATCCTGGAGGAGGTGGCGGTGTACATGGGGACGGGTTTCTACACGGACTGGCCGTCCAACGTGGGGGTTCAGAACGACTTCCCCTGCCACATGGCGCTGGGGGCGCGGATGACGGGCGACGTGGAGGTTCTGTCGGGGGCGCGGGGGTTTGCGAAGGATCTGATGGAAGCGGCGGGGAGGCTGACCGGGGCGTTCAACGCGCAGGGGCAGTGGACCTATTCGGCCAGCGCGTCCTACATCAAGATGCTGTTGCTGCTGTTCGAGGCCACGAAAGAGCGAAACTATCTCGATCAGGCCCGGAGATTGGCCGACATGGAACTCAACTTTCTGGCGCAGCCCCTGCCGGCAGGCCAGCCGGAGTGGTGGCGGATGACGTTCCGGGACGGCCTGCTGGAGGCGCTGTTGCTGCTGCACCGGGCGCTGGCCGACGCTGAAAAACGAGAGGGGTAATTCTTTATGCCGGGGTTGACGAACATCGATCTCACCTGTGTAGATGACCGCACGTTCGGGTTGGGGACGTTCCAGAGCAACAACCAGAAGGTCGTGAGCAACCGGAACGGCATCTTCATGACCTATATCAAGACGCGGAACGAGCCCTACACCGCGCAGATGTGGCGGCTGCTGCGGAGCACGGATGGTGGGAATCGTTTCTCCACGGTTTACGAGGCCACAGACGCGACCAACCCGCCGGTCCTGGAGACGGACGAGGCAGACAACCTCTACCTGGCCCGGCCGGATTTCGTGGACGGCCACGCCTATCTCTACCGGTTTCAGGCGGCGGACGGGTACGCCAGGCCGCTGATCTCGAAGATCGAGGGGGGATCGGCGGGCAAGTACTGCATGATGTACGATCGGGATCGAGCACAGCTCTATTACTTCGCGCACAACGGCACCTTTCACGTGGTCGGGCTGGACGGGACCGTGCGAAGCGCTCAGAAGCTGCTGGTGGCCGGGCAGGCCGCTGTCCAGCAGTATCCACTGCTCAGTCTGGACCTGGACGGGACGCTCCACGCGGCCTGGACCACGGTCAAACACGGGGTATATCTTTACTGGGACATCCATTACATGAGGTCCCGGGATGGCGGGAAGACGTGGGAGAAGATGGACGGCGCGCCGCTCACACCGCCCGTGGTGGCCGATCACGGGGGGCCGGCCGATCAGATCATCCTCGAAGACGAATTCGAGTTTCATACGTGGCTGTCGAGCTTCATGGTGAAAAACGGGAAGCTCCATTTCATCTACCGGTGTGCGGGGCCGGACAAGGGGACGGGCCAGCACTATGTGCGCTACGACCTGGGGACGGGCCGGCGGGACCTGGACATCTGGCCGGTGTTCCGGGGGCAGGAGATCTCCCTGTGCAATCTCGACGGATTCTTCGCGTCGCGGGCGTCCGAGCCGGGGTCGCCGCTCTACTGCATCCTGGCCCAGGAGGGCCGGATCGCCTGCCTGGCGAGCGACGACAACGGGGAGACGTGGTACGACTACACGATCAGCGAAAAGCCGTTGAGTCCCTACGCCATCGGGGGGTGTCGGGAGGTGACCGCCGCCGGCCAGGTCATCGGCTCGTTCTGCGGTCCCAATCCTGACGCCAAGGGGGATGCGGCTCCCGTGTACTTCATGAAGTTTCAGGCAGGGCTGACCCGATGACTGGAGAGGGGACGGTATGCCGGGTTTAGCGAACATCGACATCGTCTGCGCGGATGACCAGGCCATCCGCGGGGGGACGTTCCAGAGCCATAACCAGAAGGTCGTGAGCAACCGGAACGGCATCTTCATGACCCACATTCGGGGTTGCAACGAGGCCTTCACCGCGCAACCGTGGCGACTCTCGTGGAGCAAGGATGGGGGGAAGACCTTTTCCGCGCTCTATGAGGCCGTGGAGGCCACCAATCCGCCGGCCCTGGAGACGGACGAGGCGGACAACCTCTACCTGGCCCGGCCGGATTTTTTGAGTCGGGATGCCCATCTCTTCCGGTTTCAGGCGGCGGACGGGTACGCCAGGCCGCTGATCTCGAAGATCGAGGGGGGATCGGCGGGCAAGTCCTGCATGATGTACGATGGGGCGCGTGGACAGCTCTATTACTTCGCGCACAACGGCACGTTTCATGTCGTGGGACTGGATGGAGGGGTTCGGCGCTCACAGAAGCTGCTGGTGGCCGGCCCGACCGCCATCCAGCAGTACCCTCATCTGAGTCTGGAGCTGGATGGGACACTGCACGCGGCCTGGACGACGAACAAGAACGACCAGTACCTTTATACAGATATCCATTACATGAAGTCCGTGGACGGGGGAGAGACCTGGCGGAAGATGGACGGGACACGGCTCGACCTGCCGGTGATCGCCGATTATCACGGGCCTTCGGACCAGATCAACCTGGACGATGAGTACGATTACCATACCTGGCTGTCGAGCTTCATGGTCAAAAATGGGAAGCTCCATTTTGTCTACAAGTATACCGCGCCGGGCGATGCGGCGCGGCAGCACTACGTGCGCTACGACCTGAAGACGGCGCGACGGGAGATCGACTTCTGGCCGGAGTTCAAAGGGGAGACGATCTCGTTGTGTCACAACGATGGCTTCTTCGCATCCCGGGCTTCGGACCCCGGGTCGCCGCTCTACTGCATCCTGGCGCAGGACGGGCACATCGCCTGTCTGAGGAGCGAGGATAACGGGGATACCTGGCACGACCACGCGATCAGCGAGCGGCGTTTCGCGAGTCACGAGCGGATGTTCAATCCCTACGCCATCGGGGGGTGCCGGGAGGTGACCGCCGACGGCTACATCATCGGGTCGTTCACGGACCGGGTCCCCCATCCCGACCGGATGACCGAGGCGGACTTCGTCGGCTGCGGAGGCGTGGCCCCCGTGTATTTCTTCAAGATTCGGGCGGGAAGGGCGTGACCTTCTCCAAGAGTGTCTTTTGCACACACCGAACCCCTACCAGGAACGCCCGGAGGTGATCGCCCGGCAGATCCGAGACCGCCAGGGTCTCCTCCGCAAGGAGACGGAGGACTACCTCCGGGGCGTCATTCTCGACTATGAGCCGAGGCGCAGGTCCTACTGGCGCCGCGACTACTCGTCGGTCGAGGCCTTCGAGCGGTCCGTGGCGCCCAACCGCCAGCGCTGGCGCGAGGCCCTGGGGGTGTTTGAGCCGGACGGCACGCCCCTCAACCCTGTGCTCGACCTCTGGTACGAGGACGACCGGTTCGCGGCCTGGTGGGTGACCATCGGGCTCCTGGGCGGCCTCCGGGGACGGGGCCTGCTGGCCGTCCCCAAAGGACGCCAGGGTCCTGCACCTCTCGTCATTGCCCAGCACGGCGCCGGCTGTTCTCCCGAGCGTGTCTTCGGCCTGGACGATCCTCCCGACACCTACAAAGCCTACGGTCGCCATCTGGCTGAGGCGGGCTTCGCCGTCATGGCCCCGCTGAACATCACCGAGACTGCGCCCCCCTCACCCCGTGCGCGACTGGAGCGTATGTGCAAGCTCCTGGGCAGGACCGTGTTCGGCCTGGAGATCCACCGCACGCAGCGCCTCCTCGACTACCTTGAAACCCGTTCCGACATCGACGTGGGACGCACGGCCATGTACGGCATCAGCCTCGGCGGTCACTACACCCTGTTCACCGTGCCGCTGGAGCCCCGGATCGGGGCGGCGGTGGTCTGCGCGTGGTTCAACCACCGGCCCAACAAGATGGTCGTGGACGACCCCCGCTACAGCTGTTTCCTGTCCGCAGAACCTTCGGAGCATACGTGGGTCCCCGGCTGGCTGCGGGAGTTCTCGGACAGCGACCTGGCTTCGCTCATCTGTCCCCGTCCTCTGCTGGTCGAGCAGGGGAAGGCCGATGCGATCGCCTGGTGGCCGATGATGCTGGAGGAGTATGAGGAGGCGTGCGAGCACTACCGGAGGCTTGGCGTTGCGGACCGGGTCGAGATCGACCTGCACGAAGGGGGGCACGAGATCCGGATGGAGAAGAGTTTTGAGTTTCTCAAGCGGTGGTTGAAGCCGTAGGGAGGGGGAAGGGGAAGTGCAAAGTGCAAAATGCAAAGTGCAAAATGCAAGGGAACCTCATGTCTGATTATCTCGAATTTGTGAAGGACAGCATTCAGACGTTGCTGGAGCGGCAGTCCGCCCGTCTGGGCGGCCGGCCTGACGGGATGCCCTGCATCACCGTGACCAAGCAGTCCAGCAAGACCTACCGGAGCGTGAGCAAAGGACCGGATGGGATCTATCGCTCAGGTCTGGTCACGGAGCAGCCGCTGGAGCCGACGCCTTATCGGCTGGACCTCCGAATCTGGCCGGTCCTGGATCTGTTCTCGGAGGTCACGGGCGATGCTCAGTATCGGCAGATGGCCGTGGAGATGGCATCCGCGTTCGGACGCTACGGGTTCGAATCGGCGTCGGGCCTGGGCTACCTGGGGAATACGGCGGAGTTCGACGTGCTGCGCCTCCAGCCCGTGGCCGTGTCGAGCCAGGCGGAGCCGCTGTTCAAGCCGGACGTGTACGTCCCTGTGGACAGGCTCTGGGCGGAGGCGCCGGACCGGGTGGCCCGGATGCTCAAGTCGGTCTATTACGGCCTGATCACCCGGCCCGAGACGCTGGACTACAACCGGTACTGTCACTACGGGTATGACGATCGGTTGAAGAAGCCGTCGATGGCGTTCAACTCCGGTCACGTGGCGTTCGCAACGACCGGGGCGATGCTGATCCACTGGTGGGGGTCTCACTTCGCGCGCACAGGTGATGCCGAGTGTCTGGCGTGGGCGCAGGCGATGGCGGACAAATGGGGGGCTGTGCAGCATTCGGAGTCTGGCCTGATCCCCCACTGGTTCGGCGGCAGGCGTGATGAGCCGACGATGCCGCCGCAGCCGACCGCCAGCAGCGACGAGACGCCGGCCGCGATCTCCCTGTTGCGGGCCGCCGACGAGCTCAAAAAGCGTCCCGAAGGGGCGGCCCTGGCCGAACAGGTGAGCGGCGTTGCGCGGCGTCTGTTGCGCGGAATGGCCCGCCACAGCTATGACCCGGCGGAGCGGGTGTTTCCGCAGTGGCTGCACCTGGACGGGCGCGTCCGGGAGGAGACGGTGGTCTACACCTTCCGCACGCAGGCGGATAAGGACGAGGCCGTCCGGCAGGACCCCGTTCTTCAGGAGGTCGCCGTATTCGCGGGTTCCGGTTTTTACGCGGCCGGACCCTGGTGCGTGGGCGTACAGAACGCGTGCCCCTACAACGTGGCCCTGGGGGCCTGTCTTCTGGGCGACGCCGACCTGCTGGCCCGAGCGCAGGCGCTTGCTGCTGACGTCATGGAGGAGGCGGGGAAGCTGACCGGGGCGTTCAACGCGCAGGGGCAGTGGACCTATCCGGCCAGCGCGTCGTACATCAAGATGATGATTCTGTTGTCCGACCTGACGAAAGAGCGTCGCTACCTCGACCAGGCGCGGAAGCTGGCCGACATGGAACTCGACTTTCTGTCCCGCCCTGCCCCGGCGGGCGAGCCGGAGTGGTGGCGGATGCCTTTTCGAGGCGATTTGCTGGAGGCGTTGTTGCTGTTGCACCGGGCGCTGGTCCGCTCAGAAAGGACAGGGAGGTGATTCGTATGCCAGGTCTGACGACGATTGACCCCGTCTGCGTGGATGACCGCACGTTCGGGTACGGGACCTTTCAGAGCAACAATCAGAAGGTCGTGAGCAACCGGAACGGCATCTTCGTGACCTACGTCAAGTCGCGGAACGAGCCCTACACCGCGCAGGGGTGGCGGCTGGTGCGGAGCGTGGACGGGGGGAAGACCTTCTCCGTCCTCTACGAGGCGACGGACCCGACCAACCCGCCGGTTTTGGAGACAGACGAGGCGGACAACGTCTACCTGGCCCGGCCGGACTTTGTGGACCGGAACGCCTATCTCTACCGGTTTCTGGCGGCGGAGGGCTACGCCAGGCCGACGATTTCGAAGATCGAGAAGGGTTCGGCGGGCAAGTACTGCATGATGTATGACCGGGAGCGCGGACAGCTCTATTACTTCGCGCACAACAACACGTTTCACGTCGTCGGTCTGGACGGGACGGTGCGCCATTCGGAGACGATTTTGAAGACGGGGCAGACCGCGTGCCTTCAGTATCCTCATTTGAGCCTGGACCTGGACGGGACGCTTCACGCGGCGTGGACCACGAACAAGAACGACGAGTATCTTTACACGGACATCCACTACATGAAGTCCAGGGATGGGGGGAGGAGCTGGGAGAAGATGGACGGGACGCGGCTGGAACTGCCCGTCGTGGCCGACTACCACGGGCTTTCAGACCAGATCAACCTGAACGATGAGTACGACTATCATACCTGGCTTTCCAGCTTCATGGTCAAGGACGGGAAGCTCCATTTCATATACCGGTACGCCGCGCCGGAAGCGTCGATGCGGCAGCACTACGTGCGGTATGACTTGAAGACCTGTCACCGGGATATCGACGTCTATCCGACATTCCGGGGGCAGGAGATCTCCCTGTGCCACCTGGACGGGTTCTTCGCCTCGCGGGCGTCCGAGCCGGGGTCTCCGCTCTACTGCACCATGGTCCAGGAGGGTCGGATCGCCTGCCTGGCCAGCGACGACAACGGGGAGACGTGGTACGACTACGGGGTCAGCGAACCGTTCCTGCACCCTTATTCCGTCGGGGGGTGCCGGGAGGTGACGGCGGACGGCCACATCGTCGGGTCGTTCGGCAACCCACAACAGAACAACGACACCGAGACCGTCTCTCCCGTCTATTTTTTCAAGTTTAAGGCGGGGCTGAAGTGAGCCGCAAGCGCGGGGAGCCGGTGAGAGGGTAGAAGGAGGAGAAACCTGTGCCGACATTGCCTGAAATGTATCCGGTCTGGACGGACGCGGAGAACACGCGGGTCTACGGGATGGACCACGACGACGAGAAGTCGATCTGGTTCACGGGCAGCCTGAACAAGCTGCACCGCTACTGGCCGAAGGCCGGGAAGATGGAGACGATCCCGATCCCCGGCGATCACGGAGGGAGCCAGTGTCTCTGGGTGGGCGGGAAGGTCTACGTGCTCCCGCAGTTGCATCCGAAGATCACGGTCTACGACGTGGCGGCGGACCGGGTGCGCCTGCTGGAAAAGCCGTTCCCGGAGGCCAACATCTGGTGGGGACACAAGGACGCGAAGCGCGGACTGCTGTACCTTCAGGACCGGTCCCGGCCCTGTCTGGCGGTCTGGGACGTGGCCGAGGATCGGAGCGAGGTGTTCTCCTATCCGGAGGCCGGGACCCTGCCGTCCATCCGGGAGACGGGCTGGCCGGAACGGCTGGAGGCCATCTGGGTGGCGGGCGAACCGGCGGGCCATCGGGTCTACTTCGACCCGGAGGTCCGGCGGTTCGTGGCCGAGGACCGGGAGGCCATCCCCCCTCTGTGGCCCGGCGCGGAGGAGGAACGGTACATCGTGAACTATAAGGAGGGACGCCTGACGCGGCTGGACCGGCAGACGGGCGAGCGCCACGAGCGGGATGTGCCGGGGTGGGAGAAGATCTTCGGTTTCATCGGGGGGGGCGTGTTCTGGCGGGGCTGGCAGCTCAACAACCTGAGCACCTATGGGCGCGGCTATCAGTACGACGAGAAGACCGGGAAATACGTTCAGGTCAAGGAGAACCCCAACATCGGCGTGGACGGACAGCTGTATCACTTCATGAACCGGTTCATCGCCTACCACCCGGAGAGCGACACGTTCGACTTCCTGATCCCGGACGTGCCGGCGGACCGGTACCCGCAGCTCTGCTACAACCACGTGATGGACGGGGAACTCTACATCACGTCGAACGACATCTTCTCGAAGGAGAAGGGCCGGGCTTTAGGCGCGGTGGAGGGGCCGGTGGGGCAGTTGATGGTGTTGCAGTCCCATGAGGTTGAAAGATAATACGGAGGAGCCTTTTCATGCCTCAGATCGAAGCGCACATCCTCGACCCGTCCGGCGTGGCGCGGCAGGCGTGGCCAGTCTCCACGGGCGTGCCGTTCGCGAAGGGGGAGTTGAAGTCGGCCCGGAACGTCCGCGCCCTGGACGCGAAGGGGAAGGAACTGCCGTCCCACGCGGACGTGCGGGCGACCTGGCCCGACGGGTCGGTCAAGTGGGTCCTGATGGATTTTCAGACGGACATCGGGCCGATGGAGAGACGGCATTTTGCCGTCGATTTCGGGCCCCGAGTGAGGCGAAAGGCAGTCGATGCGCCGGTGCGCGTGACGCACCGGGACGGGGAGATCGAGATCGACACCGGGGCCATCCGGGTCGCGCTGGGGACGCAAGGGGGACGGCTGTTCCGGCGCGTCCTGTCGGGGGGCCACGAGCACCTGTCGTCGGGCGGGGGGGGGGAGTTCGCGGCCACGGATGCGGACGGGAAGGTCTACCGGAGCCAGATCGCGTGCGCGTACGTGGAGGAGGAGAACCCGCTGAAGGTCGTGGTCAAGGCGCAGGGCGGGTTCGTGGGGGAGGACGGGGCGCGGCTGATGTCCTGGGTGGTGCGGGTCCACGCGTACGCGGGGAAGCCGTTCCTGAGGGTCTACCACACGTTCATTCACGACCAACCGGCGGCGTTCGTCCACCTGAAGTCGCTGAGGGCGTCCCTGTTCCTGGCGGAGACGGGGCCGAAGCGGGTCTTTTTCGGGGCGCGCGTCGGGACGTTCAGCTCCGGGCACACGGGCCAGGAGGGGGAGCGCATCACGGTGACGCAGCCGAAGCCGAACTTCCACTTCGTCACGCGGGGGTCGGGGGAGCGGCAGGTCCACCGGATGAACGCCAACGGGTGGGCACACGTGGCCGGGGCGGCCACGGGGGTGACCGTGAAGCTGCGGAGGCCCTTCCATTCCTACCCGAAGGCCATCGCCACGGATGGGCAGGTCATCGACCTGGACCTGTACCCCGCGCTGTCGCCGGAGGACGTGGCGGACACCGGGGTGGGGAGGAACTATACGGATGTGCTGGAAGACAAGTCAGCCCTGCTCTACGTGGGTCCGCTGAAGGTCCCCCAGGGGATGGCGCGGACGCACGAGGTGTTCCTGAGCTTCGGTCCGCAGAAGACGGACGAGCGGCACGCGGACGCGGAGTGCATCGCGTTCGAGCAGCCGCTGCTGCCGGTGCTGCCGTCGGCGTGGTACGCGAAGTCCGGGGCGCTGGGCGCGATGGCCCCGTACCTGGAGGACCACTGGCCGCTGGAGCAGCGGTTCCGGGAGATGTGCGCGCTGCCGGACGGGACGGGGATTCTGAACGAGGGGGACAACGGCGTGCGGCTGGCGACGATCGACGGGCAGTTGCGCACGCTCACGACGGACAACGTGGCCTACGACATCTCCCGGTCGCTCGTTCGGACGTTCATCCGGACGGGGCATCAGATGACGTTCTGGGCGGCGGAGGCGGGGGTACACCATCTGATCGACGTGGACACGGTACACGCGAACACGGAGCACCCGGAGTGGGTGGGCGGGCCGCACATGCAGTGGTCCCAGAACCACCACTACCGGACGACGGATGAGGTCGAGCAGATGCGGCCGGTGACGAGCCACACCTGGATCGGCGGGCTGCTGGACTTCTACTTTCTGACGGGCTACCGCCGGGCGTGGGACGTGGCCTGCCAGACGGCGGAGTTCTGTCGGGTCAATGCGCCGGTGCAGTGGCTGGAGACGATGACGCCGGAGGCGAAGGCGCGCGTCCTGGACTACGAGCAAAAGTGGTCTTACAGCACGCGCGTGGCCGGGTGGCCGCTGGTGGCGATGGGACAGATGTACGAGGTGACGCGGGAGGAGAAGTTCCTGGCACCGATGCGGAAGTTGCTGGATCTGTTCGTGATGTGGCAGGACGAGCAGGGGAAGTGGCGGGACCAGACGGGGAGCTTCAACCGGGGGTCCAAGCCGTTCATGATCTCGTCGATCCTCCAGGGGCTCCAGAAGTACTACGAGAACTTCGGGGACCGGCGGGCGCTTAACGCCCTGGTGAAGGGGGCGCGGCACGTGGCGACGGAACTGAAGACGGTGGAGGGGCTCCTTTACTACACCGAAGGTCCGCACTCCGACCGGGCGCATTCCTCGGACATCATGGAGCTGGGGCCGATGGCTTTCGTGTTTGAGAAAGAGGGCGACCCGGAGGTGCTGGACGCGGCCTACCGTTTCTTCCGGTGGATGGTGGACGGGAAGCAGTGCTCGACCTACACCCACAAGGACGCCTTCGCCTTCATGCCGCTGGCGTTGAGGCTGGGCCTGCTGGAGGACTACCGGGGCGTGGACGTCAGAAAGCACATCCCTAAGAAAAAACGGAGTCCCTCAACCGCAAAGCGGGGCAAGGGTGCGAGAAAGGGCAGGCGGTAAGGGCCCCTCTTCGGGCACGGGAATGAATTCCCGCGCCACCGGTATAAAGTAGGGGCGTAGCATGCTACGCCCCTACAACAGCCCGGCTCCTCCCTACAGGGCCGTAACTCTACAGAGGTTTCATGTTCCTGTTCATCCTCCGCCGGCTCGGACAGATCGTGCTGAGCCTGGTCGTCATCCTGTTCATCACGTTCTACCTGATGCACGCCGCCCCGGGCGACTTCTTCAACATCGAGCGGCTGGCCAACCAGCAGATCACGGGCGCCCGCCTGAGCCAGTTCGAGGAGAAGAGCCCGACGCTGATGCTGTGGGAGGAGCGCTACGGGGAGAACTCGCCGACCTGGAAGCAGATCCTGATCTACGTCCAGCACGCCGCGGTGCTGGACTTCGGGCCGTCGTTCCGGTACCCGGACACGACGATCCAGGAGATGATGGCCCTCGCCTTCCCCCGGACGTTCATCCTGGCGTTCATCCCGATGTTCCTGGCCCTGCTGATCGGCATCCCCATGGGAATCCTGGCGGCGGTCTACCGGAACACGTGGATCGACCGCGCCACGATGTTCATCTCCATGCTCGGCATCTGCATCCCCTCCTACGTCATCGCCCTCCTGGCTATCGTGCTGTTCGCCGTGACGCTCCAGTGGTTTCCCACGTCGGGGTGGGGGAGCTGGTATCATCTCGTCCTCCCGGTCCTGGCGATGGTATTCCAGCCCGTGGCCAGCATCGCCCGGTACGTGCGGGCGAGCCTGGCGAAGGAGTTGAACGAGGACTACGTGCGCACGGTCTACGCCAAGGGGGGGGGCCGGAACCAGGCGATCTTCCGGCACGCGCTCCGGAACTCTTTGATCCCGCTGCTGACGATCTCCGGGCCGCAGTTCGCGTTTCTGATGGTGAGCACGGCGTTCATCGAGTCGGTGTTCAACATCCCCGGCATGGGCAAGCTGTTCGTGGCCGCCGCCGGGTCGCGGGACTATCCCATGATCATCACCTCCACGCTGTTCTTCGGGTTCCTGATCATGGTCATGAACCTCCTGGTGGACATCGGTTACGCGATGATCGACCCGCGCATCCGGCTGAGTTATCAAAGAAGAAGATGACGTGAAGCGTATCTCGTGAAGCGTGAAGCGTAGAAGGCTTTACGAGATACGAGATACATTTTCCTCCTTCAGGAGTTTTTTCATGGCTGTCAACCGAGCCGATCTATATCCCGTCGTGGACGAATCCTCCGGTCCGCAGGGCATCTCCTACTGGGGGAATGTCTGGCGTCGTTTCCGGGTCAACCGGATGGCCGTGGCCAGTCTCTGGTTCGTGGGCCTGCTGATCCTGTGCGGGGTCTTCGCGCCGTTCGTCGCGCCCCACGGCTACAACGAGATCCATCTCGAAGACGCCTACCAGTCGCCGTCCTGGCGTCACCTGGCCGGGACGGACGAGATCGGGCGGGACATCTTCAGTCGGCTGATCTTCAGCCTCCAGAACGCCCTGGCCATCGCGTTCGGGGCCACGGTCATCTCCGTGAGCGTGGGGGGGGTGATCGGGGCCGTGGCGGGCTACTGGGGGGGCCGGATCGACAGCGTGCTGATGCGGATGACGGACGTGATGTACGCGTTTCCGGGTTTTCTGTTCAGCATCATCCTCGTGTCCGTGCTGGGGCGGGGCATCGTGACGATCTTCATCTCGCTGGCCGTGACGAGCTGGGTGGGGTTCGCCCGGCTGATGCGGGGACAGGTGCTGTCGATCAAGAACTCGGAGTACGTGGAGGCCGCGCGGGCCCTGGGGGCGACGCACCGGCACATCATCTGGCGCTATATCCTTCCGAACTCTCTGGGACCGCTGATCGTGAGCATCGCCTTCCTGATCCCCGGCGCGATCATGACGGAGTCGGCGTTGAGCCTGCTGGGCCTCGGGGTGATGCCGCCCAGGCCGAGCTGGGGCATCCTGATCAACGTGGGGAGCGCCAACCTGAGGGCCTTCCCGTATCAACTCTACTGGCCGGTGGCCACGTTCGGCGTGACCCTGCTGGCGTTCACGTACCTCGGCGACGGGCTGAACGATGCGTTTAACCCGAAAGAATAGCGATCAGCGATCAGCAATCAGCAATCAGCAAAAGCTTTGTTGCACGAATGGTGACAAAAAAGCGCTCGTTGGTTTGAACTGAAGTTCAGACGATCTTTTCGACTTTGTATGAGTCTGGCATCCCCAGGTTGGCCATCCGATTTAGGATCAGACATCCGATTTGTCCTTCAACGATCTGTC
>SICM01000284.1 GCA_009694805.1 Candidatus Latescibacterota bacterium
GATATCGCGAGTTTTTTGAGTGGGTTAAGTGCGACAGATCAGGACCTTTTGAAGAAGTTTGCCGGGAGTGACAACAAGCTCACGCTGGCGGAGATCGCTGCGGCACTGCAGCCTGGCCCTGGTCCAACGCCGACACCTGGCGGGACGCCAGGTCCGAGCCCGACGCCTGGTGGGACGCCTACGCCGGGTCCTGGTGGAGAGCCGATCGTTCGGGGCAAGGTGACCAAGATCGACCCGGCCAGTAGCTCGTTCACGGTGGATGCAGGGTCGAATCAGATTGAGACGGTGATCGTTCAGACCAGCACACAGTTCCTCATCCAGTCTACCGGCGGTCCTGGTGTGACGCCGGGTCCTGGTGTGACGCCTACGCCGGGTCCGAACCCGACGCCGGGTCCTGGAGGGACGCCCACGCCTGGAGGGGGGCAGGGGGATCAGCCGGCCAAGCCGGGAGATTTGCAGACCGGGGATCAGGTGCAGGTGTTTGGGACGCGGGATTCGCAGCAGCGGATTCTGGCCACGCGCGTGGTGATCGTGAGGCAGGGCCAGCCCGGCGGTCAGCCCGGCCCCGTCACCCAGCGGTTCCTGGGGCGGGTGCTCTCCCTGGACGCGACCAAGAAGAGCTTCCAGATGCAGCCCGACTTCGGCGGTCCGGCAATAGAAGTCGTCGTATCGGACAAGACCAAGTTTGAGGGCGTGACGTTTGAGGGCATCAAGAAGGACGGGCAGGTAGAGGTGTCCGGGCCGCGCCAGGGCAACAGGGTCCAGGCGGACGGCGTCAGGGGCGTTGAGATCCCGAAGATCAACGTGGCCGGGGAGGTCGCCTTTGTGGACCTGGCCCAGAGGAATATCATCCTGAAAGGTCCCTCCTATCAGGTGTCGACGTCGGACACGAAGCTCACCGGCTACACATCCGCGAACGACATCCGGGCGGGGGATTTTGTAAGCGTGACGTTCGGGGCGCCCAAGAGCCCAGGGGCTCCGGCCTCTGCGCTGAGCATCCAGCTTCAGGGCCGGCAGGCCGCCGGTCCTGGTGGACAGCCCGGTCCGACGCCTACGCCGGGTCCGGCCCCCACGCCTCGTCCGACGCCCACACCTGGGCCAGGTCGTCTGACAGATCCCTTTGAGCTGGCTCAGACCTCGCAGCCCGGTCCCGGCGTTTCTCAGCAGTTCACGTTCACCGGGCAGGTTCTGAACTTCGACCGGCAGACGGGGGTCCTGCAGATGCAGGGGCTGTTCCTGCAGTTGGCCCCTGGCGCAACCCTCGTGGACGAGACGGGGCGTTCCATAACCCTGGAAGACATCCAGAAGCGTATCCTGGCGGGGCAGGTGGTGGCCCTGCGGGTCGAGGCGGAGCAGCGCGGGGGAGGCCCGGCCCAGATCCTGAAGGCCGGGGTCGTGGACGTGGCCGAGCTGTATGCGGGCGGGGAGATCCAGGGCCCGCAGACGGGGCCGCTCACGCTGAAGGCGGCGACGTTCCAGGCGACGCCTCAGGCGATCCCGCTGGCCAACGCGGTCAACGTCCCGACGGATGCGACGCTGACGGTCGAGTTCAACCGGAAGATCTCCAGCGGCGCCCTGAACAACGCCACCGTCATCTTCTTTCCCAAGCCGGACGACGTCAAGGTATCGGTCCAGAACGGGAACCTGGTCATCGTTCTCAAGCTGAAGACGAACACGGCCTACACCGCGGCCATCGACCTGGATGGTCAGGAGCAGCCGATCTTCAGCCTCTTCACGACGGGGGCCTCCCTGCCTACCGGCGCGATCAGCGGCAAGGTGAAACTCCCCACGGTGAAGGACATCCCGCTTCCGTCCAACGCGCCGGCGGACCTGCTGACCGGCCTGAAGTTCGGGACGGGAGAATCCTTCGTGTTCCTGATGACTCAGGACCCGACCAAGCTTGTGAACCCGAATGAGGAGCAACTCCTCGCCGCGACCGTGGGGGCGATACAGATGCAGGTCAACGCCACTACGAATGAAGGGACTTTCAAGATCAGCGCTGTCCCACCCGGCAAGTACTATCTGGTGACCAACATCCGCCTGAGACTCGTGCAGCAGAACGGGTCGCCGCCGCTGGCCAACGTTCAGTCGTTCCTGCAGGGCATCAACCTGGAGTTCTTCGCGCCCTATAGCAAGACGGCCGGGGGCGCGGCGGATCAGATCGACGTGGCAGCGGCAGAGGTCAGCGGCATCGACATCCAGCTCGCCTTCCCCACGCCGATCAGCGTGGCGGAGGTGACGCCGAAGGACGGCTCGGTCAGCGTCCCGCTGGCGACCACGGTGTCCGTGCGTTTCTCCGCAGAGCCGGCGCGCCAGGGGAACGCCATCGGCGTGAACCTGCAGATCATCCCGGCTCCGCTGTCCGGGCAGATCCCGCCGGGCAGTCTGAAGCTGGATGGCAACACCGTATCTGCGCCGGTCCAGCTCCAGGCCAACACGGCCTATCAGTTGGTCGTGTTGCAGGCGAACGGCCAGGGCCGTCCTCCGATGAAAGAGCCGTTCAAGAGCGCCTTCACCACAGGGGCTACGCTCGGCAAAAACAGCGTGTCCGGGAAGCTGCTGCCGCCTCCGAACTCGACCATCGACTTCGACCGGCAGGTCGTCAATGGCTTCGTGGGCCTGATCCCGTCGAACGTGGACCTGGGGCGGTTGACGCCCGCTGACCTCCAGAGGTTCAGCGTCGCCTCAGACCTGCCGAAGGGCAGCCGCTACAGCATCCGGAACGCCCCGGCCGGGAGCTTCTTCCTGGTCGCGGTCGTGAACCTGGCCCAGGGGGGGCCTGTCACGACCCCCGGCAACTCCGGCACACCCGGTCCTGGCCCGACACCCACGCCTGCTCCGACGCCTGGCCCAACGCCCGGCCGTCTGACAGGTGATGGGGGGACGACGATCACCGACCTGGCCCAGACGTCTCCGGGCGTGCAGCCCGGCCCTGCTCCCGGCCTGGCCATGGGCTTCTTGGACAAAGATAAGGACGGAAAGCCGGACATCCTCCAGTTGAAGGATGGCGCCCCGCCGCTCGAAAACCTGGACATTCAGACTCAGACCGGCGCCCAGGCGGCGGGCGGCATCCGGCAGGCGCCCAGGGAGCTGACAGTGACGGCCACGTCGCCGAAGAACGAGGAGACGAGCGTCAAGCTGAAGACGGAGCTGTCCGTGACGTTCAGCGAGGCCCTGGCCCCGGGGCAGCGGTTCATCCCGGTGGACGTGGCCCTCAACCCGGCGCCGGACAAGTTCGACCCGAAGAAGGGCCTCAAGGTCAAAGATGAGGGCAAGACGGTCGTCTTACCGGTCACCCTGGCGCAGAATACGACCTACAAGTTCGTGGTCATGAACGCCCAGGGCGCGACCGGCGCTCAACTTGCGAAACCCTTTGAGATCACCTTCTCCACCGGGGCCGTGCAGGTGAAGTCCGGCAATGTCTCCGGGAAGGTGACCACGAGCGACAGGAGCGCGCCGGTGGGCGAGGTGAAACTCATCGACGCAGAGTCGAGCAGCGCGGCGGCGAAGCGGGTGGAGGTCCGGGCCTCTGCGGACATCACGTCCACCGGAGACTACCTCATCTCTTCGGTTTTGCCCAACCGGTCCTTCACGATTTACGCCGAAGTGGACCTGGGTGAGGCAGGGGTCGTGCAGGCGTTCTTCGACAAGGACGGGGACGGCAAGCCGGACATCCTCACGCTCAAGGAGGGGGAGGACCTCAAGGGGATCGACTTCGTGCTGAAGGTCCCCGAAAAGGTGGTCGGACCTCCGCCCACGGGCCTCAATAAGAATGTGAAGGTGTCCGCAGACGCCGATCCCGCCAAGGGGAACCAGGGATTCACCACCGTGGCCGGGCTGGGCACCAACGCCCGCGTGGACGTGGCGGTGTATGTCAAAGGCGTCAAGGACCTGACGGGGTTCGTGGTGACTGCGGAGATCGACACGGACCAGGTGGCGTTTGACGGCGCGGCCCCCGAGACGGCCAAGGAGGGGACGAACCTCCTGAACGCATCGGGCGGTCAGTCGCTCTTCCTGGCGCCTCAGTTGTTTTATTACGAAGGCGAAGAGAATGACGTCATAGAGTACGCGGGCGCGCTCCTGAGTCCCACTTCGGCCACGGCTCCGGATGGAGACGGTCTGGCGGCGGTGTTCCACTTCGTCACGACGCGGAACTTCGCGTCGGAGGCGACGGTCAAGATCACGCAGCTTGTCCTCAAGGGGATCAACGCCCAGGGTCAGGCCGTGACGGACACCATTTCGTCCGACGTGAAGGTCACGCTGGTCCCGCTGGCGGCCACCACCCAGCAGCTCCTCGTCCTCCCGACCGAGGTAGAGGGGAAGGTGGGCATAGAGGTCCTCGACAAGGACGGCAAGTCCCTCGGTCGGAGTCTGGAGCAGGTGGCTGCGGGGGACTCGGTCATCGTGAACATCCTGGCCAGGGAGGGGGCGAACGGGATCACCGGGTTCACGGCCCGGCTCGAGTTCAACCCCAACCAGGTGAGTTACGTGGAAAAGAGTTTCACGGCGGGCGCGCTCATGCCTGGCCTGACGGCCCTGACGAAGTCCGGCACGGGGTTCGTGGAGGTGGGGGGCGCGGCCATCTCGGCATTCGGCGGGAAGGCATCTACGAGTGCGAGTGGTGTGCTCGGCACACTGCGGTTCGTGATTCGGAACGACTACTCCTGGAACGTATCCAACCCGCTGTCCCCAGGCACATTCATCGCGTTGACCAACGCCTCTTACCGGCTGGGGAACTTTCAGGAGGACTTCGACCTCTACACGTTCATCCTCTTAGGCAAGATCGAGGTCCTGCTGCCGCCTCCGAGCAGCGAGCCGGAGGTGCTCACGCCGAAGGCCGGGGACGGGACGGGGATGCTGGACCTGGACGTGGCGGCTGGGGACCAGAGTTCGCGGACGCTGAACGGGGTGAAGGCCGGCCAGAAGGTGGACGTGCAGATTCTTCTGAACCGGGAACTGACCAACGCAGCCGGATTCCGGGTGATTCTGAAGTTCGACCCGACGAAGGTGTCCGTCGTAGGATGGAAGAAGGACGGGACGGCGTTCGGCAGCGCCATCGACCTGCCGGCTCAGGCTAAAGGGGACTCGGTGGACTACGGGGCGTCGATCCTGGGTGGGTCGACCACGGCCAAAAAGGAGGCGGTGGCGGTCCTGACGTTCCAGACGGCGAGCGATTATACCGGGGATACGGAGATCACGCTTTCGTCTCTGGGGATCCGGGTCTCCGGGGCGTTCAACACCACGAAACCCGGGGCCTCGGTGGTGCTCAGCAGCAGCGCTGGGAGCGGCGAGCCCAAGAAGCCGACGCCGGACTTTGACGGGGATGGGGAGGTCGGGTTCAACGACTTCTTTGCCTTCGCCAGCGCGTTCGGCCAGCCGGGGACAGGCGCCAACAAGGCGTTTGATCTGGATGGGGACGGGGAGGTCGGGTTCAACGACTTCTTCGCCT
>SICM01000035.1 GCA_009694805.1 Candidatus Latescibacterota bacterium
TCTATTTGAATCTTGCTCCCAGCCGTCTCCAGGAAGGACGCGGGCCTCTTTTCCTGCCTCCTGGCTGGGACACAATACCAGATGAAATTTTGAATTTCGATCTTTCAATATTTTCAATATCTTACACCTAAACCGATCACGAATGTAGCCTGAAGGTGATCCCCAGGGCGACGACCGGATAGTACTTGAAATTCTTCAGATCGTCCTCTACGTTCTGAACTTCCTGATTCATATTCTGCTGAAAGTTCGCGTCTGAAGCGATGGGGCCTGTCGCAGCCAGGGACACGTCGGGAGAACCCTGGAAGACCACGCCGAGATCAAGCGCAAACCCGATGCGCCGGCCCGTCGCGTTGCCCCAGCCCAACCCCAGGTAAGGCGCGTTCGGCTTGAAGTCCACCCCTCCGTTGAGCGACCCGACCTGATTGCTCGTATAGGTCTGGGAACCGATGGTGTACGTGCCCGTGATCTGGTCGCTCTTCATCTCTATCTTATTCCTGTTGAAAAGCAGGCCCCCGCTCAGGCGAAACCCGCTCCGGAGGGCCGGGTGCAGGTCGATCAGCACCGCGAACGACTTCAGTTTGAGATCTGTTTTGTACTTCACATCGCTCTGTGTGCCGGTGAAGCTGTAATTGAAGAAGTTGAAGTTACCCCGGGCATTGAGTCTGGGCACGAGGGAGACGGTCCCATCCACCCCGATGCCCAGGGTCCCGCCCTTCAGGGTGAGGCCCACCCCCGCCTGAGCCGGGACGGCCGAGGACAGGGTGAGACATACCAATCCGATGAACCATAGCTTTTTCATGTGCTCCCCTTAGTTTTGCCTTCCGCCTTCATCCTTCCACCTTCCGCCTTGTCTTTCAGGTCCCCTCTTTCCACGAGCCGAGATACGCCTTCTGCTCCGCCGTCAGCGCGTCGATCTCCACGCCCATTGCCTTCAACTGCAGCCGGGCGACCTCCTGGTCGATCTCATCCGGCAGCCGGTAGACCTTCGGCTCCATGTCCCGGTAGTGCCGGATGCCGTACTCCACGCCCAGGGCCTGGTCGCAGAAGGACAGGGCCATCACGGTGGAAGGATGCCCCTCGGCGCAGGCCAGGTTGACCAGACGCCCCTCCCCGCACAGGTAGATCGCCCTGTCTCCGATCGTATACTCCTCGAACAGCGGCCGAATCTCCCGCTTCCGCTTCGCCAGCTTCTCGATCCCGGCCACGTCGATCTCGATGTCGAAGTGCCCGGCATTGGCCAGCACCGCCCCGTCCTTCATCCGCTCCGCCTGATCGGCCCGCACGGCGTGCTTCCCGCCCGTGACCGTCACGAACACGTCCCCGATCTCCACCGCCTGCTCCATCGGCATCACCCGGAACCCGTCCATCCGCGCCTGCAGGGCACAAAACGGGTCCACCTCCGTCACCACGACCTCCGCGCCCAGCCCCCGGGCCCGCGCCGCCACGCCCTTGCCGCAGTTCCCGTAGCCCACCACCACAAACGTCTTGCCGCTGATCAGCAGGTTGGACGCCCGGATGATCCCGTCTATGGCAGACTGTCCGGTGCCGTAAAAGTTGTCCATCAGGTGTTTCGTGTGGCAGTCGTTCACCGCGATCATCGGGTACTTCAGCGCCCCATCCCGCTCCATCGCCCGGAGGCGGACCACCCCCGTCGTCGTCTCCTCGCACCCGAAGGCCACGTCTTTGAGGAGGTGCGCGTGCTTCGTGTGGATCTCCGACACCAGGTCGCACCCGTCGTCGATCGTGATGTGGGGTTTGAACGCGATCACCTCGTTCAGAAACCGGTAGTAGTCCTCCCGGGACTCCCCCTTATGGCCGTACACCGGGACGTCCTCGTAGGCCAGCGCCGCGGCCACGTCGTCCTGCGTGGACAGCGGGTTGCACGAGGTGATGGCCACCTCCGCCCCTCCCACCCGCAGCGTCCTGACCAGCGCGGCCGTCTCCTTCGTCACGTGCAGGGCCATCCCGATGCGGTACCCCTTGAGCGGCTTCTCCTTCTGAAACCGCTTCTGCACCGCCATGAGCGCCCCCATCTGCTTCTCCGCCCACTCGATGTTCCGGAGTCCCTGGTCATGCAGGTTGATGTCTTTAACTTGATAAGGCATAGCTGTCCTTCCTGAAAGGTAATATGCTCATGGAATTGTTTAACCGACCTAACCCCCTAACCCCCTTCCCTATAAGGGAAGGGGGAACAGCCAAGTCTTCTCCCCTCTCCCTGCGGGAGAGGGGCCGGAGGTGAGGTCTCCCTGCCCCTCACGCCGCCTTCGCAGCCTTCCGGAGTCCCGCCGCCTTCTCCGTCTTCTCCCACGGAAAATCGCTCCGGCCAAAATGCCCGTAGGCCGCCGTCCGCTTGTACATCGGCCGGGTGAGTTTCAGGTAGGTGATGATCCCCTTGGGCGTCAGGGAAAACTGCTCTCGCACCAGTCCGGCGATCTTCTCGTCAGCCACGACACCTGTCCCGAACGTGTCCACGTTGATCGACACCGGCTCGGCCACCCCGATGGCGTAGGCCAGTTGCACCTCGCAGCGCTCCGCCAGCCTAGAAGCCACCACGTTCTTGGCGATGTGCCGCGCCGCATAGCAGGCGCTCCGGTCCACCTTGCTGGGGTCCTTGCCCGAAAACGCCCCGCCCCCGTGACGACCCATACCCCCGTAGGTATCCACGATGATCTTGCGTCCCGTCAGCCCCGTGTCCCCGTGAGGGCCGCCCACCACGAACCGCCCCGTCGGGTTGATGTGATAGATCGTCTTGCGGTCCAGATACTCCGCCGGAATGACCCGCTTGACCACGTGCTCGATCACGTCTGCGGCGATCCGCTTGTGCGTGGCCTTGGGGTCGTGCTGCGTCGAGATCACCACCGTGTGAACCCGCACCGGCCGGCTCTGCTCGTCATACTCCACCGTCACCTGGGACTTGCCGTCGGGTCGGAGATAGGGCAGCGTCCCGTCCTTGCGAAGCGCCGCAAGATGCATCACGAGCTGGTGCGACAGCATGATCGGCATCGGCATCAGCTCCGGCGTCTCTCGGCAGGCATATCCGAACATCATCCCCTGGTCTCCGGCTCCCTGCTCGGCGTGCAGCCCCTCCCCCTCCGTCACCCCCTGCGAGATGTCCTGAGACTGCTGGTCGATGCACTGAACCACCGCGCAGGATTTGTGGTCAAACCCGTATTCCGAATCCGTGTAGCCGATCTCCCGGATCGTCTCCCGCACCAGTTCCGGAACGTTCACGACCGCCCGGCTGGTGATCTCCCCCGCCACCACGGCCAGCCCCGTCGTCACCAGCGTCTCACAGGCCACCCGCGACCGGGGGTCCTGGGCCAGCATGGCGTCCAGCACCGCGTCGGAGATCTGATCGGCCACCTTGTCGGGGTGCCCCTCGGACACCGATTCCGAGGTGAAAAGACGTGTCTTCGGCATAACCTCTCCTTAAAAACGAAGTGTTGTTTTCGGAGTCTTATGGGATTGCGGATCGCTCACCTGAAGATGATCTCCGAGGAATCCCCCACGTTGAGACGCTGCGCCCCCCCCTGCACCACGGCGCCGTTGCCCACCAGAGACCTGTCCAGGACGCAATCCCGGACCACGGCGTTGGCCCCGATGATCGAGTCCCGGACCACGGCGTTCTCCACCGTCGCCCCCTCGGCGATGGAGACGTGAGGGCCGATGACGGCGTTCTTCACGCGCGCGGAGGAGGCCACAAAGGCGGGCGGCACCACGATGGCCTGCCCCTTCAGGTCCGGAGGGGGGAGTTTCTCCAGGAGATGCCGGTTGGTGTCCAGCACGGCGTCGGGAGCCCCGCAGTCGTACCAGGCCTCCACCGGAAAGGGCTTCAACACCCCGCCTCGTTCGATCATCACGGCGAAGGCGTCCGTCGCCTGGTACTCCCCCAGCGTGACGATGCCCCGCTCGATCAGCTCGTTCAGGCAGTCATAGAGCAGAGCGGTGTTGCGAAAGAAATTGACGCCGGGGATGGCCAGGTCAGACACGAACGTCGTCGGCTTCTCGACCAGCCCGACGATCCGGTCCCCCTCCACGCGAACGACCCCGAACCGGGAGGGGTCATCCACCCGCTTGACTCCGATGGCGCCGTCAGCATCGGCCTCGAACGCGAGGGTCAGGTCCCCCTCGAAGATGGTGTCGCCGTAGACGATCAGCGCCGGAGCATCGGCCACCACCTCCCGCGACATCCAGATGGCGTGCCCCAGCCCCTTCCGCTCGGTCTGTACCCGAAAGGCCACTTCTCTGAACGCATGGGTGCGCCGCGCGTAATCCACGACCTGGTCCCCCATCGCCCCCACGATCAGGGCCACGCGCTCGATCCCCGCCGCCGCCACCCGGTCCAGAATATGGCCGATGATCGGCCTGCCCGCCACGTGCAACATCGCCTTGGGCGTGGTGTAGGTGTGGGGGCGGAGCCGGGCGCCCACGCCCGCAGCCGGGATCACGGCCCAGGTGTCGCGCAGGGTACCCTCAACCGGCATGGGGGCCCCTTTCTCCAGCCTCATCCGCTTCGGCGTCCTGGAGAATCCCCTGGAGCGCGCGCTGGAGATAGGCCCGGACCTGCGCAGGGGTCTTGCAGGACATCGCCTCGGACGCGATCGATCGGGCGTCCGAAAGGCTGATGGAACGGATCATCCGTTTGATCTCCGGGATGGCGCTGGGGCTCATGCTGAAGCTGTTGAGGCCCAGGCCCAGCAGCAGGATGGCGGAGAGCGGTTCTCCGCACATCTCGCCGCACATCCCGACGGGGATCCCGCGATGGTGTCCGGCCTCTATCGTCCCCTTGATCAGGCGGAGCACGCCGGGATGCAGCGCGTCAAAAAGATAGGCCACGCGCTCGTTGCTTCGGTCCACGGCAACGGCGTACTGCACGAGGTCGTTCGTCCCGATGCTGAAAAACTGCACCTCCTCCGCGATCTGGTCGGCCACCATCGCCGCCGAGGGCACCTCGATCATCACGCCCACCTGGCACTCTTCGTCAAAAGGAATGCCCTGGGCGCGCAGCTCGGACCTGGCCTCTTCCAGAACCTGCTTGGCCTCCACGACCTCCTCCAGGCCGGAGATCATCGGAAACATGATGCGGACGTTGCCGCACGCGCTGGCCCGCAGGATGGCCCGTAACTGCGTCCGGAAGATGTCCCGATGCGCCAGACAGACCCGGATGGCCCGCCACCCCAGAAACGGATTCATCTCCGGCTGCGCGTGAAAGACGTGGGAGAGCTTGTCCCCCCCCAGGTCCAGCGTCCGGATGACGACCGGCTGGGGGGCCACCCGCTCGGCAATCCATCGATACGCCTCCGCCTGCTCCTCCTCGGTCGGCAGCGCGGGCCGCGTCAGATACAGAAATTCGGTCCGATACAGCCCGATCCCTTCGGCCCCATACCGCAGGACCATCTCCACCTCTTCGGGGAGATCGACGTTGGCCGCCAGCTCCACGCGGACCCCGTCCGTGGTCTCCGCCAGGAACTCCGTCAGGGTCGGCAGCGTCCGTTCAAGCTGCTTCAGCCGCTCTGCCTCGGCCCGGTATTGCGCCAGCGCCTCGGCGTCGGGGTTGATGTGGACGACCCCGCGGGTGCCGTCCACGACCACCAGATCGCCGGGCTCGATCCGGGTCGTCGCCGTCTCAACGCCCACCACCGCCGGAATGCCCAGCCCCCGGGCGATGATCGCGACGTGGGAGGTGCTCCCTCCCGCCTCCGTCACAAAACCGAGCACCCGGTCACGGCTCATGTGGGCGGTGTCGGACGGCGTCAACGTGTGGGCCACCACCACCGCTTCCATGTCCAGATTGGCCAGGGAGGCCCGGTCCTCTCCGCACAACTTGGCCAGCACCCGGCTCTCGACATCCAGGAGGTCCGACACCCGCGCCCGGTAGTATTCGTCTTCGATGGCGTCGAACTGGTGTTTGACTTCGCGCAACGTCTGGTAGAAGGCGTACTCGGCGTTGGTGCGATCCTTGCGAATCATAGAGACCGTGGCGTCTGCCAGCATCGGATCTCGGAGCATCAGCAGATGGGCGTCAAAAATCTGAGCGTGCTCCTTGCCCAGCCGGGCCTCAACCTGGCGTCGCACCCGTTCCACATCCACCCCTACCTCCTGCAGGGCTTCCAGGAATCGATCGACCTCCGGCTCGACTTCGGCCTCGCTCAGGTGCCTCCAGTTGAACCAGACATCCCCTTGGTTGTGCGTGAATGCCTTTCCGATGGCGATGCCTGGAGATGCGGGAATGCCTTTGAGCATGGGACACCTATAGACGGCAAAGGGCAGACGGCAGACGGCAGACGGCAGACGTGAGATGTAAAAACTGACCACTGACCACAAGACCACAGACCACGAGACCTGGAGTTTATGGTCCTGTGGTCTGTAGTCTGTTGTCTTGTAGTCCTATTGGCCGTCTGCCGTTTCACGGCTCTAATCAAACTTGCTCTCAATCACCCGTACAAGTTCCTGGGCGGCCTTCTCTTCGTCCTCGCCCTCAACCCTGACCACGACCTCTGAACCGGCCTCGGCTGCCAGCATCATGACCCCCATGATGCTCTTCCCGTTGACCTCCATGCCGTCCTTCGACAGAAAGACCTCCGAACGAAACTTCGACGCTGCCTGCACGATCAACGCCGCAGGCCGGGCGTGAATGCCGAGAGAGTTCTTGACGGTGGCCGTGAGCTGGACCATAGAGACGAAGGCGATGGGACAGGCCCTCTGGCCGGCCCTGTCAGAACGGAATAGAGACGATTAAAAAGCTGAAAAACCTGAAGAGGTGAATCTTATAGTATACCCCTAAAACCGGGCTTTGTCAAGGAGAGTTTCATCGGCCTTCTTCGCTCTGGAAACCTGTTGACAGCCCTGCCGGATGCCCTTATTTTACGCGAGGTAAGTAGAGAAAGGGGACCGGGGGCAGGGTCGGGAAAACCCTGATTCATGACCCCTGGCCCCTGACCCTCGATCCCGCTCTGATATGGAGGATATCCTCATGATCCAGAAAATCGGTTTCATCGGCCTCGGCACCATGGGCCTTCCCATGGCGAAGAACCTCCTCAAGGCCGGATTCAGCCTGACCGTTTATGCCCGGCGGCCTGAGCCATCCGCGGAGGTCTGCGCCCTCGGAGCCAGGTCTGCCGGTTCCCCTCGCGCCGTCGCGGAGGAGACGGAGATGGTCATCACCATCGTCACCGCCGATCCCGACGTGCGCGCCGTCACCCTCGGAGAGGACGGAGCGCTGGCGGGGATGAAGGCCGGCGGCATTCTCGTCGACATGAGCACGATCTCGCCCATGACCATTCAGGACATCGCCCGAATCGCGCAGGCGAAAGGCGTGGAGGTGATGGACGCCCCGGTCAGCGGGGGGGACACCGGGGCCAAAGCGGGCACGCTGACCATCATCGCAGGGGGCGGAAAGGAGACGTTTGAGCGGTGCAGGCCCGTCTTCGAGGCCATGGGGAAGAACCTCTTTCACGTGGGAGGGGTGGGCATCGGCCAGGTCGTCAAGATCGCCAATCAGATCATCGGCGGGACGATCCTCGCCGTCGTCTCGGAGGCCCTGGTCATGGGCGTCAAAGCCGGGGCAGACCCGGAAGTGTTGCGGCAGGTGATCGGCGTCAGTTCGGGAAACTCCAACCTGTTCCAGGCGCGGGTGGGGGACTTCATGCTGAAGGACCAGTTCCAGCCGGGATTCATGCTGGACCTGATGAAGAAGGACATCGGCCTGGCCCTGGAGATCGGCAAGGCCCTGAGCGTCCCGATGCCCGTGGGCGCGGCGGCCTACCAGCACTATGCCGCCGGGACGAGCATGGGGGTCGGACAGCAGGACTTCTCCGCCGTCTGCAAGGCCGTGGAGAAGATGGCGGAGGCGCAGATCGTGCCCAGAAAAAACGAGTAGGGGCGCAGCATGCTGCGCCCCTACTCAGGGCTTCTTTTCACTCGCCTGGATCACATCCCGCACCGACCGGACGAGCTGGGTGATCATGACCGGTTTGACCAGAATGCACTGGACCTTGAGTTCGGTCAGCGCCTCAGAGAACTGATCGTGAAAACTGCTGCTGATGATGATTGGCAGCTGCGGGTGTTTCTTGCGGATGGCGCGGATGCTGTCGATCCCGTTCATGTTCGGCATGATGATATCCATGATCACCAGGTCGAAGGGCTTGCTCGTCGCCGCGAGGAACGCCTCCTGCCCGTCCGTTACGGACTCAATCTCGTATTGGTGGCCCTCCAGAGCCGTTCGGTAAAGGTCCAGAATGAACGGATCATCGTCAGCCACCAGGATCCTCTTCGGAGTCATCGCGCGACCACCTCAACCGTGGCCCGTGCGACAACGACCTCCTCGTCCGTCCGGATGACGAAGACCTTGACTCGGCCCCCATCCGCGGAGATGAGCCGCTCAGGCGTTCCCGATCTGTTTTTCGACTCATCGACCCCCACACCCAGAAACTCCAGTCCCGCGCAGATGCGACGGCGCACCTCGATCCCCTTTTCTCCGACCCCCCCGGCGAAGGCCACGACGTCCAGCCCCCCCATCGCCGCCGCGTAAGCCCCGATCGTCTTCTTCACTCCGTAACAGAAGGCGTCGAGGGCCAGCCGCGACCGGTCGTGTCCCCTGCCGGCGGCCCCCTCCAGGTCTCTCACATCCCCGCTCAAGCCGGAGATGCCCAGCAGCCCCCCCTCCTCCGCCAGCGCCCGCCGCGCCTCCGCTGTCGAGAGCCCCTCCCGATCCATCGCATAGAGGACCGCGAACGGGTCCACCGCCCCGGTGCGTGTGGCGTTCAGGATCCCGTCCTGAGGCGAGAATCCCATGCTGGTGTCCACAGACCTTCCATCCCGGATCGCGCAGACCGAGGCGCTCCCGCCCAGATGGCAGGACACGACCCGGAGACCCTCGGCAGGGACGCCTAGTAGCCGGGGGACGCGCTCCGCCACGTAGCGATGCGACGCCCCGTGGAAGCCATATTTCCGGATGCCGTGTTGCTCGTACCACCGGTAGGGGACGCCATAGATGGTGGCGTAGTCCGGAATCGTCGCGTGGAATGCAGGCTCGAAGACCCCCACCAGCGGAACCCCCGGCGCGACCTCCCGGAAGATGCGGATTGCCCGGATGTAGGGCGGGTTGTGCGCCGGGGCCAGGTCGTTGTAGTCCGCCATCCGGTCCAGGATCTCATCGGTCAACAGATAAGACCCCGGCTTCCCCCGCAGGTGGACCGTCTTGAACCCCACCGCCGCCAGATCCCCCAGGCCCCGGAACGGCCCCCCAGGCCCCGTCAGCGCCTCGATGGCGTGCCGGACCGCAGCCGCATAGTCGGGGATCTCCGCCTCGCCCGTGACCGGGTCACGACCCTGCATCCGATGCTCGAACGCCGAGCCCTGTCCCCCGACCCGCTCGATCCGCCCCTCGGCCAGGACGCGCTCCGACGGCATGTCGAACAGCCTGTACTTGAACGACGTGCTGCCGACGTTGGCGACGAGGATGTTCATAAAAGAGAAAGTGCAAAGCGCAAAATTTAAAGTGCAAAATTTCAAAATGAATAAGTTCTATCTTTTACTTTACATTTTGCATTTTGCATTTTGCATTTGATCCTTTACGCCTTTTTCAACGCCTCTAGAACCCGCTTCACCACGGCCTCGACCAGGGCCTCATCCCCCTCCGGCTTCGGCCCTTCCGCTTCTGCCTGGTGCGGACTGGAAGGACAGGGCGTCCGGTTCTTGAGCATCTCCCGCGTGTCGCAGATCGGGAGTTCCCCCCGGAGGCCCAGCCGCTCCCGGATGCGCATCAGCTTCTGCACATCCGCGCCGCTGAGCGCCCCGACCCCTCCGAGCTGGTGTGCGACCAGCGCGATCTTGGCGAAGTGTTCCAGGGTCTCCATCTTGAAGTAGGCGTTCATCAGGTCCGGCCCGACCGTCGTCGCCCCGTGGTTCTGGAGAAGGAAGGCGTCGTGGTCCTTCACGTACTTCCGGATGGGGTCCGAGATCTCCGGCGTCCCCGGCGTGCCGTAGGCCGCCAGCGGGATCTGGCCCAGGGTGATGACCACCTCCGGCAGCACGCAGGGCGTCAGGGGGATGCCCGCCACGGCGAACCCCGTGGCCGTGGGCGGATGTGCGTGGACCACGGCCCGGATGTCGGGCCGCTCCCGGTAGAGCATCAGGTGCATGCCGATCTCGGACGAGGGGTTGAGCGTCCCGGACACCCGCTTGCCGTCCATGTCGCACAGGACGACCTGATCCTCCGTCAGCATCCCCTTGCACAGGCCCGACGGCGTGGCCCAGATCCGGTCCTCCGAGGTCCGTACGCTGATGTTCCCGTCCGAAGAGACGACGTAGCCGTTCCGGTAGATACGCTGTCCGACCTCGACGATGGTGCGTTTGACGTGAAATGCGGATTGAATCATAATCCCTGGAGGCTGGAGGTCTGTTTTTACCAGCCTCAAGCCTCATCCTTTACAATGTTGATGTGATCCACCGTGCCCACGATGATCGACCGGATGGGGGGCTCCCGAAGATTCAGGATCTCCCCCGCCGACCGCCCCTCCCTGAGCACCAGCACCGTCTCCCCTGCCCCTGCCCCCACCGTGTCCACGGCCAGCATGGAGGCCCCCTCCGCCTCGCCGGAGGGCTTCACCGGCTGCACGACCATCAGCTTCGTCCCGTGATACGCGGGGTGCTTGATCGTCGACACGACGCTACCCAGGACCTTCGCAAGAAACATAGCAATCTCTGTAGAGACGTCCCGTCGGGGCGTCTCTACATCTGAAAAGCATCACACATCCACTCGATCCACGATCCCGACGATGGCCGCATCCACCGGCCCGTAACCCGACGCCAGGGCCTTCGGGGCCTCCCGCGCCCCCACCCAGAACACCTCCTCGCCCGGCCCGGACTGCACGACATCGATGGCCACAAAGGGGTCGCCCGCGGCTTCCCGGCGATGGTCCAGCGGCTGAACCACGAGCAGTTTGATCCCCTTCAGGTTCTCATCCTTCTGGGTCGCCACCACCGTCCCGATCACCCTGCCCAGGTACATTTATACGATCCTCAGATAGTCCACCATCGTGCATCGTCGGCTCCGCGTGAACGTCCGCGCCGACGTTACCCCTTCCCCGGTCAGCCCCGCGATCGAAAACGACGTGAACCCCTCGCCCCCGACCCCCAGCCCCGCATACGACGGCCCGTTCTTGACGTAGAGACTGGCGTTGCACCGCTTGCCCAGGACCGTCATCGTCTCGACATTGCGGGAGTGGATCACGAAGGTGTGCCGGTAGCCGTGTTCCGTCCGGATCGCGCAGTCGATGGCCGTCGCCGCGTCCGGGACCCGCACGAGGGGCATGAACGGCATCATCTGCTCCTCCTGCACGAAGACGTGATCGAACCCTGTCTCGCCGATCAGGAGCCGAATACTCTTGTCGATGTTCAGCCCGATCCGCTCGGCCAGCACCCAGGCGTCCCGCCCGACGAGTTCCCGGTTGAGCCTCGGCTCCCCCTTGTCCCGCTGGAAGGCGATGCCGGCCAGGGCCTCGACCTGCGCCCCATTCAACTCGTAGGCCCCCTGCCGGAGCATGAACCGCTTCAGGTCGTCCGCCACGGATGAGACGACGAACGTCTCCTTCTCGCCGATGCAGAGGATGTTGTTGTCAAACGACGCCCCGGCGATGATGTCCCGCGCGGCCTTTTCGAGGTCCGCCGTCTGATCCACCACCACGGGGGGGTTGCCCGGCCCGGCCACGATGGCCCGCTTGGGCGCGTTCATGGCCGCCCGGGCCACACCCGGCCCGCCCGTGACCAGGAGCAGGGCGACCTTCGGGTGCTTGAACAGAGCGTTGGCCGTCTCAACCGTCGGGCTCTCGACCATCGTCAGAAGGTTGGGCGGCCCCCCTGCGGCCACGATCCCCCGGTTGATCTTCTGGAGACCGAACGCAGAGACCTTCCTGGCCCCCGGATGGGGGTTGAACACGACCGAATTTCCGGCGGCGAGGATGCTGATGGCATTGTTGAGGATGGTGGGGACAGGGTGCGTGGAGGGCGTGACCGAGGCGATGACCCCGTAGGGGGCCATCTCCACCACGGTCAGACCGTGATCGCCTGTCCACGCCTTCTGCTCCAGATCCTCCACCCCCGGCGTCAGCGTGGAGACAATCACGTGTTTCTGAGTCTTGTCCGGGACATTCCCCATCCCGGTCTCCTCGCAGGCGCGACGGGCGGACTCCCCTGCCATGTCCAGCCCCGCCTTCCGGATCGCCGCGATGATCTCCCTTCGCCGCTCTAAAGACAGCCCGGCCAGCTCGCATTGCGCCCGCTCCGCCGCGTCCACGGCGGCATCCACGTCCTGAAACACCCCGTCGTCTCCGGGGGATGAGACTGCGGCCTGTCCGTCGGCCTGCGACAGCGTGCGCAGGACCTCTTCCACAATGGTCCGGATGCGAGATTCGTCGATGTTCATAAATACAGTTCGGAGTGAACCCCCTTCCACCCCCGTCACCCCCTCCCTCCCCCCACGGGTGGGGGAGGGAGGGGGTCTCCAGGGACTTGCCCCTTGGAATGGCGGAGGGTGGGGGGCTGCCTTTGCTCAGGAATCAGGACTTCTGTGACTTCTGATAGACCGTCTTTCCCTCGATCTCTATGGAGTCGAGGATGGCCACGATCACGGCGTCCACCGGCTTGGCTTCGGTCGTCCGGGTCTGCCGGGCGGAACTCCCGCTCGTGTAGAGCACAATCTCCCCCTCCCCCGCGCCCACCGAATCCACGGCCACCACAAACCCGCCCCTGGGTTTCAGGTCACCGGGGTCCAGCGCCTGCACGATCTGGAGCTTCGATCCCAAAAGCCCGGCATCTTTCTGCGTGGCCACCACCGTGCCCACAACCCGTCCTATGACCATTAGGTTGAACCCGGTTATTGTGACTTGCCGATGGGCAGCACGTCTTCAAGGCTGCTGTGCGGCCTCGGGATGACGTGGACGGAGATCAGCTCCCCGATCTTCTGGGCAGCCGCGGCCCCGGCGTCCGTGGCCGCCTTCACCGCCGCCACGTCCCCCCGCACGATGGCCGTCACGTAGGCTGCCCCGATCTTCTCCCACCCGACGAGCTTCACGTTGGCAGACTTGACCATGGCATCCGACGCCTCGATCAGTGCCACCAGACCCTTCGTCTCGATCATTCCAAGAGCTTCACCGCTCATGCCTTTGCTCCTCTTAACAGAAAGTGAAACGTGAGACGCCCCCTTACCCTCCCCCGTCGCTGAGGGCTACGTCGTTTGCCCTTGCTGCTCACCCCGCCCCTTTGGGCGATGGGGCGTCCAGGATCGCCTCCTCCAGATCGGGGTGGGGGTTCGGGATGACATGGGAGGAGATCAACTCCCCCACGCGCTGCGCCGCCGCGGCCCCGGCCTCCACCGCCGCCTTGACCGCCCCTACGTCCCCCCGGACCATTATGGTGACGTAGCCCTGACCGATCTTTTCATACCGCTGAAGCGTCACGAGCGCCGTCTTGACCATGGCATCCGAGGCCTCGATCATGCCGATGAGCCCCTTTGTCTCAACCATTCCCAGAGCCTGTTTCTGCATGGTGCCGTCCTCACCCCCATTCAAAAGACATTTCGGATTTCGGGTTTCGGATTGGAGGGTTTTCACTCCGCCATCCGAAATCTGCAATCCGCAATCACATCTCGATCTCCACCTGATCCCCGCAGACCAGGTCTGCCGCATTGGCGTCGTCCGTATCCAGGTGCATCTCAGGGATGTACTCCTCCCCCACCTTGACCGCGACGTTGTCGAAGAGGAGCGCCTTCGGCCCTGTGGTGCGGATGCGGACCTTCTTCGCGCCCTGAAGCCCCATCCGCTGGACATCCGCCGGACTCAGATGGACGTGCCGGATGGCCCGGATGGCCACGGGCAGGGTGAGGGCCCCCCTGGGTCCGACCAGCGTGATCAGCGTCGCCCCCTCTAACTGCCCGGAATCCCGCACCGGAAGGTCCATTCCCAGGAGAATGCCGTCCGTGCGGGCCAGCTCCACCTGCACGTAGTCCCGCAACGGGGCCAGCACGCGCACCCGCTCGATGACGCGCATCCGGGGGCCGACGAGCGTGACCGTCTGTTCAGCCGAATATGCCCCCGGCTGGTAGAGATCGCGCAGCTTCGTCACGCGGCTGTCGGGGCCATACAGATGTTCCAGGGCCTCCTGGCTGAGGTGTACGTGCCGGACCGAGACTCCCACCGGGACCAGTCGTCGCGCATCTTCGATGGCCTCTCCGCGCACCCGGCGGATGACCTCCTGCACGATCCGATCCACCCGATCCCGTTCTGCGCCCCCCTCCCGGCTCCCCCGCCAGCAACGCTGGCAGTCACTGCACTCAGAGGCCGCCTTCAGTTGAAATAAACCTTCGGTCATCAGGGTCATTTTTCAGCGTAGGGAGGAACCATGCTTCAGATAAAAAACCCGGAAGATATCCTGACAACGGCAGATGCATGTTCGCCCTACCGGAGCAGCGAAAATAGCACGATTCGTCAGGAAAGTCAAGAAAATAAACCCGGATAGCCTCATAAGCCCACACCCCGGAAGGTCCGACCTCTCCTGCCTCGCCGGACACGGGATGCAGCGGGAGGATGGGGAAGGGGCGCGTCGTTCGGCCCGCTCCTCTTCGTCGCGTAGACCGAGATCACCTGCCCGGCCTGAATCAGATTGAGGAGGGCATTGACGATCCGCTCCGCGAACAGAACGACAGGCCGATGATTCGACCCGACGTAAGAAGACTCGATCTTATCCGCGACCCGCGACGATCGCCACGAGGACAGAAAATGCCGACCCAGCCCCTCGGTCTCAATCCGGCGCACCTCAAACCCCGTGAACTTCACCATCTTTCGGATCGTCTCGGGCGTGAAGTAGGTCAGGTGTTCATCCCCGAACATCGGCCATCTTTCCTTGCCCACCCAGGCCGCCAGAGAGGCCACGTTCGGGACCGACAGGGCGATCAGCCCCCCCTCCACAACCCGCTCCCGCACCTGCGCGATCAGCCCCTTCGGGTCAGGCACGTGCTCCACGACATCCCACAGCGTCACGACGTCGAAGCCCCCGTACGCCTCCGGAAGATCCGCGAGCGTCCCCGTCACCACGTCCAGACCGAGCGCCTCACGCGCGTGCGCCGTTGCCGGCCCGTTCACATCCACACCCGCCACGGACCACCCCTGCTCGCGAGCCACCGCCATGAACCCCCCGGCCGCGCACCCCACGTCCAGCAACCGCCCCGACCTGCCCAGGACCTTCCGGACCTGCCCGAGCCGGCGCTCAAACACGACCCGCTGCCGTGGGGCCAGGGGTGCGAAATGGGCCACCAGGTCCCGCGTCCTGTTCCGGGCCGCCACCCCCTCCTCCGCCCTGGGGTTGAGGTAGACCAGGTCACAGACCCGGCACTGCACGACCCGCGCGTCCCCGACCACGTACAACAGGTTCGTGTAGTTGCTCCCGCAGAGGTTGCACGGGACCTCCACCCTGTCATCGCTCATTTCACCAGCTCCACCACGCTCGCCCAGCTCATCGGCCGCAGCGGCGGAACCCAGCGGAGCAGCGCCCGGTCGATCCGGCGGATCGCCCGGAACCACCCCTCGAACCGCCTGCCGTCCTGTACGGCCCGCTTCCAGTATCGCTCCGTGCGGGGGTCCAGCTTCAAAATGGTGAAAAAATAGATATGAATGAGCAGGGCCAGGAGTTGAAACTCCCGATGCCGCATCTCCCGGAACCGACGCCCGACCCGCTCGAAGTCCGCGAACGACATCGGGTGTTCGTCCCACGTATGCACGTCGGGAGACATCCGGCGATACAGATTGATGATCGGGTTGTACTTCAGCGGCTCCACGAACACCGCTGCACCGTCCGGCCTCAGCACCCGCACGACCTCCGCCGCCGCCGCGTCCAGGTCCAGGTGATGCAGCACCCCGAACCCGTAGACATAGTCGAACGCCCCCGACGGAAACGCCATCGCCTCGGCGTTGACCTTCACGAACTGGATGCGCTCCCGGACCCCGTAGCGCTCGGCCAGCCGCCTCGCCGCCCTCAGCATCTCCCCCGACAGGTCCGCGGCCCACACCCGCGCCCCGCGCCGGGCGAAGCAGACACTCGCCTCCCCGGCCCCGCAACCCAGGTCGAGCACCCGGCGGCCCGCCAGATCCCCCAGCCGTTCGAGCGCATAGTGGGTCTCCGGGGAGATGAAGGGATGAAACGCGAGGTCCACGTCGATGGCCTCGACCTCGATCTGCCGCGCCCACGCGTCGTGGAACGCCTCCTCTGCCGTCAGCCGGGACTTGTACAATCGCCCTTGCATTCCCTCTCTTTTCAGTGGTATATTGAAACCCGACCCCACCCCCGAACCCCTCCCCTACAAGAGGGGAGGGGAGAAGTGTGATATTACAAGTACAGGTTAAAAGAGGCGCGCCGCCAGAAACCCTCACCCCTGGAGTCCGACAAAGTCACCAAACCTGCCGGGGGCACAAATCCCGACAGGCCGCAGGACGTTAAGGTTGCGGCGCGCCCAGCCCGCGCGGCGCCTGAGCGCGATTCTTTGCGCCACTTTCTTCTAAAGAAAGTGGCAAAAGGGACGCTGAGCAGGAGCCAGAATGACACCACCAAACACGAGTCACTCTCCTTGCCCGGCCTCCTCGGCATCACCTATCTCCCCGGCGATCCACCCGCCCTCCGTGCCGACCTCTTCCGGCGGATGTGCGACCGCCTGCGGGGTCCCCACGACCGCCTCGAGGTCCACGAGACCCCGGACTGCGCCCTCGCCGTGTCCCGTCTCGACACCGACGCCGGGCCGGACCGTCTCATTGTCTCCCCCGGCCAGGCCATCGCCTTCGACGCCACCTCACGCGGCGATGAATCGCCGCGCTACAACAAGGATACCTCCCCCCATCCCCTGCACGGCGATGAATCGCCGTGTCACCTGACGCCCCCCTCCGCGCTCGCCATCTGGAATCCTCGGGACCGTTCCCTTCGACTCCTCAGCGACCGCTACGGTTTCTCTCCCCTCTCCTATACGGTCCGGCAGGGCCGCTTCCTGTTCGCCTCCTCGGCCCTCGCTCTCCTGGCCTCTCCTGGAGACCCTCCTCACCTCGACCCTCACGCCGTGTCGGACCTCCTCAGCTTCGGCCACCTCCTCGAAGATCGGACCCTCGTCGAGGACATCCGACTCCTGCCCCCGGCCTCGATCCTGACCTGGCGGGACGGCCAGGTCTCCCTGAGTCGCACCTGGACCCCGGCCTACCGCGAGGACGAGGGCGGCCCGTCCGGCCCCGACGCCGTCCGGCAGATGGCCGACCGCCTCCACGAGGCCGTCCGGCGCTGTTCCGGAGACCCCATCGGCGTCCTGCTGAGCGGCGGACTGGACTCCCGAACCCTGGTCGCCATCGCCTCTCGTCTGCACCGCATCACCGCCCTCACCTTCGGAGAGCCGGGGACGGATGACCTCGAGATCGCCCGCCGCGTCGCTCATCTCCTGGAGGTCGAGCATCACACCTTCGAGATCAGCCCGGACGACCTCCCCCGGTACGCCGGGTCCATCGTCCGCCGCACCGATGGGGCCCTCAACCTCCACCACGCCTGCGCCGCCGGGGCCTTCCCTGCCATCCGGGAGCGGTGCGCCGCCGTCCTGTCTGGCATGCACCTCCTCGGCAGTTTCGTCCCGTCGCGCCTCAAGGCCGGCGAATCGGTCCTGCCCTTCCTGATCCCCCCGCTCCCCCGCGAGACCCGCAGGGCGCTCCTGACCGACGGATGCTTCGAGCAGACCGAGCGCCACATCCCTGAATCCCTCGCCGCCGTCGAGGCCGCCTGCCCGTTCCGATCCCCGGTCAACCGCCTGGACGCCCTGGACATCGCGCAGCGGCAGCGCCGGTTCATCCTGGCCGGCCTCCTCCCCCTGCGCGACCGGGTCGAGGTCCGCCTGCCCCTGTTCGACGAGGACCTGATGGGCTTCGTCCGGGGCGTCGCCCCCTCTCTCCGGGCCGACCAGCGCCTCTACATCGACGCCTTCTGCCACCTCTTCCCCGACCTCGCCCGCATCCCCTGGGCGAAGACCGGCCTGCCCGTCAGCGCCAGCCCCCCCCGCCGCCGCCTCGCCCGCCTCTGGCGTCGCCTGCGCGGCCATCGTCCCCGGCCCTCGCTGGCCTTCACCGGGACCTGGCACGCCCGCAGCCCGGCCCTCCGCGCCTTCGAGCGCGACCTCCTCCTCGGCCAGACCGCCCGGCAGCGCGGCATCTTCCGCCCCGACGCCGTTGAGCGCCTCCTCTCCGAGCAGGAACAGGGCCTCCACGACCACTGGGACCTGATCGGGAGAATGGTCACGCTGGAGCTATGGTGTCAGGTCATGGCGACAGAGTAATCGCAATATCGCCAGCCCTCTCCCCGTCCGCTGGCGCGGCCACCCCTCTCCCACCTGTGGGAGAGGGGCCGGGGGTGAGGGCCTACTTCCACGGCACGCCGATCCCCAGCTCCTCCGCCAGCTTCTCCAGCCTCTGCTGATGCCACGACCCCACCGGCACCCCTTCCTGCCGCCACGCCCGCTCCCGCGCGGCCTCGATCCCCCCCGGCAGGTAGGCCCGATCGAACCCCTCCAGCGGCTTCAGCGTCCCGACCCGCCGCACGTACTCGTCCATCTCTTTCTTAAACTGATCGGGCGGCAGGAACAGGTCGATCCGGAACGTGACCACGAGCGACCCCTGATTGGCCCCGGAGAACTTTTTCTGCGCGCGGGCCTCGTCCAGCGGGACGCCCGCCAGAAATCCCCCCCACGTCTGGCAGATCGCCCCCATCCCGATGCACCGGAGGACCAGGCCGGGCGCCTTCCGGGCGATATCGTCCCGGTTCGGGTTTCCGGCGTAGAGGTCGTGCATGGCCCCGAAGTCCAGCACGAGCGCATCCTCCTCCCCCGCCGGCGCGCTGAACGACATCGGAGACCCCCCCGCCGCCTCGAACACCGGCTGGCCTGGCGCGAGGGGGAGCTGGTGGCCGGAGGTCACGAACGTCAGCAGATCGTGCTTGAGCGTCATACGCGAGTAGAGCCCCGCGGCCCCGAAGTGCCCGTGGTTCCGGGTCAGCATCACGGCGACCCCCTGCTGCTTGGCCTTCTCGACCGCCTTCAGCGTCCCCTGGTGGGCCGGGAAGTAGCCCAGCCCGCCGTCCCCGTCCATCAGGACGCTCGTCGGCGTCTCGTGCGCGATCTGGACCTGGGGGTCCTTATTCAACCGGCCGTCCCGCATCAGCCGGGCATAGTCCGCGATCTGCTGAGACCCGTGGCTGAACACACCCCGCAGGTCATTGCCCGCCAGCAGTTCGGCCAGAAGCTCGGACCTCTCCTTCGGCAATCCCACAGCCTGCGCGGCCTTCGACACGAAGGCGCTCAGATCCTGGTGCGAAACCCGGACGAAGTCCTTGGGAGGGGCGTTCATGCGTTTGAGGCTCCTTTCGGCTTGGGGAACTCCGCCAGCGGGGCCGTGAACCGCTTCAGGTCCTCCTCCGGCAGGGCATAGTCCTTCAACTGTCCACTGAAATATTTGTCGTACCCAACCAGGTCCATCAACCCGTGCCCGGACCAGTTGAACAGGATGGTCTTCTCCTTCCCCTCCTCTTTGGCCCGCTTCGCCTCTTCAACCACGGCGGCCAGGGCGTGCCCCGTCTCCGGCGCGGAGATGAACCCCTCGCTTCGCGCCCAGAGCACACTCGCCTCGTAGCTCTCGACCTGATGGTAGGCGCGCGGCTCGACCAGCCCGTCCAGGATCAACTGACTGATCAGCGGGGCCACCCCGTGGTAGCGCAACCCCCCTGCATGGATCGGCTCCGGCACGAACGTGTGCCCCAGGGAGTGCATCGGCATCAACGGCGTGTTTCCGGCCGTATCCCCGAAGTCATACCCGAAAGGCCCCCGCGTCATCGTGGGGCAGGCATGAGGCTCCGCCCCGATCACCGCGATCTTTTTGCCGTGGATCTTGTCCCGCACGTAGGGGAAGGCCAGCCCGGCGAAATTGGACCCGCCCCCCACGCAGCCGATCACCACGTCGGGGTAGGCCCCCACCTTCGCCATCTGCTTCTGCGCCTCCAGCCCGATGATCGTCTGGTGCATCAGGACGTGGTTGAGCACGCTGCCGAGCGAGTAGCGGGTGTTCTCCGAGGTCACCGCGTCCTCGATGGCCTCGCTGATCGCGATCCCCAGGCTGCCCGGCGTGTCCGGCGTCTCCGCCAGGATCTTGCGCCCCGCCTGCGTGTCCGCGCTGGGACTGGGCACGCAGTCCGCTCCCCAGACGGCCATCATCATCTTCCGGAACGGCTTCTGGTCGAAGCTGATGCGCACCATGTAGACCTTGCACTCCAGCCCGAACAGGCTGCACGCCATGGCCAGCGCGCTCCCCCACTGCCCCGCGCCCGTCTCCGTCGTCAGCCGCTTGATCCCGAAGACCTTGTTGTAGTACGCCTGCGCCACCGCCGTGTTCGGCTTGTGGCTCCCCGCCGGAGACACCCCCTCGTTCTTGTAATAGATCCTGGCCGGCGTGCCCAGCGCCTTCTCAAAGGCCCTGGCCCGGTAGAGCGGCGAGGGCCGCCAGAGGAGGAGCTTCTCCATCACCTCTTCCGGGATGTCGATCCACCGCTCCCGGCTCATCTCCTGCTCGATCAGGTTCATCGGGAAGATCCGGGCCATGTCGTCGGGGCCGATCGGCTGCTTCGTGCCGGGGTGCAGCGGCGGCTGCATCGGCGTGGGCATGTCTGCCTGGATGTTGTACCACTGCTTCGGGATTTCGTCTTCCTGGAGCACGACCTTGGTGTTCGCCATAGCGCTCTCCTTTTTCGGGCCCCTTCCCCTCACGTCAAAGCCATCTCGTCCAGAAACGCCACGACTCTGGTTCATAAGCAGGGGCGGCCGGCCGGTCGCCCCTGCCTTCTCCTATAACGTCTTCAACAACGCCTCCGGGTGCTCCCGCGCGTTGACCTGGGCGTGGACCTGGAGGAGCTTCCCATCCGGCCCGACCACGAAGGTCATCCGCTTGGGGGTTTTGGCGTCCGGGCTGTCACACGCCCCGTACGCCATCCCGATCTGCCGGTCCACGTCACACAGCAGCGGATAGGGGAAATGGTTGTCCTCCGCGAACTTCGCGTTCTCGGCGAGGGTGTCGAAGCTCACGCCCAGGATCTGCACGCCCTTCGCCTCATACGCCTCGATTCGATCCCGGAACCCGCAGCCCTCCGCCGTGCATCCCCCCGTGCTCGCCTTCGGGTAGAACCAGAGCACGACCGTCTTTCCGCTGAACTGCTTCAGCGTCGTCTCCTCCCCGCGATGGTTCTGCACGCGGAAGTCCGGCGCCACGTCACCGACCTGAACCATCTCTATCTCCTCTCTTCGTTGTATTCTGGTTTTCCCCACCTCCTACATTCCACCTGCCCCCTGCTGCGAAACAATATAGAGAAGACCCCCTTCAAGATCAAGCCCTATTCCCCATCCTCCCACGGCTCGCAGATTGGGGTTGACTTTTTCGGTTCCGTCACCGTACCTTCTCGCCATAGTCATACGAATGTCCCCACTGTCCCTTCAAAAGAGGAATCCATGATCGTCGACACCCACGTCCACGTCTGGGAGATAGACCCTCCCCGGTATCCCATAGGCCCCACGGCCCCGAACTGGAAGTCCCTGCCCGACGAGCCGGGCACGTCGGACGAACTGCTGGAAGAGATGGATCGAGACGGCGTGGACCGGACCGTCCTGGTCCAGACGAGCTGGTCCACCTGGGACAACGGCTACATCGCGGACTCCGTCGCCCGTTTCCCGGACCGCTTCATCGGTCACGGCCTGATCGACCCGCAGGACCCCCGAAACGCGGACCACGTGCGCTACTGGATGCAGGACCGCGGCCTGGTGGGGTTCCGTTTCCATCCCATCTACTACCCCGATGAAAAGATCCTCCTGACCCCGCAGAACGAGCCGATGTGGGAGGCCATCGCCGGCCTGAACGCCATCATCCAGTTCCACCTCCGCCCGGACTTTGCCGATCAGGTGGACGCCATCGCCCGGCGCTACCCGCATCTGACCCTGATCATCGACCACATGGGATACCCGAAGGTGGACGAGGCCCCGGCAACCTATCAGCCCATCCTGGACCTGGCGCAGCATCCGAACATGTACCTGAAGCTCTCGGACGTGGCCGGTCACTCCAGGCAGAAGAAGTTCCCCTACGCGGACGTGCATCCCTCCATCAAGGCCGCCCTGAGCGCCTTCGGATCCGCGCGGATGACCTGGGGCACCGGCTATCCGGGCCACCATCGGGTCAAACACAAATGGCCCACCCTGTCCGAGGAACTCCGCCTCGTCCGGGAGGGCCTGCCCTTCCTGACGGATGGGGACCGGGAGCGCATCCTGGGCGGCACGGCCGCAAAGATCTGGAAACTGACATAAGGAGGTGTGACATGGCGATCCTGGGACAGGGGGATTACAAATACGAGGTCGTGGACGGATGGGCGAAACTGCCGGAGGGGTGGGTCTTCTCCCTCGTGTCGGACGCGGCCATAGACTCCAAGGGCCGCATCTTCGCCTTCACACGCGGCAAGCACCCCGTCATCGTGTTCGACAAGGCCGGCAACTTCGTCACCTCCTGGGGCTACGGGGAGTTCGGCATCTCCCCGCACCTGGTCAGCCAGTCGCACGGCATCTTCATCACCCCCGACGACCAGGTCTACCTGACCGACGCCTTCCAGCACATCGTTCGCCGCTACACCCGGCTGGGTGACCTGGAACGCGAGTGGGGCAAGCCCGGCGTGCCCGGCGTCACCTTCTACAACCGCGAGTACAACATGCCCACCGGCGTGGCCATCGGCCTGGACGGCTGCTTCTACGTCTCCGACGGCTACGGCAACCGCTGCGTCCACAAGTACTCGAAGGACGGCGAGCACCTGCTGGCGTGGGGGGAGGCGGGCAGCGGCCCCGGTCAGTTCGCCGTGGTCCACAACATCGGCTGCGATAAGACAGGCCGCCTCCTGGTCTGCGACCGGGAGAACAACCGCATCCAGGTCTTCGACCCGGACGGCAAGTTCATCGCGCAGTGGACCGACGTACAGTCTCCCGGCGACGTCTGGATCACCGATGACAACACGATCTACGTGGCCGAGCAGGGGGGCTACGGGCGCGTCAGCGTCTGGACCCCGGACGGGAAACTCATCAGCCGCTTCTCCGGCTCTGAGGGCGGCGTGCTCCAGGCCCCGCACGGCCTCTGCGTGGACGACGAGGGGAGCATCTACGTGGCCGAGATCGGCGCCGGCGACCGGGGCCAGCGCCTGCAGAAGTTTGCGCGAAGGTAGTGGAAATATCCTAAACAGGAGCTTAAGAGAAATGACCAACCATCTGCCGCTGCTCGAAATCTCAGGAGACCCGCGCGACAGAGGCCGTGCCCACGGAGAGGGATTCCGGGAGCAGATCCGGACCCTGCTGTCCGTCTACTTCGACTACCTGGACCACACGAGCCGGAGCCACCGCGTGGAGCCCCTGACCAAGACGCGGGCCCTGGACCTCTCCTGCGCCTACCTGGGGCCGGCGGACGCCTCCGCCCCCGACCTGCTGGAGGAGGCCCGGGGCATCGCCGACGGGGCCGGCGTCCCGTTCGCGGAGATCCTGGCCCTCAACGCCTTCCTCGACCTGTTCGACTACCTCTCCCCGGCCTTCGTGGAGGCGGGATGCACCACCTTCATGGCCCCCGGCGGCCTCGACGGGACCGACGCCGTCATCGGGCAGAACTACGACCTGCCGTCCATCTTCGCGCCCGCCGCCGTCCTGCTCAGGCTCACCCAAACGGGCAGTCCCAACACCCTCGTCTACACCACGGCGGGCATGCTCGGCCTGGCAGGGCTCAACAGCGCAGGGATCGGCGTCGTCATCAACAACCTGATCCCCGCAGACGCAGGCCCCGGCGTCCCCTACCCTTTCGTCATCCGGCGCATCCTCTCCTCGACGCGCATCGGCGGGGCCATCGACGCGGTGCTGGTCGCCCCCCGCGCCTCCGGCATGAACTACGTCCTCTGCGACCGGCACGGTGAGATCTACGACCTGGAGACCTCGGCGCGGGACTACGAGGTCCTCTGCCCGTTCGACGGCCCGATGGCCCACTCGAACCACTACCTGACTGAGCGCCTCAAGCCCCTGGAGCGCCGGGCGTGGGACCAGCGCGGCCAGACCATCGCCCGCTGGGGCCGGGCCACCCGCCTGCTCCGCGCCTCCCCGCGTCCCGACGCGGCCGCGCTCCGGACCATGCTCAAAGACCACGTGAACGGCCCCATCGCCATCTGCCGGCACGAGGAGGACCTGGGCGGCGAGCCCTGCGGCCAGACCATGTGCGGCATTGTCCTGGAACCCCCGGGAGGCCGCGCCTGGTTCGCACGCGGGCCGGTCTGCGAAAACGAATGGGTGAGCTACGAGCTATAGGAGACATGCCTTGAAGATCGAATCCCTCCAGATCCACATCCTCGAAAGCGACCCCCTCGTCCCCGAGTGGCGGCCCCTGCGCACCATGCAGGAGTACCCCGGTGCGCGCCCGGTCCGCTTCGGCCACCGGCCCTACGAGGGCCCCGGCCTCCGCCTCCCCCCCCGGCCCGTCTACAGCGCCGTCCTGCATCTCCGGACCGACGCCAACCTGGAGACCTGTGGCGTCCTGACCAGCTCCTGGGGCCGGGAACACCTGGAATGGGAGGCGCAGACCTTCAAGCTCCAGTGGGCCCCGGAACTCCTCGGCGCGGACGCCCTGAATCGCGAATACACGTGGCACAAGCTCTGGATGGCCCGGCGCTACTTCCACGCCCCCTCCACAGCGCCCCTGTCCCTCATCGACGACCTGCTCTGGGACCTGGCCGGCCTCTGCGCGAAACTCCCGGTCCACAAGCTCCTCGGCGGGTTCCGGGACCGCATCCCCGCCTACCTCACGGAGACCGGCGTCTCGCACGAGGAGGCGCTCAGGACCGCCGAACGGGCCAAACGAGAAGGGTTCAAAGGATTCAAGGACCACTCCATCCTCGGCGTCGAGGCCAACCTCGCCCTGGCCCGGGACCTCCGCGCCCTCGTCGGCGATGAGATGGTCCTGATGCACGACCCCGTCCAGCAGTACAGCGTGGAAGACGCCATCAAAGTCGGCCGAGCGCTCGAAAAACTCGATTATCTCTGGATCGAGGAACCCCTCCAGGAGTTCGACCTCCCCGGCCTCAAGCGCCTCTCCGACGCCCTCGACCTCCCCGTCATGGCCCTCGAATCCCTCCCCGGCAACCCCTACCTGGCCGTCCCCTACCTCTCCGCCGGGGCCATCGACATCGTCCGCCAGACCGGCCTCGGCATCACCGGCCAGATGAAGCTGGCCAACCTGGCTGAGATGTTCGGGCGGACCTGCCACGGCGGCAACCCGCACGTGGTCGCGGCCATCCGCAACGACGACTGGTGGGAGGTCGGGGCCTGGACCTGGCGCAACGCCAGCGCCGTCCCCAGCGCCGCCGCCGGATTGATCCGGGACACCACGACCGTGCGGGATGGTTACATGTACGTGCCGCAGACCCCCGGCCTGGGCCGGGAAATCGACTGGGCCGGCCTCCAGGCCAGGACCGTGACGACCTTTTAGGCAGGAAGGGTGAGGGCTCATGAAAACGATCAAATCGGTCTACATGATGACGGACCTGGAAGGCGTGGCCGGCGTGGACGACTGGGACCCCCGGCACACGGACTACGGAAATGAGGCCAAGGGCGTCTACGAGCGCTCGGAGATGCAGCGCCTCCTCACCGGCGAGGTCAACGCCGCGGCCGAGGGGCTCTTCAAGGCGGGCGTGCGGGAGGTCCTGATCAACGACGCGCACGGCGCGGGCCGGACCATCCTTCCGGAAGCGCTGATCCCCGGCGTCCGGATCGCGCGGGGCCGCAACCGGCCGAGCTGGCTGCTGGGCATCTCCAGGCAATTCGACGCCCTGGTGCAGGTGGGCATGCACGCCATGGGCTACACCCCGAACGCCTGCCTGGCCCACTCCATGAGCCGGGGGATCCTCTACCGGGCCAATGGTCGGGAGATGGGCGAGATGGGCATGGCCGCGCTCCTGGCGGGCCAGCTCGGCATCCCCTGGGTCTTCACCGCCGGGGACCTGCACGCCTGCCGGGAGTCCGAGGCCTGGGCGCCGGGCATCGTCACCGCGCCCGTCAAGGAGGGCCTGTCGGACCTCTGCGCCATCCACCTCGCGCCTGCCGACGCCCGGGACCTGATCCGGGAGCGCATCCAGGAGGCCGTCCAGAAAGCCGGGGATATCGCGCCCGTCACCCTGCAGGGGGCCGTGACCATCGAGATCCAGCGCGAGGAGCCCTGGCCGGCCAAACTGAGGGAAGGGACCGAGCGGGTGGATGCCTTCACCGTCCGCTACACCGGGAAGCACTTCTGGCAGGCGTTCCACCACGCCACCTACGGGAAGCCGGACATGCCCCTGCCGGAATGAATCGGACCAGAATTTAAGAGCATCCTTCTGGAGGAATCTTTTAAGACATGGCAAAGACCACGGATATCCGGGTCTGCGAGGTCAACACCGGCTATGAAGAGTACGCCTACCGCGCGCCCCTCAAGTTCGGCGGCATGGTCGTGGCGAACGCGACCATCCTGAACGTCACGATCCAGGTGGAGAACAACGCGGGGAAGCGGGCCGAAGGCTTCGGGTCCATGCCTCTGGGGAACACCTGGTCCTTCCCGTCGCAGCGCGTGACACCCGATCAATCCTTAAAAGCCATGAAGCGCCTAGCGGACCGGATGGCGGAGGCTACGCGACGCTGTCGGGACCGCGCGCACCCCATCGACCTGATGGTCCCCCTCGAACCGCAATTCCTCGACCTGGCCTCAGAGGTATCGCGGGAGCTGGGCCTCGCCGAGCCCATGCCCAAACTCTGCGCGCTGGTCACGGCCAGCCCCTTCGACGCGGCCCTCCACGATGGTTTCGGCAAGGTCAACGGCCTCAACAGCTATGACGGCCTGGGCCCCGAATTCATGAGCCACGACCTCGCCGATTACCTCAACGACGACTTCCAGGGCGAGTACCTGGATCGGTATACATCACGGCAACCCAAGCCCCGCCTGCCCCTCTACCACCTGGTCGGCGCCCTCGACCCCCTCACCGACGCGGACCTCCCGAAACGGATCGACGACGGCCTGCCGGAGACCCTGCCGGAGTGGATCAGGGCCGACGGCCTGACCCACCTCAAGGTCAAACTCAACGGCGACGACCCGGCCTGGGACGTGAACCGCGTCTGCGCCGTCGAGCGCGTCGCCGCCGAGACCCAGGCCGCCCGGGGCGTGCGGGAGTGGGTCTACTCCCTCGACTTCAACGAGAAGTGCAAAAATGTCGAGTACCTCCTCGATCTCCTCGCCCGGGTCCGTGAAAAAAGTCCGCAGGCCCTGGAGCGCGTGGCCTACATCGAGCAGCCCACGGCGCGGGATCTGAAGGCCAACCCGGAGAACAGGATGCACCGGGCCGCGCAGATCCGGCCCGTGGTCATCGACGAATCCCTGCAGGACTTCGAGAGCCTGCTCCTCTCCCGCGAGCTCGGCTACTCCGGCGTGGCCCTCAAGGCCTGCAAGGGGCAGACCCAGGCCCTCCTGATGGCCGCAGCGGCCCAGAAATACAAGATGTTCCTCTGTGTGCAGGATTTGACCTGCCCCGGCGCCTCCTTCCTCCACTCCGCCGGCCTGGCCGCCCGCGTCCCCGGCGTCACGGCCATCGAGGGCAACGCCCGACAGTACTGCCCGAACGCCAACGCAGCCTGGGCGGACCGCTTCCCCGCCATCTTCAAGATCACGGACGGGACCGTGGGCACGGGCTGCCTCACCGGAGACGGGCTGGGACATTAAACAGGAGATGCCCATGAAAGCCAGACGCCTCGTCTTCACCGGCAAGCTGCGCGTGGAGGCCGAAGAGTTCGACCTCGCCGACGTCCCCGGCCCCGGGGAGGTGCTCGTCGAAAACCTCTACGGGCTGATCAGCCCCGGCACCGAACTCGCGATGTTCACCGAGACCCACGTCGGGTTCCCCATCCCGGAGTTCCGCTACGCCAAGTTCCCGTTCCGGCCCGGCTACGCCTCCGTGAGCCGCGCCGTGCTGGTCGGCCAGGGGGTGCAGGGGGTCCGGGAGGGGGACATCCTCTTCACGCGGAGCAACCACGCCTCCCACGCCATCATCCCGGCGCAGCGCCAGAGGCTGAAGGTCCCCGCAGGGATGCCCGTCGAACACGCCCCGTTCGCGACCATGGCCCACATCGCCCTCACCTCCATCCGGCTCTCGGAGGTGCGCCTCGGCCAGACCGTCGCCGTGTTCGGACAGGGCCTGATCGGCAACTTCGCGGCCCAGCTCATGCGATGCGCCGGGGCGCGAAAGGTGATCGGGATCGACGCGGTGCCGGAGCGGCTCAGGATCTCCGCCCAGTGCGGCATCGACGTCCAGGTGAACCCGGCGGAGGAGGACGTGCGGAAGCGCATCGATGCCCTGACCAACGGCGCGGGCTGTCAGGTCGTCGTGGAGGCCACGGGCAACCCGCAGGTGGCCCCCCAGGCCATCCAGATGGCCGCGCAGATGGGGAAGGTGGTCCTCCTGGGCAGCCCGCGCGGGGACGCGGAGATCAGCCTCTACTTCGGCCTGCACTCCCCCGGCGTCACCCTGATCGGCGCGCACGCCAGCCGGCAGGCGGACGCCGCCCGCTACGGGGACCCCGAACCCTACGACCTGATGCTCTCCTTCATCGCCGACGGACGTCTCCGCGTGGCCCCTCTGCTGACCCACACCCTGCCCGCGTCCGGGGCGGACCGGGCCTATAAGGGCCTCCTGGACGAGAAGGAGAAGTATCTCGGCGTGCTGATAGACCTCACGAAGTGGGGATGAGTCCTTCAAAACATCGGCAGAAGGTGATCCTTATGAGCGATAACACGCTATGCGAGCTTATAGAAGAGAAGAACTACCTAAAAAGACACTTTGAGGAGTACCAGGAACTCGTCAGAGACGCTCAATTCGTCTGCAAGAAGTGCGGCAGGGTGGCCCACAGAGAAAAAAACCTCTGCAAACCGACCAAACTGTAACCGTGAGAATCCCCATGAAAATCACAGGTCTGGACATCCACCCCCTCACCGTTCGTCGCCAGCACAAGACCGTCGTGGGCCAGCGGGCAGGCCACGGTCATCTCCGGCCCGGACGCGGCCCCCACGGAGTCCTACTTCGCCGCCCTGGAGCTGCACACCAGCGAGGGCGTCACCGGCCTCGGCGAGTGGTCCGACGTGGTCGCCCCGGACCGCCTGGTCTCCTCCACCTTCCGCACGAAGGGCTACGGGTCTCTGGAAGACCTCGACATCCCGGCCCTGAAAGCGCGGCTGGAACACTTCCTGGTCGGCAGGAACCCGTTCGACATCGAGGGCATCCTGTCCGACCTGGACTTCGACCGCTCCACCCTCTGCGCCGTGGACAGCGCCCTCTACGACGTCGTGGGCAAGGGGTTGTGAAGAAATAAGCGATTGATTTCGACAGGGCGCGGTTGTACCTTTGATGCGTGAACTTCAATATCTTGCGCAGAAAGTACACGGTCCTCAGGCCGGCGTTGACGGAGCGGTCGAGGCGGCTTTGGTCGGCGACCGAAGC
>SICM01000036.1 GCA_009694805.1 Candidatus Latescibacterota bacterium
ATAAATAGCAGTTTTGGATTATCGCAGGAACCGCCTCTTAGAGAGCCGTATTCGTTGGTGAAGCTGACGCCTATATTTCAGGCCCGAAAGCTTTCTGCCGAGGTTTTCGGGGGGCATAAGTTGGGAATGGTAAGTGAACAGTGTCATAACTATCAACTCAATTCTCGGCACGAACGGCCCAAAAATCAAGGGGGTATCTCCGAAACCCGCGCCAGCATTGGGATTCAGCGATACCCCCCTTTTCTTCAGGGCACGAAGTAGTCGTAGACCAGCCGGGACAGGCGGGCGACGATGTGGGCCCCGTCCGTGTCCGCGAAGATGCGGCCTGCCCGGCGTTCGCCCTTGATGCCGTAGAGTCATGATCGCCACGGCGTAGGTCAGGCCGGGCGTGGCCACCAGCCCGGCGTCCGCCCGCACGTCCCAGAGCATCCCCGGCTTGTCGGCCACCCAGAGCACCCGCTGCCGCTCCACCGGGAGATGTCGGGGCAGCATCTCCTGGTACTGGTTGCGCCTCAGGGTGTCGACGACCTCGTCGCACGCCTCCGGCGTCAGGATCTCGTGCCGGCTCAGCTTCGACAGCAGCAGGACGAGGTCTGAGGGGGAGCTGATCGCCACCCGCCGGAAGTCCGGCCAGGCCTTGCTCACGTAGTCCAGGCGCTGCCTCACCGCCGTGTCCTTCAGGCCATATTCCTGCATCGCCTCGTTGATGTAGGCGCGTCCCACCAGGTCGATGATCAGGTTCGTGGCCACGTTGTCGCTGACGATGGTCATCAGTCTGGCCAGGTCCCGGAGCGACAGAGAGATGTCCCGGCTCAGGTCGTTGAGCACGCCGGTGCCGGTCATGTAGTGCTCGGACTTCGGGGTCATCCGTTCATCGAGGTCCAGTTTTCCCTCGACGGCCTTTCGGTAGAGGGCGACGAGGATCGGCAGTTTGATCACGCTCGCCGTCGGGTATTCCCCCTCGGCCTCGTACCGGACCTCCTCCCCCGAGTCCAGCCTTCGCGCCGCCACACCGACGGTCCCCCGCCGTTCCCGCCCGACTTCCACGATTTTTCTGAGCAGTTCCTCTTTCGTCACGGTGAAACCCCAGTCAAAACCCACCGGCCAGTGATCAGATTTTCCACAATTTACATGAACTTGTCCGCTTGTCAAGAGGTTTGCAATCTGCTTGACATTCAGGCGGACAGACCCTTATCTTATCCTTTTCCGGCTTTGCTGAGCAAAATGAAATGTTGTCCTCTTTTTGTTTTGATTCTTCCCCTTTTTTAGGTATATTATTCGGCATAAATATTCCAATATTTAGAATATTTATGCTTCCGCTTTCCGATGAGAACGCAAAAGACGTTCGCGAAGGTCCCGCATCAAATTCAGGATAGGAGGGATCATGGCACTTCCGAGCAAGGGGCTCATGCACCGACCGATGGTCACAGGGAGAAGAGGGATGGTCGCATCCGCCCACCCTCTGGCGTCGCTGGCAGGCCTCAGGATTCTGATGCAGGGGGGGAACGCCGTCGACGCGGCGGTGGCGACCGCTGCTGCGCTCAACGTGACCGAGGCCTACATGTCGGGCATCGGGGGCGTGGGTTACATGATCATTTACAGCGCCAGGAAGCAGGAGATGAAGGTCCTGGACTACATCGGGCTGACGCCGAAGGCCGCTGAACTCAAACTGTTCGACACCCCGGCCAAGCAGAGCGCGGGCGCGTTGACCCCCCTGGTCCCCGGCTCGTGCGGGGGGTGGCTGGAGGCCCTCTCCCGCTACGGGCGGTTGAAGCCCATCGACGTGTTCGCGCCGGCCATCGAGTACGCGGAACAGGGGTACCCGTTCACGGTCAAGAATCACGAATTCTACCATTCCAACCTCTCCCGCCTCACGCCGTTCCCGGCGTCCGTGGCGGCCTACCTGCCCGGCGGACGCGCGCCTCTGCCCGGCGAGATCCTCGTGCAGAAGGACCTGGCGGCCACATTCCGGAAGGTGGCCGAGAAGGGGCCGGATGCCTTCTACCGGGGGGAGATCGCGGACGCCATCGTCCGATGCTGCGAGCGGAACGGAGGTCTGATCACGAAGGCGGACATGGAGGGGTTCCAGACGGCGTGGCTGGACCCCATCTCCGCGACCTACCGGGGTCACGAGATCTTCTGTCCCGCCCCGCCCTGCGAGGGCATCCAGTATCTGCAGACGTTGAACCTCCTGGAGGGCCACGACATCGCGGCCCTGGGGCATAACAGCGTGGAATCCCTGCACCTGTTCATTGAGGCGGGCAAACTGGCCCAGGTGGACCGGGCGGAGTACGCCGCCATCGCCAACCCGCCCACGAAGGCGCTGCTGTCGAAAAAGTACGCCGCAGAACGGAACAAGCTGATCGGCGAGCGGGCGATGGTGACCGGGGGGGAGCGCTACACGCCGCTGTCCAAGAAGCTGCCCGGAGAGGTCATGCCGGGGGAGCTGGCCGCCCTGCTGAAGGAGTGTACGACGCATTTTGACGTGGTGGACGAGGAAGGGAACGCCGTGGGGGTCACGCAGAGCCTGGGCGGGGGGTTCGGGTCGGGCATGGTGGTGGACGGCACGGGCATCGCCCTGAACAACTTCATCAACTGGTTCGACGCAGAGCCGGAAAGCCCGAACGCCATCGGGCCGTCCAAGAAGATCGAGATGTGCATGTCTCCGGCGCAGATCTGGAAGGACGGGAGGCTGTTCTCCCTGATCGGCACGCCGGGCAGCTACGGCATCATGTTCACCACGCCGCAGATGATGATGAACATGATCGACCACGGGATGAACGTTCAGGCGGCCATCGAGGCCCCGCGCGTCAAGGCCACCAGCCCGGGACGCCTGGTGGACATCGAGGCCCGCATCCCTGAGGAGGTGCGGAAGGGGTTGCAGGCCCGGGGCCACGAGTTGAACGTGATCCCGGAGTGGTCGGCCCTGGTCGGCGGCGGGCAGGGGATCATGGTCGATCCGGCCACCGGGGCGCTGGGCGGCGGGGCCGACCCGAGGCGGGACGGGTATGCGATGGGGTGGTGACGGAATCGATAGGGGCGACCGGCCGGTCGCCCCTATCGTACAAATTCGATTTTCCCTCCCTCCGATCTCTCACTATATTCAGACATCCACCCCGTAGGCTCTCCCACCACCTGACTTCGCCGGGACATATATACCGTTGTCCGTCACCGGAAGTCAAGCACATGTTGCGAGGTGAACATGACGAAGAATACCCGGCAGCGGGTCTCGACGCCGGAAAACCGACTGACCTATCTGGAGCGCATGCTGAAGGCGCTGTGTACGGATTTAGGTCCGCATCCTTCCGGCACGAAGGCCTACGAGAAGGCGACGCAGATCCTCCACCGGGAGATGGCGGCGGCGCTGCCCGTCGCGTTCCGGGACCGGTACCTGGACCGGTGGGAGGCCATCCGTCCGGAGATCATCCACCGGAGCCGGCGGCTGTCGGTGGGCGTGGCTGAGAACTGCGCGGGGACCTCGGATGCGGGGTTCACGGGGGTGATCACGAGGCTGAAAAAAGGGGGCGTGCCCTACGGGATCGTGGACGCGGCGACGGGCGATCTGGCTGCCTGCATCAACGTCAGCAACGAGGTCGGATTTCTGCCGGAGTATCTCGTGGGGGAGGACGTGTTGTCCCTGCCGAGGTTCGTCATCGGTCTCCGGGACGTGCCGTTCGTGGACCTGCTGGTGAAGGACCGGGCCGAGGTGCAGGTGAGGCTGCGGGTCGTGTATGCGCCCCCGGTCCCCACCTACAATGTCGTGGGGACGATTCCCGGCGAAAGCCCGGAGGAGATCATCATCATTGCCCACGCGGACTCGTTGATCATGACGGAGGGGGCGAACGACAACACGGCCACGGCGATCATCATCACGATGCTCGCGCACGCCTTTTCCGGGACCCGGCCCCGACGCACGCTCACGTTTCTGATTCCCGGCAGCGAGGAGTACGGGCTCCTGGGCGCGAAGCACTACGTCCGCCGGCGGGAGGCGGAGGGGACGCTCCGGAACCTGAGGTTCGTCATCAACTGCGACTCGCTGACCTTCGGCCCCAACCTCTGGGCGTCCACGACGGACGCGGGGTTGATCGAGGCGGTCAAGGCGATCCACGCGGACCTGGGTCTGGGCACGGACCCGATCTACAGCCCGGATCAGGAGCCGTGGATGAACGACGCGGCGTGCTTCCGGCCCGCCTCCGCCTGGGCGCGGGGGATCAACTTCAACAGCCGGGGCTACGCCACGCTGGCGGCCAACCACACGCCGGACGACAACGCGGCCAACGTGCCCCGGGACTGCGCGGAGTCGTCGTTTCTGGTGCTGAGAGAGTTGATTCAAAGGATGCAGGATCTGTGACCAGGGAGGGGTTCTCATGAAAGTCCTGTTGAGGGATCGAGACCTTTCGGACGCCTATATTCAGTTCGCCCAACAGATCGGCGCGGACGGGTTCGACATCCACAACGAGGCCTCCATACCGGGGTTCAAGGAACAGGGCTATCCCGACCTGGAGGGTCTCCTGAAGCTCAAGGAGAAACTGCTCGGGGCGGGCCTGGGCATCTTCCGGGTGGCCCCGCCCGTGCCGCGTCAATTCCTGTTCGGCCAGCCCGGCGGGGAGCAGGAACTCGATCGTCTCTGTAAGACGGTTGAAGTTCTGGGGAGGGCCGGCATTCCCTTCCTGTCCGCCCCTCTGGACTACTACAACCCCGGGTCTCGCGGCGGGATTCAGGTGGCGCACCGGGGCGGGTATAAGATGTACGGGTTCGACCGGGAGGTGATGGAGAAGCGCCTGAAGGAAGCGCCTTATGAGATCCCGTCGGTGGAGGAATACTGGCCCCGATGCGTGCATCTCTATGAGAGGCTCGTCCCGGCCGCGGAACGGGCGGGGGTGAGGCTGGTGGTTCATCCGTCAGACCCTCCGATTCCGGAAGCCCATCTTTCCCTCCGGCGCTGGGCCGGCCTGCTGGACGCGGTCCCCAGCGAGCAGAGCGGCCTGCTCTACTGCGTGGGTACGCGGTACGAGTCCGGTATGAATATCTTTGAGGAGATCCGGTATTTCGGAGGGCGGAAAAAGATCTTCCACGTCCACTTTCGGAACGTGCGGGGGACGATTCCGACGGCGGGGGGCTACGAGGAGGTGGCCCTGGACGATGGGGACATGAACATGTTCAGGGTGCTCCAGACCCTGAAAGAGGTGGGTTATGAGGGGGCGCTGCAGCTCGATCACATGCCGGACTATGCCGGGGACTCGTCGAACCAGGAGCGGGCGTGGGCGTATGCGGTGGGATATGTCAAGGCCCTCATCGCGGCGTTGAACGCATAAGACATCCCATCCAGATTCCCCCCGGCATTCCCACATTTCTTGCTCGTGCAAGAAATGTGGGACCAAAGAAGCACGCTCGCTCAAGCGCCGCGAGGGGCTTGAGCGCGGCGTAAATGCTCCCCCTGTCAGATCAGGGTATGGATGGCCGCGACAGGGGCGTTGCCTCCAAGGGGCCATTGTAGAGGGGGATTCCGACGCCGCGCTGTCCTGGGGGCGGATCTTGAGGACTGCTATAGGTCCGAAAAGAACTCTATCCCCCTGACAACATATCCTCCCCCTCTCCCGCATCCTGAGCGGAGCGGCGTTAGCCGCGTAGTCGAAGGAGGGAGAGGGGGCTTGGGGGGTGAGGTCCAGACCAACAGAGAATACGCAATGCGAGAGGTTCTGATCGACGGGTACAACCTGATCCGGAAGTCGGAGCGGCTGTCCGAGCAGGAACGACGGGGCGGGCTGGAGGTGGGCCGGACGGCGCTGGTCCGGGCGCTGTCGGCCTATCGTGCGGCCACAGGGGACCAGGTGACGGCGGTGTTCGACGGGGATGAGGGGATCGGGACCGTGACGGGCGCCAGGCGGCAGGAGGGGATATCGGTGATCTTCTCCAGGCCGCCGGAGTCCGCGGACGACGTGCTGGTGGCGCACATCCTAAAGCGGCACGGGAAGAAGGCCGTGCTCGTGGTGTCGTCGGATCGGAAGATCCTGGATGCGGCGCGAAGGCATCGCGTGGCCGGGATGAAGTCTGACGAGTTTGAGGCGGAGATGGCGCACCGGATCGCGGAGGGGCCGCAGAGGAAGCGGACCCGACCGGGGCAGGATGCGGGGCCGGATGCGGAGGAGGTGGCGTACTGGGAAAAGATGTTTCGGGAAGGGAAGCGGATGTTCGAGGAGGGGCCGGAATGAACGCACAGCATGTTGCGATCTATCGGGAGGCTGGGCGATACGGGGGCTGGCCGGCCAACTACGGCATCTGGTCCTGGGGAGACGAGATCGTGGTCGGGTTCACGGTCGGTTATGTCAAGTCAGATGCGGGGTTCCACGCGCGGGACCGGGAGAGGCCCTTCGTCGGGATGCAGGCGCGCAGCCTGGACGGGGGCGAGACGTGGGAGGCGCAGGCGACGCCGTGCCGCACGCCCGGGGACCGGGGGCTCTCCGCGGATGAACATGTGCGTCACGACCTGGGCGTCGGGCAGGTTCTGGACGTGGCCGACGCGCCCGTGGATTGCCCTGGGGGCGTGACCTTCACCCATCCGGACTTCGCGCTCATGTGCGCCCGCTCAGGGCTGAGGGCAGGGGCCAGGTCCTGGTTCTATGTCTCGCAGGACCGGTGCAGGATGTGGGAGGGGCCGTTCAGGCTTCCGCTGTTCGGCCAGACGGGGATCGCGGCCCGGACGGACTATCTCGTGGATGGCGCGGATGCGTGTACCCTTTTCCTGACGGCGTCCAAGCCCGACGGGGAGGAGGGGCGGGTCTTCTGCGCCCGGACGACGGACGGGGGGAAGGGGTTCGGGTTCGTCTCGTGGATCGGGCCGGAGCCGGAGGGGTTCGCGATCATGCCCGCCAGCGTCCGGCTGCCCGATGGACGCATCCTGGTGGCCATCCGATGCCGGGAGGGGAAGCGGGACCTGAAGACGGAGCGGAACTGGATCGACCTGTACGCGTCAGACGATGCTGGGGCGACGTGGGCGTCTGTGAATCGCCCTGTCCCCGACACGGGCCGGGGGGGCAACCCGCCGGCGATGATCCGGCTGCGGGACGGGCGCGTGTGCCTGACGTACGGGTACCGGGACGCGCCCTTCGAGATGTGCGCCCGGCTGAGCGAGGACAGCGGCGCGACGTGGGGGAGGGAGGTCGTCCTGCGGGAGGATGGGGGGAATCACGATGTCGGCTACCCCCGCACGGTTCAGCGAGCGGACGGCCGGGTGGTGACGGTCTACTACTTCAACGATCACGCGGATGGAGAGCGGTACATCGCGGCGACGATTTGGGAACCCTGAGACTCAGTGGGATGTTTGAGGAGAGGCCGGAATGAACCAGGGTGAGATTGTGCTGGCTTCTGTTCCTTCGGTTCAAGGCCATACTATTCGCCTGACCTACCGGCAATGGGTTCACATCACGGAATCTCACGACTATATGGTTGGAAACCGTGAGAAGGTGCTGGAAAGTGTTTTGGAGCCCGACCAGATTGTCACAGGAGATCTTGGCGCAGTCATTGCTTTGCGGCATTTTGCTGCGACCAACATTACCAAAAAAACCTGTGTCGTCATTTATCGGGATGAGCCTAATGGATTTATTGTCACAGCTTTTCTGACTTCGCGTCCAGATAAAATCGCCAAAAGGAAAAAAACATTATGGATACGCCCCCCATTGACCTAAATTTTGTTTCTGATCTACTTCGCTTGCCCTTTCCCACTATCTGGAGTGATTATGACGAGGAAGCTGATGTGCTCTACCTTAGCTTCCAAAAACCTCAGTGTGCTGATGACAGCATTATGGAGGATGATGGGAACATCTATCATTATCGGGAGGGGCGTCTGGTGGGGATTACCCTTCCTGATGCGAGCCAGCGTTTTTCTAAGCGTTCTGTCTGATGAAACAGGCAGCAGTGTTTGTTAGAATGAGGGAGACATGTTCCGATGTCACGTATGCGGCTCAGCAGAGGCGCGCGAAGAACTGGTAAGCGAGGTATTTCAGATTGAAGGCAAACCGGTTCTGGTCGAAGGCATCCCGGCCAGCGTCTGCCTGCACTGCGGTGAAGCGACGTTCAGCCGTGAGACGACGGAGAAGATTCGACGGATGGTACATGGCGAAGCAAAGCTGCTTAAATCTGTACTTATGGATGTTTTTGCATTCGAAAAATGACACGTGGAGCCATAAACGATAGAGAAAGGCATCTCTGAGGAGGTCGTCATGGGCGTGCGGACGGCGGAGGCGTATCTGGAAGGGCTGCGGGACGGGCGGGCGGTGTTCTTCAAGGGGGAGCGGGTGGAGGACGTGACGGCGCATCCGGACTTGGGCGTGGGGGCGCGGCACGCGGCGCTCGACTTCGAGCTGGCGGAACGGGAGGCGTACCGGGAGATGATGACCTGTCTCTGCCCGGAGACGGGGGAAACGGTCAGTCGCTATTTCGTCCCGCCGGCCAGCACGGCGGACCTGCTGCACCGCCGGGAGATGGTGGAGACGAGCACCCGGATGGGCGGGGGCGTGGTGCTGCTGATCAAGGAGATCGGCACGGATGCCCTGTTCACGCTGTCTCTGATCGCGAGGCTGGCGGACCAGAAGTACGGCACGGGGTATCTGGAGCGGGTGCGGAAGTACCACGCTTATTGCCGGGACATGGATCTGAGCATGGCCGTGGCGCAGACGGACGTGAAGGGGGACCGGGGCAAGGGGCCGTCGGACCAGGCGCATCCCGACTACTATGTCCGGATCGTGGAGGAGCGGAGCGACGGGATCGTGGTGCGCGGGGCGAAGGCGCACACGACCTGCGCCCCCTACGTGGACGAGATCCTCGTCATCCCGACGCGGGCGATGGCGGAGAAGGACCGGGACTATGCCGTGGCCTTCGCGGTTCCGGCCCACGCGAAGGGGTTGAAGCTGATCGCCAGTCATTTCGGAGGGACATCGGGGAGCGCCTTTCACCACCCCGTCTCCTCCCGGCACCGGTTGTGCGAGTCGCTGACGGTGTTCGACGACGTGTTCATCCCGAACGACCGGGTGTTCCTGAAGGGGGAATGGGATTTTGCCGGGGCCGTGGCCAACACGTTCGTGCAGTTCCATCGCTTCACGGCCGTGGCCTACAAGCCTCCGCTGTGCGACCTGTTCATCGGCGCGGCGGCGCTGATCGCGGACTACAACGGGGCGGCGTCCGCGTCCCATATCCGGGAGAAGGTCACCCGGCTGATCACCTATGCGGAGACGGTGCGGGCGCTGGGGAGGGCCGCAGCGCTGTCGCCCAGGGTGGTGGATGGGATTGCGATTCCGGACCCGATTGTGACGAACATCGCCAAGCACTACTTCGCCAGCGGCTATCACACGGCGGTCAGTCTGGTGCAGGACATCGCCGGGGGGCTGGTGGTGACCGGGCCGTCGGAGGAGGATCTGACCAGTCCGGAGACGAAGGGTTATGTGGAGCGCTATTTAGGCGGACGGGCAGGGGTCTCGACGGAGGACCGCTTGAAGGCGTTCAACCTGATCCGGGACCTGACGGCCTCGGACTTCGGGGGGTACCACGAACTCCTGGCCCTCCACGCGGAGGGGTCGCTGGAGGCGCAGAAGGTCACGATCTTCAGGGATTATGATATTGGGCGGTGCGTGGGGCTGGCGAAGGAGGCGGCGAATATCGGGTAAAACCGGTTCCCTCCTCCCCTCCGTACATCCCCCGCCGTTTTCCAACTTTTCTTTGCTTGCCCAAAGAAAAGTTGGACAAAAGAAAAGGCACTCGCTCAGACGCCGCGAGGGGCTTGGGCGCGCCGCAACCTCAACGTCCTGTGATCGCACAGAATGTTGTGCCCCCGGCATGTGGGTTGCTTCTGCTGGACTTCAGGAGTGGGGGTTTCTGGCGGCGCGCCTGCTTTTTATCTGTACTTCGTACTGGTTATTGTACTTCCCCCTCCCCTCTTGTAGGGGAGGGGACGGGGGTGGGGTGCTTCTCCCCCCTCTCCCGTGGGAGAGGGGGTTAGGGGGTGAGGTCCTGAAAGCCGGGACGTCGCGCCTGCTTTGGATCTGTGCATTGTGACTGCTTCTGCATTCGGCGTATGGAGTCCGCTTCAGCGGACTTTGTAGTCGTAACGCGGGAATTCATTCCCGCGCTCCAGGGCGACTCACATCCCATGTCAAATTCTACATCCGTGACAGACTCCTTAGACGACCGCTACACCCGCGAGCGAGGGACCGTGTTCCTGACGGGCGTGCAGGCCCTGGTCCGGTTTCTGATCGACAAGCAACGCCGGGACCGGGCGTCGGGGGGATCGGTGCGCCGGACGTTCATCACGGGCTATGAGGGGTCTCCCCTGGGCGGGCTGGATGTGGAGATTCGCAAGGCCCTGCGCCATCTGAACGGCGACGGGGGGTTCGTCCATCAGCCGGCGGTCAACGAGAAGATCGCGGCGGCGGCGGTACACGGCAGCCAGTACATCGGGGACGTGGACGGGTTCTGGTACGGCAAGGCGCAGGGGGTGAAGTGGACGCCCGACGAGATGGGACTGGCCAACTTCTCCGGGTCGGGCGAGGGGAGCGGGGCCGTGATGTTCTGCGGGGACGACCACGCGGCCAAGAGTTCCGTGAACCCGGGGGCGAGTGAGGAGGTGCTGCGGGACATGAAGGTCCCGGTCCTCTATCCCGCCACGGTGGCTGAAATCCTCTGGTGCGCGCATCACGCGCTCACGCTGAGCCGGTACTCGGGGCTGGTGACGGCGCTCAAGCTGGTCACGCCGCTGTGCGACGGGGCCGGCACGGTGCGGGTGGACCCGGAAGCGCCGCGCGTGGTCCTGCCGGACTTCGAGGTGGAGGGGAGGCCCTACCGGAAACGGTTTCACCCGATCGTCCTGGCCACGGCCAGCGTGCCGATCGAGGCGGAGCTGATGACGGTCCGGCTGGACGCGGCGCGGGCCTATGCCCGGGCCAACGGGCTGAACGAGGTCGTCCACGCCGGGGCGGGGTCCCGGCTCGGCCTCGTGGTGACGGGGAAGAGCTATACGGACCTGACTCAGGCCCTGGAAGGCATGGGGCTTGCGGGACGGATCAAGATTTTGAAATTGACCATGACGTATCCCGTGGAGCCGGAGGTCGTCCGCCGGTTCGCGGAGGGGCTGGAGACGGTCTGTGTGGTGGAGGAGAAGGGGCCGTTCGTGGAGGATGCGGTGGCCCACCTCCTGCTGGGCAGCCGGGTGAGGGCGGTCTACGGAAAACGGGGGCCGGATGACAGGCCGCTCGTGCCGGGGCACGGAGAATTGAATTCCGACGGACTGGTCAAGGCGCTGGGGGCGTTTCTGGAGGGGTTCTTCCCTGATGACAGCCGCATCCGGGGACGCCTGGCGGAGATCGCGGCGATCGAGTCCCGGCCGATCCCGGCGTTCCCCCGGCGTATGGCCCACTACTGCCCCGGCTGCCCGCACAGCATCTCGGCGAAGGCGCCGGCCGGAGAGGTGGCGGGGGGGGAGATCGGCTGCTCGTCGATCGACGCGTACATCCACGCGGAGGGGCGCGGGGTGCGCTACATCCCGGCCATGGGGCTGGGCGGGGCGATGTTCAACGGGATGTTCCCGTTCAACGGCAATTCGCGTCTGATCCAGAACGTGGGGGACGGGACCCTGCTCCACAGCGGCATCCTGTCCATCCTCAGTTCCGTGGCGCACGGGGCGAACATCACCTACAAGGTCCTCTGGAACCACGTCGTGGCCATGACCGGCGGGCAGGAGATCTCCGGCCAGCCAGGGCTGGAGGATTTCTGCGTGACGCTGCTGGGGCTGGGGGTGAAGGAGGTGGCGGTGGTCAGCCGGTACCCCGAACGCCAGCCCCTGACGCGGGCGCGGAAGGTGGTGCGGGCGGACCAGCGTCTGACGCTTTCGGACCGGGACGACCTGGAGGAGGTCCAGAGAGGGCTGGGGGAGTCGCCGGGCGTCAAGGTTCTGATCTTCGACCAGGCGTGCGCCACAGAGACCCGGCGACGGCGGAAGCGGGCGGGCCTCCTCCCGGAGCGCTATCTGTTCATCCACGAGCGGGTCTGCGAGGGGTGCGGGGACTGCGGGCGGAAGTCGATGTGCCTGGCCCTAAGCCCGAAGGAGACGATGTTCGGGCGGAAGACGGAGATCCTCCAGTCCGCGTGCAACCGGGATGAGTCGTGTCTGAAGGGGGATTGTCCGTCATTTATGACCGTGACCGGGGGGGCGAAGCTCCGGCGACGGATGCCTCCTGAGCTGAGGACCGAGGATCTGCCGGCGCCGGCGCAGAAGGTCACGGCAGAGCGGCCCTATGCAATCTATCTGATCGGCATCGGGGGGACGGGCGTGGTGACGGTGGCGCACCTCCTGGGGTTCGCGGCGATGTTCGAGGGGAAGGTCGTGGCCGAGCTGAACCGGACGGGCCTGGCGCAGAAGGGGGGGCCGGTGGAGTCTCCGATCGTGATCAGCGAGGGGCCGCAGCCGATCTCGATCCCGCTGGGGGGGTGCGATCTCTACCTGGTCGCGGACCTGCTGGGGGGCGTCAACCCCGCCAACCTCTGCCTGGCCTCGCCGGGGCGGACCGTGGCCGTGGCCAGCCGCTCGGTCGTCCCGACGGCGGAGATGGTCTACAATCCTGACGTGCCCCTCCCGGATGCCGCTGACGCGGAATGGGTCCTCAACGCCTGCACCGATGCCTCCCGAAACGTGTTCGTGCCCGCGCAGGACCTGGTCCAGGCGCTGTTCGGGGATCACATCTACGCCAACCTGTTTTTGACCGGCGCGGCGTATCAGGCGGGGCTAATTCCCCTTGAGGCCCAGAGTATCGAGCGGGCGATCCGGCTGAACGCGCAGTCCGTGGAGGCCAACCTCGCTGCATTCCGGTGGGGCCGGATGGCGGTCCTGGACCCGGACCGGGTGAATGCCCTGGCCCGGCCCGAGCCGCTGATGGCAGAGATGATCGTCAAGGAGCAGATCGCGAGACTGGGGGCGGAGCGTCGCGGGGCGGAGAAGGTCGCCTTCTACCGGCAGGCGCTCGACCGAATCCCCATCGAGGAGGAGGCGTTCCGGAGGGCGTGGGCCGTTCGTCTGGCCGATCTGGTCGACTATCAGGATGTCTCCTGCGCCGGGCGGTACGCGGACTTCGTGGCCGCGATCTACGAGGGGGAGCGGGACCGCGTCGGGCCCGTCCGGGATTTTGCGTTCACCCGATCCGTCGTGGTGAATCTCTACAAGCTGATGGCTTACAAGGATGAGTACGAGGTGGCCCGGCTTCTGACGGGGGAGGAGGAGCAGCGCATCCGGGGGGCGTTCGACGGGGAGGTGGCGATCTCTTACCACCTTCATCCGCCGATGTTGCGGAGTCTGGGCTGGTCGAGCAAGATCGCGTTCGGGCCGTGGTTCCGGGGCGTCCTGGGCGTTCTTCGGCGGCTGAAGTTCCTGCGCGGGACGGCGTGGGACCCGTTCGGATATGCCGGGGTGCGGCGGAAGGAACGGGCGCTGATCGGATGGTACGAGGCCGCTGTCCGCCGGGTTTCCGAAGGGTTGTCGTTCGACACCTATGACGACGCGCTGGCGGTGGCCTGTGCGCCGGAGGAGATCCGGGGCTACGAAGGGGTCAAGCTGGCGTCCGTTCGGAAGGTCGAGGGGGAAGTGGATGCGGTCGTGACACGGATGGCGGAAATGGCGCGGGCCACAGCAGAGCAGGTGTGAAGTAGCACGGCGATTCATCGCCGTGTGCGTGATTGTTTTATTTTTCGTTTTTCAGGACGAATCGGATCGTCCGGGCGAAACGCTCGGCGGCCCGGCCGCTGATCCGGAAGTCGTCCTGACGCCGCGCCATCTCGTGCAGTGCCGAGAGGACGCGGTATCTGGATTCTCTGGGCGTCGAGTCGGTGAGGGGGACAGGGGTGGGTTCAGGAATCGGAGGGAGGACAGGCGAGGGTCTGGCCGCAGGGCCTGCGCCGGGCCAGAGCCGGACGAACAGGTAGAGGGTGGCGGTGATGAGGCAGGCGGCGATCAGGACAGAGGCGACGGCGATCATGTCCAGGTAGAGGGTGGCGGCCAGGACGATGCCGAACGCCGCGATGGCGACCAGGAGCACGGTACACAGTTTGCCCGCCACCCGGCCCATCCGGGCGTCAGCCTCGGCGGCGATCTGCGCCAGGTCCTCCCGCGTCAGGGGTGCGGGCGGTTTTTTTCTCTAGAATCTTTCATTCTTCCTTTGGGGGCGCGGGTCACTCTTTTTCGGGCTTCACAGCCACTGTCCTGGACAGCTTCTCCGCCGCCGTGCCGGTCCTGCCGATGATCGCATACCGCTTCCTGCGCAGCATCAGCAGCTCGTCGGCGACGTCCATGGCCACGAGGACCGCCAGTTTGGACTGGTCCAGCACCCGGCTCTGCCGGGCGATCTCGCGCATCTTTTTGTCCACGTACTCCGCCACCCGACGGGTGTAGGCAGGGTCCTCCGGGCCGCTGATGTCGTATTCGATCCCGAAGACCTTGAGGGTCGTCGTGTGGACCTCCTTTTCAACGCTCTCCCGTTTCTCCTTCTTCCTCTCCATAGATATCGGCTCCTGGGCTTCAAAATACAGTGTAATATGCGTGACCTGCCCCTCAGGATAATGTTAAGGCATCCCGGGACGGAAGTCAACGGCTTTGCGCAGGTTACCTGCCCCCGACGGCGGACTACCGGGCGCGGAGGATCTGGGCCTTTTTAGGCATCGCGCTCCGGCTGATGAGGAGGCATCCCGTGAGGAGGACGGCGCTGAACACCATCTGGAGAGGCGTCAGGCGTTCCCCGAGGATCACGTAGGCCAGGACCCCCGCCACCAGGGGGGTGGAGAGCAGGAAGTTCGTCGAGATGGCGGTCCCCACCCGCTGGATGGCGATGTAGTAGAGCGTATTCCCTATCCCGACGACGAGGATGCCCGATCCGAGCATGATCAGGACCGAGCGGGGCGGGGCTGTGAAGACCTGTCCCAGGTGCGCCAGGGAGGCCCAGATCGGGAAGAAGAGGAGGCAGGAGAGCAGGGGGACGATGCCGGTGATGACCAGGGGGTCCACGCGTCCCGTCACGGGTTTGATGAGCACGGAGAAGAGACTCCAGAGGAATGCGCTCAGGATCAACAGGACAGGTCCCGCCGGGTGCGCGCCCATCATCATGCCTCCCCGCGCCAGCACCAGCCCCATCCCCCCCGCCAGCGCCAGGGCGGTGCCGGCCAGGAATCTCGGATTCCGGATGATGGCCCGTTCCTCGGGGAAGAAGAGGAACGAGAGCGCGGGGACGAACAGGGCGCTCGTCTTGGAGATGACGCTCGCGGCGATGGCCGACGTGAGGTAGACGCCGGTCACGTAGCTCATCTGATGGATGGTCACGACCGTTGCCGGGAGGAGCAGGTGGCGGAGGTTGCGCCATCCGTCGCGGTAGGCCCTGCGCCAGAAGATCAGGCAGAGCACCGCCGTCGTCGTGCTGGCCGCCAGGTAGCGGAAGAAGCTCTGCGTCAGCGCGTCGAAGTCCTGGCTGACGAGCTTGATCAGGATGTTGGGCCATCCCCATACGAACGCCGTGACCAGCAGCGGGAGCAGGCCTGATTTGACGGATCTGGGCTGCATGGCCTACGACGCCAGGAACGTGTCGCGCACCCGGAGCTTGGCGGCCTCGTCTCCGAACCCGAAACAGAAGGGCCCTGCATAACCCATCTCCCTGAGCCTCGTCAGGACCGCCCGGAAGTCGATGTTCCCCTCGCCGGGGACGAGGTGTTCCTCGTGGGTCCCCCGGTTGTCGTTGACCCGGACCTGTCCGATGTGCTCCACGCCGAAGGCGTCCAGGAAGCCGCTGGCGGCCGCCCACGCCAGGCTCTCTTCGATGCGCTTCGAGGGCGGGGCATCGAACCCGAGTTGGTCTTTCATGTGCGATCTCCTTTCTTCTTGTCCACAATCTTCAAAATAACCCCGCCCCCCTCTCGTGTCAACAGGGATTATCGCAGCGTCATCCGAGAAAGGCCGACAAACTCAGCAGGGATGCGGGTTTTGTTGATCCCTGACCTGGCGGACATCTTTTCAAATGGATCACCAAATTGCTTAAAAACGCTTGACATGGAACGCCCTTTTTGCTGCCTCTGATCAGACAGTTGAGCAAGCAGACAGTTGAGCAAGCAGATAAATCACAAGAGGTGACAGAAAATGCCAGCAGCGGATGCGGGTTTAAGCGGAGAAAGAACAGAAAAGCCTGTCTCTATCGGCTCTCGCCTGGAACCTTTCATGGATGACGATCTCATCGGTGAGATGAGGGGCGTGGTCCAGGAGCTTCACAGCCCGACGCCCCGGGAAGCGGCCATTGTCGTGGACAGGCCGTGGGAGAGTCCCCATTTCGGCTACGTCACGGTGTTTCAGGACGGGGACCTGTTCCGGATGTACTACCGCGCGATGAACGCCTCCACGACCGACACCTGGCCCTCCAGCACGGGTTATGCGGAGAGCCGGGACGGCATCGTCTGGGAGAAGCCGGCGCTGGGCCTGATCGACTTCAGAGGCTCGACCGCCAACAACCTGGTCTGGAACGCGGGGCAGACCGAGAACCCCTCCGGCGGCAACAGCCTCGGTCCGTTCAAGGATGGGAATACCGCTGCTCCCCCCGAACAGCGCTACAAGGGCCTGATCAACTGGAAGGGCTTTCGGGGAGCGATGTTCTCCGTCGTCTCCCCGGATGGGCTGCGCTGGCGCAAGATGCAGGAGGAGCCCACGATGACCGGGTGGCCCCCGTCCGAGATGACGAATCATTCCTTCTGGGACACCCGGCTGGGCCGGTACGCGGCCTACGTGCGCCTCTGGACCGGGGAGGGGCACATGAAGGGCGTGCGCTCGGCGGTCCGCACGCTCTCTGAGGACTTCCTCCACTGGTCGGAGCCGGAGTGGGTGACCTTCGGACAGGCCCCGGAGGAGCACCTCTACACCTTTCCGGCCATCCCGTATCCCCGCGCCCCTCACCTCTACCTGGCCATGTGCAAGCGCTACGTGCCCCCTCCGGAAGGCGTCAGCGAGTACGCCGAAGGGCTCCTGGTGACGTCCGGAAGAAAGTGGCCGGCGTGCGCCTCCCGCCAGACCTGGGTCGGCTGGTACACCACGGACCACGGCGTGTCCGACGGGGTGCTGGCCTGCAGCCGGGACGGCGTGCGCTGGAAGCGCTACGTCGAGGCCTTCATCCGGCCAGGGCGGGATGGGCAGAACTGGACGGACCGCAATTTCATGATCGCCTCCGGGGTGCTCCAGACGGCCCCGGATGAGCTGTCGATCTACTACATCGAGCACTATCTCCACACCACGGCCCGGATCCGACGGGCCAGTCTGCGGCTGGACGGGTTTGTGTCCATCCGGGCCAAGTACCCGGCCGGGCATATGATCACCCGACCCCTGGTGTTTGCCGGGTCGGAGCTGGTGATCAATTACGCCACCTCCGCTGCGGGGAGCGTCCGGGTGGAGGTCCAGGACGAGCAGGGGCGGGGGATCGAAGGGTTCAAACTCGACCAGTGCCCTGAGATCTATGGGGACGAGATCGAGCGCGTGGTGGGCTGGTCGGGCGGTTCCCACGTGGGGGCGCTGGCAGGCCGGCCCGTCCGGCTGAAATTCGCCCTGCAGGACGCCGATCTTTATTCCATTCGATTCCGTTGACGACGGCTTCCAGGGTTGGAGGGGCGAGATAACACGACAACCGGCAGTTGACTTTCGCGTCGCTGTTTGCGAGGGCATAAATGCCCTCGCTACCCAGACCAAGTCCGCTGAAGCGGACTCCCCCAGCCCACCTCCCAGATTTTTAAAGGCGCAAAATCGTGTTGACTTTCGCGTCGCTGTTTGCTACTATACGGCCATGCCCATCCGAGCCCTCTTGGCTTTTTCCATCCTCTCGCTCCTCTCCTTTGCGACCGTCGCCCGCGCCGAGAACGACCGGCTCGTCCTGGTGTCCCCCCACTGGGAGGGCATCCGCTACGAGTACGAGCAGGCCTTCAAGCGCCATTACAGGGCGCAGACCGGCCGGGACGTGGACGTGGAGTGGCTGTCCATCGGGGGGACGAGCGACATCCTCCGCTATCTCCGGTCGGAGTACGGCAAGCGCCCGGACGGCATCGGCATCGACGTGTTCTTCGGCGGCGGCATCGACCCCTATTTCCAGCTCGCGGACCTCAAACTCCTCCATCCCTACAGGCTGCCCGACGACCTGTTGAACCGGGTCGGAAAGGAGATCGGCGGCCTGCCCCTCTACGACCCCGAATACCGATGGTACGGCGCGGCCCTGTCCGGGTTCGGAATCCTGTATAACCGCATTGTCCTGCGCCTCCTTCACCTGCCCGAGCCGAAGACCTGGGCGGACCTGGGGGACCCGAGGCTCTTCTCCTGGGTGGGGTCGGGCGACCCCCGTGGCAGCGGCGCGGTCCACATGGCCTACGAGATGGTCCTGCAGGCCTACGGCTGGGAGAAGGGGTGGGAGGTCCTGACCGCGATGGGGGGCAATGTCCGGAACTTCGTGTCGGGTAGCGGCCAGACGCCGAAGGACGTGACCGTGGGGGAGGTGGCCTACGGGATGAGTCTGGACTTTTACGCCGCCATCCAGATTGCGGAGGCCGGGGCGGACAAGATCGGCTACGTGATGCCGAAGGGGCAGACCTCCGTCAATCCCGACGCCATCGCCATCCTCAAAGGGGCGCCCCACCTGAGCGTGGCTGAGGCGTTCGTGCAATTCGTCATGTCTGAGGCCGGGCAGCGGCTGCTGATGCTCCGGCTGGGCGCGCCGGGGGGGCCGGTGCGCTACGAACTCCGGCGCTTCTGTGTGATCCCCGACCTGTACGCCCGGGTGGCCGGCATGTCCGACGTGACCGACAACCCTTTTCTGTGGGAGACCGGCCTCCGCTACGACAGCGCGAAGGGGGCGAAGCGGTGGAATGTGTTGAATGATCTGATCGGGGTCCTGCTGATCGACTCGCACGCGCAACTGTCGGAGGCGTGGAAACGGCAGATCCGGGAGGGCCTGAGCCCGGAGGGGGGCCTTGCGGCGATGCCGGTGTCCGAGGCCGAGGCCCTGGCCCTGGCCGACCGCTGGAAAGACGTTGAATTCCGGAGTCGTACCCTGTCCGCGTGGACGGTCTTCGCCCGCAAAAAGTATGGGGGGGCGCAGGGAGACGGGGGGATGGGCTGGGTCGATGCGCTGACGCTGGCTTTCTCCGCCACGCTCATGGTCGGCATGGTCGTCTACATGTGGAAGAACCGAAGGCTATAGAGGAACGCTATGATTCGTATCTTCACGATCTCCAAACAGACACAGCGGCTCGAAACCCCTGTCCTGCAAGATATCCCCGGCCTGGTGAAGGACCGGAGCCGGATGTTCTGGGTGGACCTGGAGGAACCGACGGATGAGGAGACCGGCGTGCTGAACGGCCTCCTCGGTTTTCATCCCCTGGCCGTGGAGGACTGCATTCAGGACAGCCAGTCCCCGAAGCTGGACGATTACGGGGATTACATTTTTATGACTGTCCATGGCGTGGATTTCAGCCAGCTCGAAGAGCGGTTCAGCACCCACGAACTCGACCTGTTCCTCGGAGAGAATTTCCTCGTCACCTTTCACAAACAGCCTCACAAGAGCGTGTTCGACACGCGGGGCAGGGTGGTCAAGAACCCCGCTTACCTCCTGCGCTCTCCCGACTGGCTCCTGTACACCATCCTGGATGCCATGATGGACAACTACGCCCCGGCGATGGATCTGTTCGACGAGCGGGTCAACCGGGTGGAGGCCGACGTGTTCGGGCACGAGCCGGACCGGGCGTTGAACGAGGTCCTGTCCCTGAAGCGGGAGATCCTGCACCTGCGCCGCATCATCGTGCCGCAACGGGACATCCTGAACCGCCTGAGCCACGAGTGCGAGCGGTTCATCAAGCGAGAGCATTTCATCTATTTTCGCGACGTGTACGACCACCTCGTCCGCATCTCGGAGACCGCCGACATCTACCGGGACATCCTCACCGGCATCCTGGACGCCTACCTGCTGCTGACGTCCAACCGCCTTAACACGGTGATGAAGACGCTGACGATCATCACCACGATCATGATGCCGCTGACGGTCATCGTCGGCATCTATGGGATGAACTTCGATTACATGCCGGAACTGCGCACGCGGTACGGCTACTTCGTCGTCCTTGGCATCATGGCGATCCTGGTGGTCGTTATGATGGGCATGTTCAAGAAGAAGAAGTGGTTCTAGGAAAAAGGCGAAAGGTTTTTCATGGTCAGTGTGACCCTGGACAATGTGATGAAGAAATTCGGCGACGTGACCGCGGTGGATGGCGTCTCGCTCCGGATCGAAAAGGGAGAGCTCTTTTTTCTCCTGGGCCCCTCCGGGTGCGGGAAGACGACCCTTCTCCGCATGATCGCCGGGTTCTACCCGCCCGACGGCGGCCGCATCCTGTTCGACGACCGGGATGTGAGCGGCGTGCCGCCCCATCGGCGAAACACGGGCATGGTGTTTCAGAACTACGCCCTCTGGCCGCACATGAGCGTCTTCAAGAACGTGGAATACGGCCTGACCGTGCGGGACCTCCCGGCGGACGAGCGCGACCGGCGCGTGAAGCGGGCGCTGGGGATGGTGCAGATGGAGGCCTACGCCGAGCGCTCGCCGAACCAACTCTCCGGGGGGCAGCAGCAGCGCGTGGCCCTGGCCCGCGCCCTGGTGATCGAGCCCGATGCAGTGCTGCTGGACGAGCCGCTGTCCAACCTGGACGCCAAGCTCCGCCTGGAGATGCGGGAACAGATCCGGAGGCTCCACGGCGACCTGGGGGTCACGATGATCTATGTCACGCACGACCAGAAGGAGGCCCTGTCGATGGCCGACCGGATGGCCGTGCTGGACGGGGGACGCGTGAGCCAGGTGGGGGAACCCCGCGCGCTCTACACCCGGCCCGCGAGCCGGTTCGTGGCCGGGTTCATCGGGGAGACGAATTTCATCGAGGGGCGGATAACTCAGGTCACGAATCCCGAGTCACGCGTGGAGGTGGAGACCGGGGTGGGGAAGATCGTCTCCACGGCCTGCCCGGACGGCCTTCAGGCGGGTGACCGGGTGACCTGCTCCATCCGGCCCGAGGCCCTCGCCGTGGTGTCGGGCGACCCGCCGGCCGGGGACAACGTCCTCTCCGGACAGGTGGAGGACGTGATGTATCTGGGGGAGATCGAACAGTATTTTCTGAAGCTGGATGACGGTTCCTCGATCAAGGTCGTGGAGCCCAGCCCCGATGCCCCGAAGACCAGGGCAGGGGAACGCGCCCGCCTGGCGTTCAGCCCGGCCAGGGTGGTTGTGTTGAAGGCGTAAGACGGCAGACGGCAGACGGCAGACGGCAGAAGGCAGACACCCCTCATTCCTCATCCCTGATTTTATGCTTCAAAAATACGACCTCACCCCGGCGCGGCTGGTCTTTCTGATCGGCCTGGCCGCCTTCTTCCTCTGCTTTCTGATCTACCCGCTCTGGTACGTGTTCACCAGCGCGTTCGTGGTCCAGGGGAAGCTCTCGACGGTCTTCTTCCGGCTGATGGCCACGAACCCGGCGCAGCAGGAGGCGATCCTCAACAGCCTCCGGCTGGGGGTGGTGACGACCCTCGCCACGACGCTGCTGGCCCTCCCCCTGGCCTTCCTGCTCGTCCGCAACGAATTTCCCGGCAAAGGTATTCTGAACGGCCTGATGCTCGTCCCGATGGTCCTGCCGCCCTTCGTGGGGGCCATCGGCATGAAGCAGATGCTCGCCCGATTCGGGTCGATCAACCTCCTGCTGCTGAAGCTCGGCCTGATCGACGCGCCCATCGACTGGTTCGGCGGGGGCGGGTTCGCAGGCGTGGTCATCCTGGAGGTCCTCCACCTCTACCCGATCATGTACCTGAACGTGGCGGCGGCGCTGGCCAACGTGGACCCTTCTCTGGAGGAGGCCGCCCGGAACGTGGGGGCGTCGGGCTTCCGGCTGTTCCGCACGATCACCTTCCCGCTGATGCTCCCCGGGTACTTCGCCGGGGCGGTCATCGTGTTCATCTGGGCGTTCACGGACCTGGGGACGCCGCTCGTGTTCAACTACAGCCGCGTCGTGGCCGTGGACATCTTCCGCGCCATCTCGGACATCAACGAGAACCCCATGGCCTACGCCGAGGTGGTGCTGGTCCTGGCCATGACGGTCTTCTTCTTCTATCTCTCCAAGACGTTCCTGGGGGGGCGGCGCTATGAGATGATCGCGCGGGGGCACGTGGTCTCGGCGGTCCGACGGGCCTCCCCCCGAAAGACGCTCCTCATCTACGCCTTCGCGCTCGGCCTGACGGCCCTGGCCCTCCTGCCCCACCTGAGCGTGGTGCTGACCTCCATCTCCGGGCGGTGGTTCATGACGGTCCTGCCGGAGGATGTGACCCTCAAGTACTACGGCAGGGTCTTCACGCACGATCTGGCCATGTCCAGCGTGAAGATGAGCCTCTTCCTGAGCGCCCTGAGCACGATGGCGGACGTGGTCGTGGGCGTGGCCATCGCCTACCTCCTCGCCCGGACGCGCATCCCCGGCAAGGGGATCATCGACGCGCTGGCCATGCTCCCGCTGGCCCTCCCCGGCCTGGTCCTGGCGTTCGGGTATCTGTCCGGGTACTCCGGGACGTTTCTGGACGCCCGGAACTTTCCGGTGCCCCTGCTCGTGATCAGCTACGCCGTGCGGAGGCTCCCCTACATGGTCCGGTCGGCCTACGCAGGGCTGCAGCAGACGAGCGTGGCCCTCGAAGAGGCGTCGCTGAACGTGGGGGCCAGCCCGGCGCGCACGCTGGTCAAGATCACCTTCCCGCTGATCCTGGCCAACCTGGTGGCCGGGGGCATCCTCTGCTTCGCGTTCGCCATGCTGGAGGTGAGCGACAGCCTGATCCTGGCGCTCAAGAGCCAGTACTATCCGATCACGAAGGCCATCTACGAACTGCTGGGCCGGATCTCCGACGGCCCCTATATCGCCAGCGCCATGGGCGTCCTGGGCATGATCCTGCTGGGGGCGAGTCTGTTCCTGGCCGGGAAGTTCCTGGGACGCCGGATGGGGGAACTGTTCCGGGCGTGATATAAAAGTAGCGTGGGGATAAAATCCCCACGCTATGCATAGAAAGCCCGGTGAACCGGGCTATGACAGGGGCGGTTCTCGAACCGCCCCTGCTTTTTTTCAGGCGGACTTTGAACCTCAGGTCCTGGCCGAATCGGCGCATTCCCTCAGGCACACTTCCAGCAGGTCGAGGGCGGCGGCTGCGAAGGCCGCCATGTTCTCCGCGCGGTCCGAGTTTCCCGTCTTCACCGTGAGGGTCCGGAAGATGGGCCCGGCCACCCCGATGCAGGCGTGCCCCGGCGGGTCCCCGTAGCGGTTGCCCGAGGGGCCTGCCGCGCCGGTCTCTCCGATCCCCCAGGTCGCGTCCAGACGGGCCATCGCCGCGCGCGCCAGGTGGAGGGCGTGGACCTCGGTGGCTGCCCGGGCCCCGGCCATGGCCTCGTCGGACACGCCCATCAACACTTGCTTGGCGGCGCTCGTGTAGACCACCCCTCCGCCCTTGAAGTAGGCCGACGCGCCCGGCAGGGCCAGCAGCGCCGCAGAGATCAGGCCGCCTGCCGAGGACTCCGCCACGGCGACGGTCTCCCTCCGCCCTTTGAGCAGATCCCCCGCAGCGACAGCTCTCGTCATCAGGTCGTGCATGGTCACGGTCGAACCCTCCATCATATTCGTTCCTCCCTGTCGTGCAGGCCGCAGCTCACCAGGGCCGAGAGGAACGCGGCCACGGCGACCATCCCGAAGAGCACGCCAAATCCAGACACACCGTCGCGGGTCGGGCCGAGCAGGCCCGCCAGGATGCTGGCGCCGACGATGCTGCCCAGGTAGCGGCTCGTGGAGAAGACCCCCGAGGCCATGCCCGCCTCCCCCGGTCCGACCGATTCCACCGCGGCGGTCTGCAGGCCGGCAGACGACAGGCCGAGCCCGGCGCCGGCCAGGCCGAGCCCGGCCAGCAGGGCCGGGAGCGCCACCTCCCCTCCGGCCATGGCCAGGGGCAGGAGCCCCAGGGTGAGGAGGGAGAGCCCGGCGACGGTGGGCCAGCGCCGGCCAAAGCGGTCGGCCAGGCGGCCGCCCAGGGGCGAGAAGACGACCATGCCCGCGGACATGGCGGTGAGCACCAGGCCGATGCCCGTGCTCTTCCAGCCGGCCTGTCGCGACAGCAGGATGGGGATGGCCAGGAGCGTCGAGTACATGGCCAGGTTGCTCAGGGCGATGGCGGCGTTGGAGGCGGCGAACGCCCGGCGGCTGAAGAATCGGGGCTGAAGCACAGGGTCCGGGTGGCGCAGCTCGCGCCACAGGAACAGGGCCGCGACGCCCCCCAGGAGGAGGCCCAGCGCGGGCGCGAGGACCGGGTTATGCCTGGGCCCGTGGGTCAGCAGATAGGCGATCCCGATCAGGACGGCGGACAGCAGGAAGGCCCCGCCCAGGTCGAAGGGGTGTGCGGCCCCCCGCCCCGGCCTGGCCGGGATGGCCCGCCAGCCGATCCACAGCGTCGGCAGGATGATGAGCACGTTGACGTGGAAGATGGCGCGCCACCCGGCGGTCTCGACGAGCAGGCCGCCCAGGGGCGGGCCGGCGGCGGCGGCCAGGGCGATGGCCGCGCCGATGGCGCCGAAGCGGCTGGCGCGGCGCTCCACGGGCACCACCTCGCGCACCAGGGCGGCCCCGTTGGGCAGGGCGATGGCCCCGGCGATGGCCTGCTGCACGCGGAAGAACAGGAGCATAGGCAGGCTGGAGGCCGCTGCCGCACCCAGGGAGGCCAGGCCGAACCAGGCGATGCCCCCCAGGATCAGACGCCGGCGGCCCAGGCGGTCGCCCAGCTTGCCGGCGACGGGCTGCAGGGAGGCCATGGCGATCAGGTAGGCGGTCACCAGCCAGCCGGCGCCGGCCACATCTGCCCCGAACTCTTTCATAATGTGGGGCAGGGCCACCGCGATCATGGTGGAGTTGAGGGGCGCCAGCGTGGTGCCGAGCGCCACGGTGATCAGCACGGCGCGCTCGGATGACGGAGGGGCGGGCGCGACGGCCGCTCCCTCAGGCCGGGACAATGCGGACGACTCCGGCATCCCCGTCCACCTCCAGGATCTGGTCATCGCGGATGACCGCTGTGGCCCGGCCCACGCCGACCACGGCCGGGATGCGGTACTCGCGGGCCACCACCGCGCAGTGGCTCAGGATGCCCCCGGTGTCCGTGACGATGGCGGCGGCGGTCGCGAACAGCGGGGTCCAGGGCGGGGCGGTGGTCTCGGCCACCAGGACATCGCCCCGCTTCAGTTTGCCCGCTTCGGCCAGGGAACGGATCACCCTGGCCGGGCCCCGGACCTTGCCCGGGGAGCCGGCATACCCATTCAGGACGCCCGGGTCTTCGGATGCCCGGGGCGGCCCGCCGAAGAATTTTCCGAAGAACCGGCTCATGGGGCTGTCCGGGGGGGGACCGTAATCGGCGCCCAGGGCGGGAGGCGGGCTGATGGCCCGGAAGCGCTCCAGTTCGGGCCGACGCCTCGTGACCTGTGGGCGGTCGTCGCCGCCGGAAGGGGTGGCCAGGTTCCGCAGTTCATCCAGGGTCAGGTAGAAGACATCGTCGGCATGCTCGATGACGCCTGCCCTGGCGAGACGCCGCCCGAATTCCGTGAAGACCTGCCGGACCCTGTAGGTGGAGGCGTAGTCGATCCAGAACCCGTGGTCCTCGGAGAGCACGATGCCCTGCTGGGCGGCCTTCAAAAGAAACTCGAACTGCCCGACCACCGGCTGCGGGTAGCCCTTCAGGCGCGCGCGCGCCTCTGCGATGGCCTGATCCCGCTCGGCGGCCAGCTTCGCCTGCTCCGCCTTCGGGTCCCGGTCGGACCGGGTGATGTAGTCCTTCAGGTTCTTGATCACGGGCGCGGGGTCCTCCACCCAGCAGGGCGTGCTCAACCCCCACTTGTCCCCGCGCTGGCCGTAGGCCTCCAGGTAGGCGCGCAGGTCGGCGAGAAACGCCCTTCCCGCCGTGGTCCCCTCCAGTTCGGCCAGGACCCCGGCGGCGGCGGACCCTTCGAGGACCTGGCGGACCTCGGGCAGGGCCAGGGCCTTCCGGCTCAGGTCCCACAGCGCGCGACCTGATTCGAGGGTCTTGTTGTCGAACCCCTGGAGCAGCCGGTAGGCGTCGAAGGCCCCCTCGCCCCCGAAGAGGTCCCGGTAGAGGTCGTCGAAGTGGCTGATGGCCCCGTAGCCCGGAAAGACGATCCGGAAGTGAAGCTCCCACAGCCGGCGCGACCGGTCGAGGGTCTCTTCGAGGTGGGCCAGCAGGTCCGGCACGGGTGCGGCGCGCAGGTCGAAGGCGTCCCACCAGGCCAGGTGCGACTGGATCTCGGGCAGCCACTCCCCGTTCCATTGCTCGCCCAGCCGGGCGACGGCCTCCTTCATCCGCTCCTCGTTGCGCCGGCCCTGCTCCTCCATCTGATCGGGCGGGACGACGGGAAAGATCGCCATGTAGAAATAGGTGTTGATGCACCGGCCTCTGACCCGGACGGGCATCTCGAAGGCCTCCGTGGCCCGGTTGAACCCCTCGTACACGGCTTTCCAGAACGCCTCCTCCAGGGGCAGGACAGGGTCAGGGTTATGCATGCGGTCCTGGATCCAGGGGAGACGCTCGTCGCCCGGGCTCTCCCAGGTGACCGGGAAGTCTGGAGGCTCAGGGATACGGACCGGCTGGGGATGGGGCGCATCTCTATCGGACATCGTTTGATCTCCTTGATGAAAGAGGGCAAGCGTGAAGCGTGAAGCAACAGGCAACAGCCCCCTACTCCGGTTCCACGAGGGTCGTGATGGGCCGGCACTGCAACAGGTAGAGGCATCCGGCGTGGTAGGCACACTCCACGTCCACGGGCCAGCCCAGCTTCGCCTCCAGGGCCATCGCCAGGCGGGCCATCTCGACGATCTGGCCGTCGTCGAGCGCGGGTTGCGCGCGCAGGAAACGGGGCACGTCCACCTCGCGCGTGCCGCCGGGGATGGACACGGTCATGCGCCGTTTCTCGGCGATCTGATGCGACAGGACCGTCAGGTCCGCCTTGCGTACGATGCAGGTGTCCGGGGTCACGGTCCCGCCCACGACGCTCTCCCCCAGGCCCCAGCTCGCGTTGATCACCACCTCGTCGCGGCTGCGGGTCACGGGGTTGGCGCTGAACACCACGGCCGAGACGTCGGACGCCACCAGGCGCTGGACCAGGACGGCCAGCCGGAGGCGGTCCAGGGGGAGGCCGTAGCGGCGGCGGTACTCCAGGGCGCGCGGGGAGCGCAGGGATTGCCAGCAGCGCCCCACGGCCTCGACGCCGACGATGTTGAGGTAGGTCTCGTACTGGCCGGCGAAGGAGGCGGCGCGGCCGTCCTCGTCCACGGCGGAGGAGCGCACGGCCACGCCGGGTTCATCCGCGCCGCAGCGTTCGGCGAGGTCCCGGTAGGCCCTGGCGAGCTGGTCGCGGAGTTCCGCCGGAAACGCGAGTGTCCCTTCCGCTTCGACCCGGTCGAGGGCCCCGGTGGTCAGGCAGAAGCCGGGGGGGATGCGGTGGTCGGCGGCCAGGCGGCTGAGGTTGGCCACCTTCCCGCCGACCCGGGAGATGTCGTGACAGGCGGGCTGGCCGAGCCAGAGGATGTCCAGGATCTCGTTCTTCAAACCTGCGGATTCTCCAGGAAGACCGTGGCCCCCAGGTCCGCGTACTTCTGCCGGTCCTGGGGGCTGTTCCGGACACAGGCCCGCGTCGTCGTCCCCTCCAGGGCCCTGGCTACGTAGCGGACGCAGTCGTCCATGTCCCGGAAAGGGTGGCCGGGATGCGCCTTCAGGCTGAACATCAGGTCGATGGGGCCGAACGACAGACAGTCCACCCCCGGCCTGGCGAACTGGCGGGCGTGGGTCACGGCCTCGACGGACTCGATCTGCATCCAGAGCACGCCGTAGCGGTTCCACCATTCCGCGTAGGCTTCCGGGTCCTTCCCCTTCGCGCCCCTTCGCGCCCGGCCGCCGTAGCTCCGCCCGCCTTCCGGCGGGTAGTAGAACGCCTGGAGGGCCTCCTCCACGATGGCGTCGGTCTCGGTCTGGGGGACCTCGGCGCCGCACGGGCCCAGGTCCAGGTAGTTGCCGATCATGTAGGCGTGCCGGGTGTGCTTGATGCGGAACTGGACGAAGGCGTTTAGCTCCTCGGCCATGGCGCAGAACGCGGCCACGCGCTCCTCGTTGAGGGGCGTGTGCTGGCTGTCGATGGCCACGAAGTCGTACGGGCCAGCGTCCAGAATGGCCTTGAGCCGGTCCCGCGTGGCGTCCACGGGGACGCTCACCCCCACGACCTGAGCCCCTTCGCGAATCTTCTTCTTGACTCCGATGGCGTGTTCGAACATGAGGTATATCTCCCCTAAAGACAGTGGTCAGTGGTCAAAGCCTGTTCTAAATTGACCTTGAATATAATTTGTCGAAGGGGGGAGACGCAAGGGGTATTGCAGGGCGGGTCAGGAGGGCGGCGCAGAGGGGCAAAAAAATCCCCGCCGGGGTTGGGGGCCGGTGGGGGGGATATGGACATAACACTCACATTTGAGTTCAGCAGACGCCAAAAGCGTAGCTTTTGGCGATTCGCTGGAACAAATTGTTAGACTCGCTCAAAAGAGCTTGAGCAACAATGGAATCGTAATTTCAGCTAGACCATTTATTTCTCGGATTGCCTGGGCTTTCTCAGTATTCGATTTAGTGGCATCGGCAACGATCCCAAGTAAAGTTGCCAATCGCTCTTTGTCTAGAGCGCTTGGGGTTATTTCCTTAATTTCTTCATCTGTGAGCCGGGTCAGACTGGAAACCTTCGAAGCAAAAGTATCATCGGTCTGTTTCTTCGCCTTTTTCCTGATTTCGTCCCAAGTGGCATTCATTTGTATACTCCTTATTTGTTATTTGTCAATTGCAGATTTGATGGTTTCGTAAAGACTGGTTGCCTTTGCTGAAGCTGCTCCTGCCTTCTTCAAATAATCGTTGAATTCCTTGTCAATTAACTCCAGATCTACCTTCCCTCCAGATGCCGTCTTAATCGTTTGCGCAGCAGCAGATGTCGCTTCCTTGACATCCACTATCGACTGCAGCAAACCTGTAACACCAGCATTGCCTTGAGACAGAAGCATGTAGTGTTCATTGCTTATCGTCAGCAACAAGAGCCGCGTATTTTCTAGATCCGTATGTTTCTGATCTCGTTCAGAAATGACATCATGAAGGACGTCTTTCAATTGTTGTGTAGACAAAGTGGTCGGCTGGCCAGCCTTCTTTAGCTCGGCCTGAATGTTTGACAGATACTCTGGAAGATATTCCCTCTCAATCCACTGATCTATCTGCTGGCGTTTTGTAGAGAAATAGCTATTCAGTAAAGCAGTGTAGCTTCGTTGGCTTTCTGAAATTCCCATTCCAACCTCCTTGCTTAATTGACACTGTTCACTTACCATTCCCAACTTATGCCCCCCGAAAACCTCGGCAGAAAGCTTTCGGGCCTGAAATATAGGCGTCAGCTTCACCAACGAATACGGCTCTCTAAGAGGCGGTTCCTGCGATAATCCAAAACTGCTATTTATA
>SICM01000285.1 GCA_009694805.1 Candidatus Latescibacterota bacterium
TTCGGTCGCCGACCAAAGCCGCCTCGACCGCTCCGTCAACGCCGGCCTGAGGACCGTGTACTTTCTGCGCAAGATATTGAAGTTCACGCATCAAAGGTACAACCGCGCCCTGTCGAAATCAATCGCTTATTTCTTCACAACCCCTTACCCCACGGCGCGGGGGGCGGTCGCGGCCCATTTCCGGTTCTTGAAAGCGCTGGGAGCGCCTTCCGTCGCCCCTCTTCCGCTGTCTCCCCCCCTCGTTCGAGAACCATGAAACCCCCTTCTTCGCCCACGTCGGAGCCCCTTTATCGCTGCCGCCGGACCGGAGAGATCGTCCGGGAGCGGTTCCATCTGGAGCCCCTCCAGCGCTGGTTTTACGGAACCTCGTCCGGGTTCCGGGTCTTTGAGACCGTCTTCAACCACCGCGCCTTCTGCTGGCTGATCGCCCGGTGGATGGACCACCCCGTGAGCCGACGCAAGATCGGCCCCTTCATCGCCCGGCACCGGATCGACGTGGAGGAGATGGAGTTTCCGCCGGACCGGTACGGGAGCTTCAACGCCTTCTTCGCCCGGCGGCTGAAGCCTGGGGCGCGGCCCTTCTCGCCCGACCCGGACGCGCTCTGTGCCCCGGTGGACGGCAAGGCGCTCGTCTTCCCCAGCCTGGCGGCGGGCGTGCGGATTCCGGTGAAGGGAGGCGCGGTCAGCGTCGCGTCCCTGCTGGCGTCCGAAACCCTGGCGAGGCGCTATGAGGGGGGATCGGCGGTGGTCCTCCGGCTGGCGTTCTACGACTACCACCGGTTCCACTTCCCGGACGGCGGACAGGCCGGGCCGGCGCGGAAGATACCCGGGAGATACTACCACGTCAATCCGGTCGCCCTGGCCAGAGTTCCGGACCTGCTCGCCCGGAACACGCGGGCCGTCACGGAACTGACTTCCGCGCATTTCGGGACCGTGGCCTGTGTGGAGATCGGGGCCTTCCTGAACGCCAGCATCGTGCAGACCTACGCGCCCGGCCCGGTCGCGCGGGGGCAGGAGAAGGGTTTCTTCCAGTTCGGGGGGTCCACGGTGGTGTTGCTGTTCGAGCCTGGCGCGGTCGTCTTCGACGACGACCTGGTCCGGGACTCCGCCCAGGGACTGGAGGTCCACGTGCAGGCGGGGAGTCAGGTGGGTAGACGGGTTTAAGTTACGAGGAGGCTTCTCCATGTCCGGGTTCACGCGCAGCCAGACATCGAAGAACCGCATCCAGACCCTTCTGAGCGAACACGCCGTCTCGGCGGAGCAACTTGCCGGAGACGCCGGTCTTTCCCCGGAGGTCGCCAGAAGGCTCTACGAGGACGAGCGGACCCTCCCGAACATCGACACCTGATTTTTTTTCAGGGTCGGATCACCGTCAGAGCCTTCTCCACGACCTCGACCTGCGCGGGGGTCTGGCAGATCGGCTCCCCGTCGGCGAAGATCCAGAGGGGTCGGGGGGATTCGATGCGGATGGACCGGCCCCGAAGCGTGTGGACCTCCGGCAGGCTGATGTGCGATCCCGAGAAGATGCGGGGGAAATACCGGAGCAGCTTCAGGCGGGGGAGGGGATCGATGATGCAGACGTCCAGCAGGCCGTCGTCGCAGGCCGCCTGCGGCAGGATCTGCATCCCGCCGCCGTAGAAGCCCGTGTTACCGATGGCGGCCAGCAGGATCGGACCCTCGAAGACCCCGAAGTCCCCGGCGATCCGCACCGGGGCTCCCCGGTAGGTCCTCAGCGTCTTCAGAACGGCCAGGACATAGGCCGCGGTCCCCGAAAAAGGGGCCTGGTGTTCATACACCGCCCGCCCGGCCTCCGCATCAAACCCCATACAGGCCACGGTGCAGAAGTACCGGCCCCCGACCTTTCCCAGGTCGATCCGGCGTTCTTCTCCTGAGACCAGAACCTCGATGGCCTCTTTCAGGTTTTTAGGAATCCCCAGCGCCCGCGCCAGGTCGTTCCCCCGGCCGCACGGGACGATCCCCAGCGCCGCCCCGGAGTTCGCCAGGGCCCCGGCCACCTCGTGGATTACGCCGTCCCCGCCGCAGACGGCGAACCTCCGGCATCCCGCCGACAGGGCCTCCGAGGTCAGCCGCGCCCCGTCCCCGCGTCCCTCCGTCAGCCGCAGCTTCACGCTCACGCCCCGCTCCCGGAGCGTTCGCACGACCGCCTCGCCGGCCTTCCTTCCGCGACCGCCCCCTGAAACCGGGTTGGCGATGACCACCAGATCGGGCATGGATCAATCCTCCAGAGAAGTAAAAAACGAGATTCAAAGATAACACCTCTCCAGAGAAAGCACAAGCCAGGGTGTTGACAAAAAGCGTGGAGGGCGCTATTTTCTCTGCGAAGGAAGTGGAAGGGATGACCATCCGGGAACGACCCAAAGGAGGACCTTGCATGAAACGCGTTCGATTTGGCGTCCTGGGCGCGCGGCGCGGCGCCGGCCTGGCCAGAGCCATGCGCCACGCCCCGACGGCGGAGCTGGTGGCCCTCTGCGACGCCCACGAGGAGACGCTCACAAAGGCCGCAGCCAGCGCCGGCGTCTCCCGGACCTACACGTCCCTGGAGACCATGCTGGAGAGTGACATCGACGCGGTCGTGGTGGCCTCTCCCATGCCCCTGCACGCGGCGCACTCGGTCGCGGCGCTTGCGGCGGGAAAGCACGTGCTGTCCGAGGTGATGGCGGCCACGAGCATCGAGGACTGCTGGCGGCTGCTGGAGGCCGCCCGGGCATCCGGACGCAAATACATGCTGTCCTCCAACTACTGCTATCTCCGGCCGTGGAGCATCGTGCTCGGTCTCGTTCGGGCGGGGAAGTTCGGCGAACTCTACTACGGCGAGGCGGACCAGATCCAGGAGTTCAAGGGGGGCTTCCCGCATCCCGACACGGGCTACAACTGGCGGACCTCGGAGCTGGCCCTCCGGCGGGGGCACCAGTACATCTGCCATAATCTTGGCCCCCTCTACCAGGCCTTCGGGGAGCGGGTGGCGCAGGTGGCCTGCCTGGGATCGGGCCAGCATCACCTGTCCTGGGCCAGGGCGGACGACACCTGCGTGGTGCTCTGCCAGACGGAGAGCGGGAAGTTGCTCCGCATCCGGTTGGATTTCTTCTCCAGCCGCCCGAACAACTTCACCTATCTCGGCCTCCAGGGCGTCGGCGCGTGCTACGAGGCCCCGCGAGGGCCGAAGGACGAGCACAAGATTTACATCGAGGGACAGACCCCGCGCGGAACCTGGCAGAGCCTCTATGAGTTCGAGGACTACCTGCCCGACGCCTGGAAGGCCGTGCCTCCGGAGGCCGTCGATGACGGCTACGACGGCGGGACCCCGCTGCTGATCGAGGACTTCGCCCGCTGCATCGTGGAGGATACCCGCCCGCCCATCGACGTGGTCGATGCCCTGAACATGACCGCCCCCGGCCTGATGTCGGAGGTCTCCCGCGAGCGGGGCGGCGTCCCCGTGGACGTGCCGGATTTCAGCAGGTGAGAGTCCGTCGCTACGAAAACCATGTTGACAGGTTCTCTAAATGGGAGTAAATTCCAAAAAATTAAGGTTGAATATCCTGGCAATGAATGAAAACAGATCATAGGAGGAATGGGTATGCCTGCAAAAAAAACGAAGATGGAGAAATCATGCTGATCGACACCGATAAATTCGTGACCAAGAGGATGGACCCGAAGGAGGGACTGCCGCCGGACAGGACGGCGCTCATCATCATCGACATGATGAATCGCTTCTGCGACCCGAAGTGGCTTTCAGGGGGGAATCCAGAGCGGGAACGGGAGATCGCGGGCGTGCTGGACCAGATCATCCCGAAGCTTCAGATGGCGCTGGAGGCGTTCCGGAAGACCGGCGGTCTGATCGTCCACGTGGTGAACGCCAAGTGGACGCAGGAGGGGCGCGAGGTGGTCTCCTACCAGCGGGGGCGGGACTACGACCTGTTCGACACGCCTGCGATGTCGGTCATCGAGCCGCTGGCGCCGAGGCAGGGGGAGATTGTGGTGCGGAAGGTGGCGAGTTCGGCGTTCACGGGGACGGGGCTGGACTTCCTGCTGCGCAACGCGGGGATCGAGCACGTGGTGTTGAGCGGACAGTTCGGGAGCGCGTGCGTGTTCTATTCGCTGATCCAGAGCCGGGAGTTCGGGTTCAAAAACGTCTGGCTGGAGGACGCCATCCTCTACGGCTCGGAGGCCCTCAAACCGCTGTTCCTGACGCTGGTCGGCCACATGTGGGCCAGGCTCGCCTCGACGGAAGAGGTGGTGCGCGCCCTCGGCACGCCTTCAGGGAAGGCCTGACAGCGCCCCCCTGGAAGATAAAGAGCCGACCTCCCCGGTCGGCCTCTCTCTTTTTCTATACTGTAGCGACGATGAACAGGCGGCGAAAGGGGTAGAGCGTACGGCCGTCACCCCTGAGAGGGTACGCGGCGCGCAGGCGACGCCCATATTCCGCCAGGAAGACCTCGCGCTCGCGGTCGTCGAGGCTGTTCAGGATCGGCCGGAGCCCGGTCCCCTTCACCCATTCGAGCACCGGGTCGTCTCCCTCCAGCACCTGAAGATATTCGGTCTCCCAGATGTCGAGACTTCCCGTACACCCTGCCAGAAGGTCATAATACACCCCCACGTCCTCCACCCAGTTGCGGGCCACCCCCTGCCTGAGGGTTTCGGTCCCCAGCGCGCTCCCGCCCAGACCTCCGTTCGCCAGCGTCTCCCGCATCAGGCGGTGCGATGGCGCCCCCCAGCTCAGGGGCATCTGCGCCGCCAGACACCCCCCGGCTTTCAAAAATCCGACCAGTCGCGGGAAGAGTTCCTGATGCCCCTCCAGCCATTGCAGCGTCGCATTCGAGTAGATCAGATCGGGCGGCTGGTCGGGCCTCCAGGAGCGGATGTCCGACTCGATCCACCGGACCCTGCCGGGTTCCGAAGCCGCTTTTTCCAGCATCTCCTTCGAGTTGTCGAGCCCCCAGACCCTCGCTGAAGGCCACCGCTCCGAGAGGAGGCGCGTCACCTCCCCCGAGCCGCACCCCAGGTCGTAGATCACCTCAGGAGAGGCGAGACGGATCCGGTCAAGGAGTTCGAGCGCAGGCCGCAGCCGGTGGTCCGAGAACTTGAGGTAGAGGTTCGGGTCCCAGCGGGTGCCTGCGAGCCGACCCTGATGAATTTTTTCGGAATGGATGGGGATGGAGGCATTTCCGTAAAGTTAAGCTTAACATATTGAATAAAAATAAGATACAAAAAATTATATGGGGGATTCTGCGAGCATTTCTTAGGAGAACTCACCCATTGGCCCGCCTAAAGTGGCCTCTGCGCCCCTAATTGCTGAAAAATCGAGCA
>SICM01000286.1 GCA_009694805.1 Candidatus Latescibacterota bacterium
GGGAAGGCCGGGAGACATCTCAAACTCCTGTTTCAAACAAATCGCAGATGTTGACTGCTTGATCCTCTTTTTCAATAATCGGCCCAAGTCATCCACAAATGCAGTCAAACAGCAAAAATCCTACTCAACCCAACTGTACGGTTACAAAATAAGCAGTAAGCAGAAAGCAGCAAACCCATCCTTTGCCTTCTGCCTTCTGCCTCTGCCTCTGCCTTATTGCCTTGGAGGGTTCCCTTGGACAACCCCACCCGCAGACGCCATATCCTCATAGAAGATGCCTTCATCATCCTCTCCATCCTGGCCCTCTGGCCCGCGATCCTCGGATGGGATCACATCGTCTACGATCTCATGAAGTACGCTGCCCTGGCCGGCCTGGTCCTCATCTTCATCCGCCGCCGCAAGAGATATAAGGATCGGCAGGAGAGGTAGAGACCTCACCCACCCCATAGACCCCGGAAACGGAGAGTGGGAGATGGGTTTTTCTCCCTTTCCCCCACTCTCCCATTCGGGGAAGGGTTGGGAGGGTGAGGTCTCACGTCTTCATCTTATAACTGTACCGCGCCATCATCTCGTGGTCTGACTCGCGGGCGAGCTGGCGGTCGAAGTCGGACAGCGGAAGGTAGTAGTGCCGCTCCGCCTTGTAGGTGATGAACCCCTCCGCATAGGCCGTGCGGCAGGCGGACCCGAACGCCCCGTCCGAGGTCTCAATCCGCTTGCGGGCGTAAGCCCCCCCGTAACCCTGGCTGACGAGGGCGTCCAGGGCGGCCAGCTTCTTCTCGACCACGTCCGTGATGTCGATGAACACATCGTTGTAGTATCCCCCCCGCGCCTCCCAGACCGTGTTCGGAACCGTCGCCGCCCCGCAGCCCCAGTAGAACACCTGCGCCACCCGGTGCGGCGGGTTGCGATCCCCTGGGTCTACCGAGCCGGCCAGCCCCGCGGCCAGCATCACGATCTGCCCCGTCGCGGCGTGGGGGTTCCAGATCCCCCCGCCCTCCGTCGGGAAGTGCGTCAGGATGACCTCCGGCCTCAACTCCCGCAGCAGCACGGCCAGCCGACGCACCGTCGCCTCGTCCGGGAGCAACACCCCGTCGTCCGCGCCGAAGAAATAGACCTCTTCCACCCCCAGGATGCGGCAGGCCACCCGGGCCTCCTCCGCCTTCACGTCCGACCGCTCGCGCATCATCTCCTTCAACGCCTCCGCCTCCGGGACCCGGTCCAGATGGAACATCCGCTCGCTGATCACCGCATCGTGTACGCGCGCCCCGTGCGTCAGCACCACGCAGCTCACCCGGTCCCCGCGCGCCGCGTGATGTGCCATGGTCCCCCCGGACTGGTCGAAGATGTCCGCGGGGTGCGCGCCGATGGACAGGATGCGAAGGGGTTCGGGCATAAGATCCCTCCTTGTCGACAGGTTCAAGGTTTTGAACTTTGGCCCTTGAAAGCTTCCCTGAACTTCTGGTATTCGATCCACGCGTGGTCCGCGGCGTATCCGTTCGGGACCGCCTCCGTGGCCTCCGGCCGCATGTAGGCCACCCGCACGCGCAGCGTCCTCGGTTCATCCATCTTGAGCGCGTCCACCTCCCACGCGAAGTCCCACGCCGGGGAGGACTTGCCGGGAATCACGGACTGGCCCGCGCCCGACGGTGACAGGAAGAAACGGAACCCCAGGTCGTCGTCCGCCATGATCTGGAACATCATCCCCCGGATCATCCCGAAGTAGAAAGGATGGTCGAACGTGTGCCCCGAGTCCGAGTGGTGGAACCCGCGCTTTCCGTCCAGGAGCGTCGTGACCCCCTCCCGGCCCCACGCCTCCCGCCCCTCCAACGGCAGGTCCGTCGGAAAGATCATCGCCCCCTGCCCGTGTACCGGGCTGTAGTAGTAGGTCCAGATCCCCTTCTCAATGAAGTGGATGCCCCCGTCCATCGGCGAATTGACGTAGCAGCACCAACTGAACGACGTGCGCGCCTGCGCCCGGTGCCCCGGCTTGGCCGTGGCCGTCATCTCGTAGTCGATGTAGTAGGGCGCGACCAGCCGGTACGTCCCCTGCGTCTCCACGAAGTTGTTCCGGTCCGTCGCCTCCTTGAACAGCTCCACGGTCACCTCATCCACGCGCCGGATGGAGGGCTTGGTCCCCCGGTGCCCACCAAACAGCAACACCCCGTTCCCCTGGGACACCGCCGTGTGTTTCTCTTTCACCGAGGTCAGAAACCAGATCCCGCTGTGCTGGTCCTGCCCCGCCCCGTGATCCGTGTCATCCCCCACGATGGCGCGGAGTTCCCCGGCGGAGATGAAGTAGCAGTGCTCGGACATGAGAATATATTCCTCCTTTTAACTTTGAACCTTGAACTTTTATGTTGACACCGCCATGTCAGGAATGTACTATAATTCGACCTCTGACGCACGGCTTTTCAGAATTTCGGATTTCAGATCTCGAATTTCCGAAGAGAGGCTTCCGGGCTTTTATTCCGCGTGTACAAACCGATGTGACACCCCCCACCCTTTCTTCTCGGAGGCCCCCATGGACCCCACCTGCCTGAATTACTGTCTGACCGAGGAAGAACGCCGCACGTTCGATCAGAAGGGATTCTTCATCGTGGAAGACGTCCTGCCCCTTCAACTGGTCAAAGACGTCGAGGCCGTGGTGGACCGCATCGATGCCCGACACCGGGCCGAGAACAACGTGGGGCCCCACGACCGGGTCAACCTGCTGGACTTCATCGGAAAGGATGAGGTCTTCCTGGAACTGCTCGACTGGCCGAAGATCTTCCCGAAGGTCTGGGGCATCCTCGGCTGGAACATCCAGCTCTACCACACCCACATGGCCGTCACCCCGCCCGGCCCGCCCGGTGAGGCGCCGGCCAGGAAGCGTCTGGGGTGGCACCAGGACAGCGGACGCCTGAACATGGACCTGGAGACCACCCCCCGGCCCCGCATCTCCCTCAAGGTGGCCTTCTTCCTGACCGACACGCGGGAACTGGGGCGGGCCAACTTCTACGTGATCCCCGGCAGCCACCTGCAGAACAAGGTCGCCTTTCCGGCGGACGGCGTCTCGGACCCGGCGGAGGCCACGCCTGTCCGGGTGCCTGCCGGCGCAGCCGTGTTCTTCGACCGGCGCATCTGGCACGCCCCCAGCCCCAACACCTCCAGTGTGACCCGGAAGGCCCTGTTCTACGGCTACTCCTACCGGTGGCTGCGCCCCAGGGACAACATGACCGTGGCCCACTTCATGGACCGATGCGACCCCATCCGAAGGCAGTTGCTGGGGGCCAGCACGGGCGGCTTCGGCTACACCTCGCCGAGCGACGCGGATGTCCCCCTCAAGGGATGGATCAAAGAACACCTCGGGGAGGCCGCAGTCGCGCCGTGAGGGAACCCTCGCCTGCAAAAGGTAGGGGTCGGGGGTACGCCTGACCTCCACCACGCGGGCCGCATCCAGGTCACGTCCAGGGGGGTTCCTGTTTTTCCGTATCCAAAGGAGGATTCCTGTTGAACGTCCTCAGATTTTTGAAACAGTTCGTGTTTTCCCCCCATGTAACAGGCGCCGTTGCAGCAAGTTCGGAAGGGCTTTCCAATCTGATTACAGATGTAGCAGAGCTATCGGAAGCCTCGACCATCATCGAATTGGGGGCAGGCACCGGCGTCTTTACAAAGAAGATTCTTCAAAAGATGCCTGAGGACGCCCGGTTCTTCGCCCTGGAAGTCAACCCGCACTTTGTCGAAGAGATCAGAAACAGATACCCGGAGGTCAGCGTCTATCGCGACTCTGCGGTGAATGCCAGAAAGTACCTGGAGGAGATGGGCTTGAAAGCGTGTGACCGCGTCATATGCGGGATCCCCTGGGCCTCGTTTGAGGAGAAACTGCAAGACGAACTGCTCGATACCATCCTGGACGTGCTGAAGCCAGGAGGCAGGTTGCTGACGTTTGCCTATCTCCATGGCCTGTTTCTCCCCGCCGGCATACAGTTCAGGAGAAAGCTCTTCTCCAGGTTCCGAAAGGTGACGATCACGGGCACAATCTGGACGAACATTCCCCCCGCCTTCGTTTACAGTGCAGAAAAATAAGGTCTCTATCCTCAGGCTCTCCTCATAAACCCAAAGGAAAACCTCCCCGCTGGCGGGGAGGTTTTCCTGAGATCAGGGGCGGCTTCCTCTGGATCGTCCTGAAGAATCTGGATGTCTTTCCCTCATCTGTTTCATTTTATATATATTTATTTATAACAATAGTGTCTCTAGAGATTCAAACAGAACTTGTTTATATATGCGGCACTGTTGCATTATAAAATCAGCATAGACAAATGCCCTTTTATAGCTGCTTCGGGACCGGGCAGCCAGACCCTTTTGAGACCCTGTCCTGGCGCTTTGGCCTTGACGTCCGGATTCCCCCTCCGTATATTGCCCCACGGTTAAGCGTCTGATGCATCCGACTGGGGACCTGTAGCGGCAGCTGTCTATCGCCGCTTTTAAAGCCTGTATGGACAAGCCCATTAAATGATGAACAAGTATGACGCCTGCAAACAAGACCGTCAGTTCCCGGTCGATCTCAAAGGGTATAACTTCACGTTTCGTACAACCTGGGGTCTGTTCAGTCCCGAACACGTGGATGAAGGTTCACGTCTCCTGCTGGAGTACGTGAACGTCAGCCCGCACGATACGGTGCTGGATGTGGGTTGTGGCTACGGGGCTATCGGGCTGCCTCTTGCCAGGCAATCTGCACACGGTATCGTGCATTTGGTGGACAAGGACTTTGTGGCGGTTGAGTATGCCAGACGCAATGCGGTCGAGAACGGGATTCATAACGCTGTGGCCTACCTCAGCAATGGTCTCAGTCATGTTCCCTCCATCCAATTTGATGTAGTAGTCTCCAACTTGCCCGCGAAGGCGAGCAGTGAACTGTTCTATATTCTGTTCCACGACATCAAAAACTGCCTGCGCCCCCAGGGACAGTTGTATGTGGTCACCATCAACGGCTTACGAGAATACATCAAGCGGACATTTCGGGATATTTTCGGGACATATGAAAAACTCAAGCAAGGCCCCCGCTACACCGTGGCAGTGGCCACGAAACAGCCAGGCGAGGACTGAGACAAACGTAAGACAAATCTTTTGAAGCGTATTCAGGCCATTTGAGCTTCGTATCCGATCACGAATGCACCATCCTTTTTATACCTAGCGCCAGTATTGTCCGGTTAGAAAATTGCTGTGATGAGGATTTGTCTTTGCCAAGGTCCCCATCGTTTCACGGCTAAGAAGAGTGTGACGGTCCGCCCCCCCAGCAGGCCCATCATAGTGGAGTCCAACGCCCGCTCTTTTCGAATGTCCC
>SICM01000287.1 GCA_009694805.1 Candidatus Latescibacterota bacterium
CATTTCTTAGGAGAACTCACCCATTGGCCCGCCTAAAGTGGCCTCTGCGCCCCTAATTGCTGAAAAATCGAGCAGTCACCTCTTTTTGACCCTAATTTAACGTATTCTGCTACAGCGAATTACGCTTAACTTTACGAGGATGGTGATCTCCTGTTTGGATGTAGGGCGAGGTTGAGTGACCGGATGGCATCTGTCTCAGCGTCCCTTTTGCCACTTTCTTTAGAAGAAAGTGGCGCAAAGAATCGCGCTCATGCGCCGCGCGGGCTGGCCGCGCCGTACTTCGTCCAGTGGTGTAATCCTGGTCCCGTGGAAGGACGAGCCCCTTCCGCCACCCACCCGCGCCGCTTCGCGTCGCTCGTACCCCACCGTGGCTTGACGAGCCTTGTGCTTGAAAGTCGGGACGGCGCGGCAAAAGCCCATACTCAGGGCCTGTACATGATTGATTGAGGGCGCGGCAAAAGCCCATACTCATGAAGGCGCGGCGCCAGAAACCCTCACCTCTGGAGCCCGATGGAGCTCATGGACCTGCCGGGGGCACAAATCCCGATAGACCGCAGGACGTTGAGGTTGCGCCGCGCCAAAGCCTCTCCGGCGCTTGAGGAGCGCCCTTCTTTTCTCCCGCTTTTCTTGGGCGAGCAAGAAAAGCGGGAATGCGAAATGGGGTAGAGAAATGGAAGGGGGACAACGTATCGATCAGAACATCTTATACCCTGATCCAGTCAAAAGAAAACGGTCTCTTCCCGCGTCGAGAAACGACAGCGCGATCTCTTCGCCCCCGGCCAAGGGCTCCACACCCTTCAGGACGATCCGGTGGCGGATGCGGATGCGGCAGCCCCACTCGTCGTTCACGTCCTCGGACGACGCGCCCCGCCAGTGGGCCAGGTAGCTCAGGGACCCGTCCCGCAGGACTTTGTAGATGACCAGGTCGTTCGGTTTCGGGGGCAGGACAGGGGGCGGCTCCACCCAGACGCCGTCCTCCTCCACGCCCACCACCCTGAGGACGTTCATGACGAGATGCGGGGACTCCGACAGCGCGACCTCGAAGCGTTTCTCTCCGGCGTCCCGAACGGTCTCTATGGTGAAGCTCGACCGCTCCTCCCGGTGGAGGATCTGGATCACCTCCCCACGCAGCCGGTCGCCGATGGGGATCGGGTCCTCAGATTCGATCACGAGGGTCTTCTCGATGTCGTCGAAGTCGAGCAGCCGCCCTGTGCGGGATGGCGGGGCCAGGACCGATTCCCCATCCGCGGTGAGGTGGGTCCCGGCGATCACGGTGAGGGAGCGGAGGCCCTGCGGCCCGAACGAGGCCAGGGCCAGTTCCCCGTCCGTGGTGATGACGTGCCCCTCGTCCTCGACGCGGACCTCGACGGGGGGATCGCCCTGGCAGGCGCTCAGGAGGTAGTCGGTCCGGTCCGGGAGGACCACCTTGAGGGCCACGGCGGACTCCTGCTCCGGCGTGACGCGCAGCCGTTCCACGCGCCGGATGAAGGGCCGGCCCCGGTAAGGCTCCAGGACGGAGACGTAGTTCTGAAGCAGGTCGGTCTTCCGCCGCCGGACGCAGACGAGGGTCATCCGTTCGCCGAGGTCCCGGTTGTCCAGCCAGCGCTGGGCCGGGGCGGACCCGGCGATCACCTCCGAGCCGGGGGCATCCAGCACGTGCCACCGCAGGAAGACGTGGGGGTCGATCTCCGGCCCCCCCTCCTTCGACGGCCACTCCGCCATTTCCCCCCAGGTGGCTGTCCAGGGTCCGGACGAGGCCCCGACCTGGAGGGCGTTGACGTTCTTCTCACCGTAGCCGTCCCCGCACTCGAACGCGAACCCGCTGTAGGCGTAGAGGTCCGCATCCGGGTCCGCGTGCGGGAGCAGGTCGATGCCCCGGACCTCAAACTTTCGTCCGGCCGCGTGGAAGAAGAGGTCCTGGCTGGCGCCGCCCCGCGCCCGGAAGACGTCCAGGACGTAGCTGTCCTTCTCGTCCACGTCGATCAGGGCCACGGTACGGCCGTAGACGGGGCGCTCGCCGGGCACGTGCGCCAGCTCGGCGGGGTCGAGTTCCGCTGCGTCCATCGCCTGTATCGCAGGCAGGGCCTTGAAGAAGCGGCGCAGGTCCCCCCGCAGCCTCCCAGTGACCGCCGGGTCCCCTTTTGCATCGCGCAGGACCAGGGTGTTGTGCGCCGGAAAGGTCCTGATCCACTGGGTGGTCAGGTAGTGGAGAGACCCCATGTAACCGAGGTCCGGGGCCAGCTCGTGCCCCTTGGCGTAGAGGAGAAGGTTGAGGGGGGCCAGATGATAGTGGCTCACCCGCTCGGTGTAGTCGAGGGAGACGATCCGGTGGTCCCCGCCCGCGCCGCTGCGCAGGAGGCCCTTCCGATTCTCGTGCAGGAGGGAAGATTTCAGGGCCAGCGGACGGACAAGCTCCAGCTTCCCGTCTCCATTTCTGCGGAAGTGTTCGGCGCAGGACGCCGGGAGGCCGGGGGCGAGTCGGTCGATCAGGTCGAAGAGATCGACCGGCAGATCGGCGTAGACCAGGGAGTCTTCCCAGGGGATCAGGCGTCCATCCGGGAAGGCGCATCGGACGAATTTTGCCAGGGTCTCCCGGATGAGGGGTGTGCCCAGGAGGTCGAGGGTCCCGGTCGCGGGATCGACGTAGGGGGCCTTCCGGTTGAATGCACCGGCCAGACCTTGCAGGCGGGCGGCCACGTCCAGGATGTCGAAGGACGATGCGGTGTAGGAGGGTGCGCCCTCCCGCCCCATGCCGTCTCCGGTGAAGAAGTTCCGGAAGAAGCAGAGGATGTCCCGTGCCACGGTCTCGACCAGTTCGTCGTTGCCCAGCATCAGGGCCAGGTCCAGGCGGGGGTGCTGCGTGGAGGAGGAGAGATTGTCCGCGCCGGTGACGAGGTGGTAGGGGTGCAGGGTGTGTTCCACGATCCCGCGCTTGAGGCGCAGGTCCCGGTTGCGCCGCCTCAGCCGCTCTTCGTCGCCGTCGGAAGAGGTGACGATACGCTCGGCGATGTCCCGAAGGCCCGCTTCGATCTCGGCCTCGGTGAAGGTCTCCGCGGCCAGGCAGCAGGCGGACAGCAGTCCCTCGGCGCAGGAGGCCTTGGCGTTCCAGGCGCCGGGGAAACGGCTGGCCGGGGCGCGGTAGCGCGACGTGCTCAGGGGCCGGCCCGCACCGTCCTCGATGCAATCGTCGATGGTGACGAGACGGTAGCCGGGGTAGCGCCCGATGCGCCGCGTCCCGTAGAATTCCGTGAGGCGGTCCCGCAGCGCCTCCTGGGATACGTCCAGAATGGCGCTCAGGTAGGCATCCCCCAGGAACGCGCGGGAGAGGGTGACCAGCAGACGTTTGGCCTGGCGGGCGTAGGCACCGGCCTTCCCGACGGCGTCCGCCTCCAGCCGCACGGCGTAGTGGTAGGCGGCCCCGAGCTTCGGGATCACGTCGTAGCAGAGGGCCGTGAAGATGTTGGAGACGCAGAGGCCGGTGAAGTAGAAGGCATCCGTGGGCTCCATGTAGCCGTGCGCCTCCCCGTCCCACCGGTCCCAGGGGATGCCCCGGTGGGCCTTGCTCCAGCCGGGGGTGTGGTCTTCACCCCAGACTTCGTCCGAAGGCCGGCAGCCGTCGCCGTCGTCGGGATAGCGGGGGTTCGGATAGAAGGGATATTTCCGGCCCTCCTGCTCGCAGAGGGGGCAATGGAGACGCCAGGGGTCGTCGATGGACCAGCGGAAATAGCTGTAGTAGCGGACCTGAAACGGATGGATGGGGCAGGCGCAGGTGTACAGGCCGCGCGGCTCGATGGTCGAGATCAGATCGAAGGCCCAGCCCTCGCCCTTCGAGACGTAGCGGTCCGCGGCGTTCAGGGTCGCCTGGACTTTCTGAGTGATCTCCGCGTCGCCCTCCCGGAACCGGCGCTCGATCTCCTCGAAGGACGTGCGGTCGATCAGGATGTTCGGCTGGGCGGGAATGACGATGCGACGGATCAAAGCAGCGTTCATAAACGTCGTGTCCTTTGGCGCGGGGATGAATCCCCGCGCTACAGAAAGATATTCCCCACACCCGCTCCCATTGCGCGGGGATGAATCCCCGCGCTACACGATCTCCACCTGCCGGCCCGTGCGGCTCGACTCGTAGGCCGCGTCGATCACCTTGATCACCCGCAGGGCGTCCTGTGCGGTGGTGGGGGGCGTTCCGCCCGTCTGCGCGGCCTTCACGAAGTCCCGCACGAACTCCAGCCCGAAGGCCCCGCCGTAGGCGTCGGACTTCGCGAAGTCGTACTGGATCACCCGGCCGGGCGCGGATTCCCACCCCGGGGCCACGCTCTCGATGTGGAGCCCCGTGGCCTCCCGCTCGAACGGGTGCCACCCGATCCGGCCCAGAGTCCCCCGGATGCCGACGAAGCTGTCGTAGGTCGCGCCGGTGTAGCCGCTCCGGCTGACCGGAAGCATGTAGCCGCACTGGAGGGTGCCGAGCGCGCCCCTGCCGAATCGCACGGAGAGACAGGCCACGTCCTCCACGTCGATGGCCTCGCCGCTGAGCGTGCCGGCCATGGCGGACACGGCGGTGATCTCGTCGTCCAGCATGTAGCAGATCAGGTCCAGGTAGTGGCAGCCGAGCCAGGAGAGCATGCCTCCGCCGGCGAGTTTTTTGTTGAACAGCCAGTGGGTCGGGTCGCGGTGCTTCACCTGCGAGGTGATCAGGCGCAGCTCCGCCGCCATCACGCGGCCCACGGCGCCTTCCTGAACGAGCCGTTTGATGTCCCGGGAGGCCGGGTTGTAGCGGTTCTGGTAGCAGACGCTCAGGGTGACGCCGGCCCTGGCCACGGCGTCGAGGGCGCGGACCACCTCCGCCGTGTTCACGCCGACGGGTTTCTCGGTCATGATGTGCTTGCCGGCGTTCGCCGCCCGGATGATGGCGTCCGGCGTCCGGTCGTTCCGCAGGGCCACGAGCGCGAACGCGGCGTCCTTGTGACCGAGGGCCTCGTCCAGGTTCGTGGTGATGTGTTCGATCTTGGCGCCCCGCTCTTCCCGCAGCTTCTCCAGGGCCTCCTGGCTCTCATCCCACACGACGACCGACGCCACCTCGTCCATCAGTTCCAGCGTCCGCATGTGTCCCCGCGTGTGGGGATGGGCCGCGCCCAAGAAAACGAACTTGATCTTAGGGCCTATGACGGAGTAACTGACTAATTCCATTTTCAAGTATTAGGGTGAATCGTGTAGTTCCAGTCCTCGCGAAACAGATGAGGCTTCAGTTTGATCCGGGCCATTTGCTCATCGGTCACGAAGACACCGGCAGGATACCGACC
>SICM01000037.1 GCA_009694805.1 Candidatus Latescibacterota bacterium
CGGTCGGTATCCTGCCGGTGTCTTCGTGACCGATGAGCAAATGGCCCGGATCAAACTGAAGCCTCATCTGTTTCGCGAGGACTGGAACTACACGATTCACCCTAATACTTGAAAATGGAATTAGTCAGTTACTCCGTCATAGGCCCCCGTGGAAGTCCATCAGATGCTCCGCGTGGTCCCAGAACGACTTGAGCATCGCGATCCGCGTCTCGTCCCGGAACCCCGGGGCGTTCAGGAGCGTGAAGAACATCTCCATCCAGACCATGTAGATCCGGCACGCCGTGGACAGCGTCTCCCACGCCGGGTCCCCGCCCCCGTTGTTGTCCACCGGCGCAGGGTTCGTGGCCATCCAGGTGGACATCAGGTAGTCCAGTTTTTTCGCGTACTTCTCGTCCTTCGTCACCTTGTAGGCCGTCACCACGGACCCCATGAAGGAGTGCCGGTTGAAGGCGTGCATCCACTCCAGGTAGCCGATGGGGTTGGCCCGCCAGTCGATCTCTTTGCCGAGCTGTTGCCCGTTGATGTGATGGCCACAGACCCGGTCCGCCGCCGCTGTCGAATCGTCCCTGCCGACCTCCGCCCGCTTCCCGTAGATGTGCCGGGGCCGCGTCCGGGACCGCAGGTGGTCCAGCAACGCCCGCTTCGCCCCCTTCAGGTCCCCCCGCTTCACGGCCCGCGCCACCCCCTCCATCCCCGGACAGGACAGGTCCAGCTCCTCGAACAGCCCCTCGTCCGTCATCCTCGGCCCCGTGACCCGCGTCCGGTGCTGGAGGAGCAGCCCGCCCACGTGGACCGGCTGGTCCGCCCGGATGCTCACGACCACTTCCTGTACCGGACTCCACCCCTCCGGGATGCCGTAGATCAGGAAATTCTCGTAGGGGAACTCCACATTCCGCCAGCCTGTCCAGTCGATCCGCGTCCGGCAGTTGATGAAGAACCGATCCGGGTGCTGGATCCCCTCGGTGTGAGAGGAGAGCCGCACCTCCATCCCGATGCTTCCCCGCGTGCCCTCCCCGGCGTGGACCGGCACGGCGAACTGGTCGAACGGCCGCAGGTCCCCCCGCGCCGGGCGGATGACCAGCTCCCCCTTCCCCGGTTCCACACGGACCGCGGGCGCGCCGCGCCACATCACCTTCCGGTCCGTCTTCAGCCCCTTCGCCAGGGCCTCCGGAGGCGCGAGCACGATCTCCTTCTTGATCCTGTCCAGCTTCAGATGATCGGTTTTCATGGTCCCTCCTTTTTCTTACTGCCTGGCCAGCCGCACATTCCCCGGCGCATCCTCCCAGTTCGACCGGAACGGGTTGATGTCCAGCCCTCCGCGCCGCGTGTAGCGTGCGTACACCGTCAGCTTCTCCGGCTGGCAACGCCGCAAAACATCCACGAACATCCGCTCGACACAGTGCTCGTGGAACTCCCCGTGTTCGCGGAAGGAGATGATATACTTCAACAGTCCCTCGCGGTCGATGCGCCGGCCGACATAGTGGAACCAGACGCTCCCCCAGTCCGGCTGACCCGTCTCAGGGCAGTTGGACTTCAGCAGGTTTGAATAGAGCCGCTCCTCGACGACCTCCTCCTCTGTGATCAGGAAGTCCGGCTGCACGGCATACTGTCCTGTTCTGACATCCAGACCATCCAGACAGAACCCCCTGAACTCTGACCCTCCCTGGCGCGAGAACTGCTCCGGAAATGTCAATGAGACATCGACCGCAGACCCTGTAGCATTGGCCAGGTCCTTCGCCAGCGTCGCCTCGACCTCCTTCCCGCCCGCGAATTTGCTCTGACAGAAGGAATTCAAATAAAGCTTGAAAGACTTGGATTCAACGATGTGCTCTGAGGCGCAGGAGACCCGGAATTCCGCGAGGGCGATCTCTGGCTTACCGCCGGGGTTGAGCCACGACAGCTCGTAGGCGTTCCAGATATCGCACCCCCGAAACGGCAACACCTCGGAGATATGGATCTCGTCACGTTTGGGCCTGCGTGCGACGGGAAACAACAGGCCGGGCGTATAGGTGTTGACAAACCCCGTTTTCCTCCCCAGCGGCGCTCGGCGGTCGTGCATCTCCATAGAGCCCTACCTGTCCCTCAACGCCTGGATCAGCCACCCGGCGATGCCCTCCGACGCCGTGGAGGCAAGAGACAACCTTTCTGCCGCCGCGCGGTAGGCCTGTCGCGCTGGCTCGAAAAACCGTTGAATCTCCCGCTCCGGCACAGGACAGTTACGCCCGTCCACCAACCCCTCCAGCCGCAGCGGGCGCGGCGCGAGGGCCGCGGCCACGTCGCACAGATCGCCCGCGGTCAGCGCACCGGGGACCACGGCGTCGTGAGGGACGTAGCAGAACCGGTCGCCCAGCAGGGCCTGATACCCCGCCAGCGTCCCGCGCGCGACCACGGCGCAGACCGCCTCCTCATACAGCGCGCCGAACAGCGCGAGCAGCCCGCCGAGCGGCTCGGACGGGTCCGGTTGTTCATCGCCGTCCATCAGCGGGTCCGCAAACCCTGGAGGATTCGTCGGCGCGAACGAGTCCCCCCACAGCGCGACCCGCGTCCCCACGTCCCGGCGCGTCCGGAGGTAGCGCAGCACGGACCGCAGGTCCCGCAGGCGCGAGCCGAGCAGCGTCTGCCCCAGCATCAACTCCGTCGATGAAATGGAGGTGGCCTCGCTCTGACGCCCGCGCGGAGAATCCGGGCGCGTCTCGCCCGTGCCGCGCACGTCGGGCAGACAGACGGCCACGCCGCTCGCCAGCAGTTCCGCGATCGGTCCTGAACGCTCGCTCAGAAACCGGCCCTTGCCGTCCTGCGACAGCGCCACGACGACGGGAGACGTCGTATCCCCTGGCAGCATGAGCAACACCGGAACGACGATGTTCGGTTCCACCTCCAGCGCGATGCGTTCGATACGGACCTCGCCAGCGTGCTGGGTCCCATATGGCTTTGGGGTGGGATCTTTCTGGGGCTCGACCTCCCCGAGCAGCGCCCCCCACGCCCGGCGCAACCAGGCCCTCCGGGCGTCCGTCGCAAGGTCTGCGAGCGCTGCACGCGCCGCCGCCGCACGGGAGACGCCGATCTCCCCGAACAGCTCGTGCAGCGGACGGGGCCTGTGTTTCTCCCTCCATTCGGGCGTCATCGACGCGAGTTCCTCCGCCGGTCGGCGCTGCTGGTCCTCCTGTTCCGGGATGTCGATATCCAGCCAGCGTTTCAGCGCCGGGTGGATCATCTTCCGGTGTACTTCGCCGATGTTGTTGCAGTGCGTCGCCTCGGGGGGACGCCCGGACAGCAGGCCCGCGCCGTGGGTGAAAGCGAGACGGTCGGCGGCCTCATAAAACCCGAAGACCTTCTGAAGTCGCCTCCAGACCGGGTCGCGCCTCCGGTCCCAGTTGAACTCGTGCGCGTAGATCAGACCGCGCGGCGCGATCGAGGCCACGATGGCCCAGGGCAGGAACCCGTCGCGCCCGCTCAGGCGCAGGTTGCGCGTGGACTCCCAGCTCCCCCCTCCCATATAGTTGAACGTCTCCTCCGCGTCGTCGGGCAGCGGATAGACCGTCTCCGGCTGCGGTCCCCCGAAGTTGAACGGAACGGCGCACGCGATGCGGGGGTCCAGCGCCGCCGTCACCGCCGCCGGGTCGCCTCCCCCTGCCACCGCCCCCATCAGGACCACCCTCTCCCGATCCACCCCCTCCCGGCCGAGCAGCAGGTCCACCCCGCGCAACACGTCCCACGCCATCCACCCCATCAGGCTGTCGCCGATCACGTGCAACTGGACGCCCGTGACATAGCGAAAGCGGTAGTCCTGTCTCGGACCCGGCGCGTGCCCTCGCCGCTCCCCGTGGCCGAACTGGTCCATCACCAGCACCGCGCAGCCCTGCCGCGCCCAGAGCATCCCCATGTCCTGCAGCTCATCCTGCGTCTTCGGGTTGTGGTGGCTGTGGACGATCAGGATCGCGGGCATCCGGTCACGGGATGGAGATTGCAGGTAGAGATTCGCCGTGACGAAGACCCCTTCCCGGCTCTCATACACCACGTTCTCGATGCGGAACCCGTCCCCTTCGACCGCCCCTGTCATCTGCGCGTTCACCCGCTCCGGCGCGGGCGGAAAGATGCCCAGCGACCGGCGCAGGGCCTCGATGCGCGGGCCGCAGAGCGATTCCCAGTCGGCCCTGGATTTCACCCGCGCCCAGGCCTCCGCGTCGCGCCGGTTCACGGCCCGGACCCGCGCCCGGACATCCTCCCTCAGCATCTGCGAAAGGGTTTCGCGCGCCTCGGCGGGGAAGAGGTTGGGATCGAACGCATCGAGCTTTTTTGCCAGTTCATCCTGTGCTGACATGGCCGCCTCGCCTTCTCTTCAGGACTGCTTCCAATCCACTCCTATCTCATATGCAATCGGATCTCTCACCCCGTTCGCCCGGAACGCCCCGATCCGCTCGACACAGGCGTCGCACACCCCGCAGGCGGGCCGCCGGCCCTCGTAGCAGGTGTGCGTTATCTCATAGGGCACGCCCAGCTCCAGGCCGATCCGGACGACCTCCGTCTTCCACATCGCCGTGAAAGGGGAGTGGATGCGCACCTCCCGGTCGTACATCCCGCCCAGGGACAGCGCCTGTTCCAGGCTGTCGTAGAACGCCCTCCGACAGTCCCGGTAGGACCGGTCATCGTCCTTCACCGCCGCGATGTAGAGCCCCGCGCCCCCCACCGTCTCCGCGTGCGCCGCGGCCAGCGTGATGAACAGCATGTTCCGGTAGGGCACCACCGTCCGGACCTGCTGCGCCTCCGACGCCTTCGGCACGGCCACGCCCGCGTCCGTCAGCGGGTTCCCGCCGAACTGCGTCAGGTCCAGCCGGAGGACCTTGTGGGATGCGGCCCCGGCCCGCGCCGACAGCCGGGCGCTGAACTCCAGCTCCACCCGGTGGCGCTGCCCGTAGTCGATGCCCACGGTGTGGACCTCCGGGCATCCCTGGGCCTTCACCCACCAGAGGCAGGTGGAGGAGTCCATCCCCCCACTCAGGAGGACGATGGCTCTGTGATCAATCTGACTCTGCATATGAAATCGGGTCCTTTATGCCAGCCATTCTGAACCCCCGCAATCTGAGCAGGCAACTGTCACACCGGCCGCACGCCAGGTCCTCGTTCCGGTAGCACGACCAGGTGAGGTGCAGGGGGGCGCCCAGCTCCACGCCCAGCCGCACGATTTTCGCCTTCGTCATCGCGGCCAGGGGCGCGGTCACCTCGATCCCTGAACCCGGCCTCGTCCCTTTTTCCACGGCCCGGTTGAACGCCTCGATGAACCCCGCGCTGCAATCCGGGTATCCCGACTCCGCTTCCGCGCCGATGTAGACCTTTCTCGCCCCGATCACCTCCGCCCAGGACACGCCGATGCACAGCAGGTGCGCATTGCGGAACGGCACATAGGTCGTCGGGACCTCCCGCCGTTCCGCCTCTGCCTCCGGCACCGGCATCGTCGCGTCCGTCAGGCTCGACCCCCCGATCACGGCCAGAGATCGGTCCTCCACCACCAGCCGCCGGCTCACCCCATAGTGGCCCGCGATCTCCTCGAACGCCCGGAGTTCCCGTCCCTCCGTCCGCTGCCCGTAGTGGACGTGCAGGAGCGCCAGGTCGTGCGCCTGCGCCGCCACGGCCGCGGCCACGCAACTGTCCATCCCCCCGCTCATGACGACGACGGCCAGAGATCGTGTCATATTACGCAAATATCTCCGCCACAGAGGCGTTAAACCCGGGCAATACATCCTCCCCGGCCAGCGTATCCTCCGACCCCAGGATCTGGACCTGCGACCGGGATCGGTAGACCGTGATCGACCGCGTCCTGGGGTTCACGATCCAGATCATCCGTACGCCAGCCTCCAGATACTCCTCAACCTTCTCCTCGATCTCGCTCCAGAGGTTGCTCGGAGATACCACCTCCACGGCCAGATCGGGCGCGAACGGGAGAAAATGGTCCGGGTCGATCTCCCCGGAGAGCCGTTCCTTAGAGACAAACATGACATCCGGCGCTCGCACCGTGTCCGGATCACGGAAGACGATGAAGCCGGTCTCGGCGCCCAGGACTTCCCCCAGGTCCCTCGGACGGACGAACTGTTCCAGCAGGACAGCGATGCGCACCGTCAGCCTGCCGTGCCCGTATCCTGTCGGCGCCATACGGATCAGCTCTCCTTTCGCCAGCTCGCACGGACCGGGGTGCTCCGTGCGAAGCAAGTCGTCGGCCGTCAAGAGCGTCTTGGTCTCCATAGCTCCATCTCCTGCGATGAAAGATCATCCTTCAGCGAAAACCTTCTCCATTCATAAAATACCCCTCCCCCTCATGCCGGTCAAGCAAAAAGAAAAGGCTGACCGCCACGTTCCGGTCAGCCTTTTCGATCTTCTCTCCAGCGGCGCGCCTACATCCTCTGCGTCACCCGCAGCCGGACGACAGCCCGCGCCAGCGCCGCCTCCGCCCGCGTCCGGTCGATCTCCGAGTGGCGCTGCCGGAGCCGCTCTTTGGCCCGGTCCTGCGCCCGCTCGGCCCGCGTCCGGTCGATCTCCTCGGCAAACTCTGCGGTCTCCGCGAGCACCGTCACCCCGGTCTTGAGGACCTCCAGGAACCCCCCGCTGATCGCCACATAGCGGACCCCTTCAGGCCCCCGAATGATGATCTCGCCGGCCGTCAGCGCCGTCATAAACGGGATGTGCCGCGCCAGCACGCCAAAGCTGCCCATCACGCCGGGGGCGCGCAGGCTCTCCACCTGGCCCCGGTAGAACAGCCGCTGCGGCGTCACGATCTCCAGGTTGAACGTCGCCACGGCTATGCCATCTCCTTCGCCTTCTGCACGGCCTCTTCAATCGTCCCCACCATGTAGAACGCCCCCTCCGGAAGGTCGTCGTACTCCCCTTCCACCAACCCCTTGAACCCCTTGACCGTGTCCGAGACCCGCACATACTTGCCCGGCAGGCTCGTGAACACCTCGGCCACGAACATCGGTTGCGTCAGGAACATCTGGATCTTGCGCGCCCGGGCCACCGTCAGCTTGTCATCGTCCGACAGTTCGTCGATCCCCAGAATGGCGATGATGTCCCGCAGGTCCTTGTAGCGCTGGAGGATCTGCTGCACGCGCCGGGCCACCTGGTAGTGTTCCTCCCCCAGCACCAGCGGGTCCAGGATGCGCGAGGTGGACTCCAGGGGGTTGATCGCCGGGAAGATCGCCTGCTCGAACAGCGCCCGGTCCAGGTAGGTCACGGCGTCCAGGTGGGCGAAGGTGGCCACCGGGGCCGGGTCCGTGTAGTCGTCGGCGGGCACGTAGATCGCCTGCATGGACGTGACCGATCCCTTCTTCGTGGAGGTGATCCGCTCCTGCAGGGCCCCCATGTCCGTCGAGAGCGTCGGCTGGTAGCCCACGGCGGAGGGCATGCGGCCCAGCAGCGCCGACACCTCCGACCCCGCCTGCGTGAACCGGAAGATGTTGTCGATGAACAGGAGGACGTCCTTCCCCTCCTCGTCCCGGAAGTACTCCGCCATCGTCAACCCCGTCAACCCCACCCGCGCCCGCGCCCCCGGTGGCTCGTTCATCTGCCCGAACACCAGCGCGGTCCGCTCCAGAACCCCCGACTCCTTCATCTCCAGCCAGAGGTCGTTCCCCTCCCGCGTCCGCTCCCCCACCCCCGTGAACACGCAGTACCCGCCGTGCTCCTTGGCGATGTTGTGGATCAGCTCCGTGATCAGCACCGTCTTGCCCACCCCCGCCCCGCCGAACAGCCCGATCTTCCCGCCCCGCGAGAACGGCTGGACCAGGTCGACCACCTTGATGCCTGTCTCGAACATCTCCGTCTGCGTGCTCAGGTCCTGGTGGGGCGGCGCGGGCCGGTGGATCGGATACTTCAGTTTGGTATGAATAGGCCCCAGGGCGTCGATCGGTTCCCCGATCACGTTGATCAGCCGACCCAGGACCTCCGGCCCCACCGGCACCGCGATCGGCTGTCCGGTGTCCACCACCTGCGTGCCCCGGACGAGGCCGTCCGTGCCGTCCATCGCCACGGCGCGCACCCGGCTCTCGCCCAGATGCTGCGCCACCTCCAGGACGAGCCGCGTCCCGTCAGGCCGGGCCATCTCCAGCGCGTTCAAGATGGAGGGAAGTTCTCCGCCGGAGAAGTCCACGTCCACGACTGCGCCCAGCACCTGCACGATCCGTCCTTCATTCATAGCTAGCCCTCACGCCTTTATCCTTTCGTGTCATCCCTTCAACGCCTCCGCCCCGCCCACAATCTCCGCGATCTCCCGCGTGATCGTCGCCTGCCGGACCTTGTTTCGCACCAGCGTCAGGTCGTCGACCAGCTCGCGGGCGTTCTTCGTGGCGTTCTCCATGGCCGTCATCCGGGCCGCCTGCTCGGAGGCGTTCGATTCGAGGAGCATCTGCCAGATCTGGACGTTCAGGTGACGCGGCAGGAGTTCGTCCAGCAGTTCCTTCTGGGACGGCTCGTAGAGATAGTCGGTGAACCCATTCTCCCTGTCCGGGGCCTCCGGGATCACCGGCAGGAACTGGGAGCAGAGAAGGTTCTGCTGAAGGGCCGACCTGAACTCATTGTAGACGATCTCCACCCGGTCCACCTCGAGCTGGGTGTAAATGTAAAGAATCTCCTTGACGATGGCCTGGGCGTGGTGGAAGCCGAGGCGGCCGAAGATGTTCAGGTGCTCGCCCAGGATCGTGTAGTCGCGGCGGGCGAAGAAGTCCCGCCCCTTCCGGCCCACGCAGACCAGACTCACGTCCACCCCCTGCTTCTGATAGGACCGGACTTGCTGGACGGCCCGCCGAATGATATTGCTGTTGAAGCTCCCGCACAGCCCCCGGTCCGAAGTGATGACGACCAGGCAGACGTGCTTGAGTTCCCGCTCGATCAAGAGGGGATGTTGCTTCTGTTCCGACAACGACGCCACGTGCCGCAGCAGCGCGCCCATCTTCCGGGAGTAGGGGCGCGAGGCCATCATGTTCTCCTGTGACCGTCGCATCCTCGCGGCGGCCACCATCCGCATGGCGTTCGTGACCTGTTGAATGTTCTTGACGCTGATGATCCGGCGTCGCAGCATCCTCAGGTTCGGCATGGATCACTCCGGTATAATCAGTGAGACGGCAAACACCCCCCTTCCTCCCCCCACAGGTGGGGGAGGGAGGGGGAAACAAGGGCTTTGCCCCTTGAGAGGGGGGAGGGCTGGGGGCTGGTCCGTATTTTATTTGAACGACTCCAGCAGGGACTTGACCGCTTCATCGATGCGCTTCTTGTTCTCCGGGTTGAACTGCTTCGTCTCGACGATCTCCCGGAGCAGGTCGGGCATCTGCGACCTGACCATCTTCAGGAACTCGTCCTCAAAGTCCCGGATCCGATCCACGGCCATCTCATCCAGGTGCCCCTGGTTTCCCACATAGATGACGACGATCTGCTCCTCCACCGGCAAGGGACTGTACTGGTCCTGCTTGAGCAGCTCCACAAGCCTCTGCCCGCGCGTCAGCAGCCGCTGCGTGGCCCGGTCCAGGTCCGACCCGAACTGCGCAAACGCCGCCACCTCCCGGTAGCGGGCCAGGTCCAGCTTCATCGTCCCGGCCACCTGCTTGTCCTTCATGGCCCGGATCTGCGCGTTGCCGCCCACGCGGGAGACCGACAGGCCGATGTTCACCGCCGGACGGATGCCGGCGTAAAACAGGTCGCTCTCCAGGAAAATCTGCCCGTCGGTGATCGAGATGACGTTCGTCGGGATGTAGGTCGAGACGTCCCCCTCCTGCGTCTCGATGATCGGCAGGGCCGTCAGGGACCCGCCGCCCAGCTCGTCGCTCAGCTTGGCCGCCCGTTCCAGCAGCCGGGAGTGGAGGTAGAACACGTCGCCCGGGTAGGCCTCCCGGCCCGGCGGACGCCGCATCAGCAGCGACACCTGGCGGTAGGACCAGGCGTGCTTGGACAGGTCGTCGTAGATGATCAGGGCGTGCTTGCCGTTGTCCCGGAAGTACTCCCCCATGGTCGCCCCGGCGTAGGGGGCCAGGTACTGGAGCGGGGCGGGCTCCGACGCGGACGAGGACACGATGATGGTGTACTCCATCGCCCCGGCGTCCGTCAGGATCTTCTCCACCTTGGCCACTGTCGATGCCTTCTGGCCGATGGCCACGTAGATGCAGAAGACGCCCTTCCCCTTCTGGTTGATGATCGTGTCCACGGCGATCGCCGTCTTCCCGGTCTGCCGGTCGCCGATGATCAGCTCGCGCTGGCCGCGGCCGATCGGGAACATGCTGTCGACCACCTTCAGCCCGGTCTGCAGCGGCTCCCGCACGGGCTGCCGCTGGATGACCCCCACGGCCTTCCGCTCCACGGGCATGTGCTGCGTGGCGCGGACCTCCCCCCGGCCGTCGATCGGCTGGCCCAGCGGGTTGACCACCCGCCCCAGCAACCCCTCGCCCACCGGGACCTCCATGATCCGCTTCGTGCGCCGGACAGGGTCCCCTTCGCCGATGTGGGTGTCGTCGCCGAAGAGGATGCAGCCCACGTTGTCCTCTTCCAGGTTGAACGCCATCCCGAACACCCCATCCGGGAACTCCACCAGCTCGCCGGACATCACGTTGGCCAGGCCGTGCACCCTCGCGATGCCGTCGCCCACCTGGAGCACGGTCCCCTGCTCGTAGACATCGACCTGACGGTCAAACTCCAGCAGTTGGCGCTTCAGGATGTCCGTGACCTCGTCGGGCCTGATCATCGTACTCATCGCCATAATGGAATACCACCTCTTTCACGCTTTGTAAGCGGTCAGCCTCCGGTTTGCGTTCAAAAACCGGTCACCTGCCACGTCCCTTATACCCCCACCAGCCGGGTCCTCAACTGTTGCAACTGCGTCTCAAGGGTCCCGTCGAACACCAGGTCCCCCACCCGGGCCACGAACCCCCCCCGGATCTTCGTCGACACCTCCACCTTGAGCTGTACCCGCCGGTCCAGATAGGCGGAGAGCCTCTGGATCATGGCCTCCTTCTGCTCCTGCGAAAGGGGTTGCGACGCGCTGACCTCCGCCGTCACCACGCCCTCCCGCTCTTCCAGATAGGCTACAAACCGGCGAAGGATCTCCCCGGCCACGCGCTCCCGCCGCCGATCCACCAGCAGCATGAGGAAATTCAGCGTCAGCGGCGCCACCTTGCCGCTGAACAGGGCCGTCAGGGCTTCACGCTTGGCCTTCGGATGGATCATAGGGCTCTCCAGAAGCCGCCTCAGATCCTCCGAGGCGTCGATCAGGTCGATCACCCCGGCCACGTCCCGGCTCACCCGGTCCAGCGTCTTCTGCGACTCCGCAGCCTCCAGAAGCGCCCTGGCGTATCGTTGGGATACCGAAGTCTCTCTCACGTTCTCTCATCCATAGAATCCGCAGATTTCGCAGATATGCGCAGATCGAAAATCATCCACCCCCCGGACGATTCACAGGATCGTCTCCCCGCCCTGTTCATCTGCGGATCAATTCTGGCTCGACTCCGGGAGGCGGCGGATGAAGTCATCGACGATCTTCCGGTTTCGCGCGTTGTCCAGGTTTTCATCCAGCAGTTTGCTCGCCGCCTGAATGGCCAGGTCCCCCACGGTTTTCCGGAGTTCCTGGAGCGCCCGATCCTTCTCGTGCTGAATCTCGACCCTGGCGTCCTCGACCAGCCGCGTCGCCTGGTGGTGGGATTCGCTCACGATGCGCTCCCGCTCCTGGTGCGCCTGTTCCGTGGCCTTCTGCATCCGCTCCCGCGACTCCGCCTCGGCCTTCGACAGGGTCTCCTTGTACTCCACCAGCGTCCGCTCGGCCTCGTGGCGCGCCCGCTCCGCCCCGCTCAGGGCATCCCGGATGCGCCGTTCCCGCTCGTCCAGCATGGCCAGCAGAGGCTTCCAGACCGCAGCCCGCAGTACGATCAGAAGCACCACGAACGTGATCGTGGTCCAGATCATCAGACCGGGGTCTATCTTCAGCAGCATCTCAAGTCCCTTCTAAAAAATGACGATGAATATGAAGCGATAATCGATGAAAGAAATCGTTTGGCCTTTCTTTCATCCTTCATCCTTCATCCTTTACTTGAGGGCCAGCAGGATACAGACCACCTGTCCGAACAGCGAGATCCCCTCGATCAGGGCGGCAGCGATGATCATCGAGGTCCGGATGTCATTGGCGGCCTCGGGTTGCCGCGCCGTGCCGTCCACCGCCGTGGAAGCGATCTTGCCGATGCCGTACGCTGCGCCGATGGTGACGAGTCCTGCGCCAAGGCCGGCGGCCAGATGCGCCAGATTGAGACCTTCCATTGTGCTTATCCTCCCTTTAATAAGTGATGAGCGATGAATGGAAACCGCTTCTTTTTACTGATCCCTGATCCCTGATCCCTGATCCCTGATCCCTGATCCCTGTTTTAATGCTCCTGATGCACGGCCATACCGATGAACACCGCGGACAGCATCGTGAAGATGTAGGCCTGGATCAAGGCGACGAACAGTTCCAGCAGGCTGACGCCCACGGCGAAGGCCACCGACACCGGCGCCACCAGGAGCGTCTTGAGGATGAAGATCAGCCCCAGCAAAGACAGGATGACGATGTGCCCGGCCGCCATGTTCGCGAACAACCGGATGCACAGGGCGAACGGCTTGGTGAACAGCCCGATGAACTCAATCGGGATCATGATGGGCAGCAGCGGCCAGGGAAGACCCGAGGGGACCAGCCCCTTGAAGTAGCCGAAAAACCCGTTGTGCATGATCCCGCCGATTTGAACGGCGACGAAGGCGCAGACCGCCAGGCCCGCCGTGACGTTCACGTTTCCCGTGGCCGTCGCCGCGTAGGGCACCATCCCCAGCAGATTGCACGAGAGGATGAAGAAGAACGCCGTCAGCAGGAACGGAAGAAACCGGTTCGCATCGTGCGCCCCGATGTTCGGGACGGCGATCTCATCCCGGACAAATGCGACCACCGCTTCCAGGGCGTTGGGCAAGCCCGTCGGCACCAGGTCCGTCTTTCGATGTCGCCGCAACGTCAACAGCAGAAAGAACAGGATCAGCGCCGCGACCCACATCATCACCACGTGCTTGGTGATCGACATGTCGATCCCCAAGACCTGGAGATGAGGCAGATGGATGTGGCCCACGAATGGCAGATGGATCGAGTCCGAGTTCACCACGTGTTCGATGATGAATCCGGAGCCCTCTTCGCCGGCCTCGGCGGCTGATACAACCGCTTCCGACATCTCCTAAACCTCCTGTCTCCCCTCTTTCAGGCCGGGGAGCCGTCTGAGCAGGAAAAAAACTTCCAGGGTCTGAAAGATCACGTAAAAAACGAACAGGGCGCCGATGAACCCCGACACGTGAACGTCGGTGGTTTTGACCAGCAAGAGCACCGTGGCGCCGATCAGCGCCATACGGACGCCCATGCTCCCGAACACCGTCTGGAAGAAGACCTTGTGGGAGCGCCGCACGGCCCACGAGATGGCCATGCATCCTGCGATGGCGTTCAGGATGCACACCCCGCACCCCACGGCCACACTCCAGACCAGCCTGGGAGAGGCGTAGACATACAGTGGATAGGCGGCGATCAGGCCGGCCACCAGGACCGCGATCCCGACCTGTGTCACGAACCTGCCGATCCCCATCTCGCTCACGCTTCTCCGCCCGGACCGTGTCCCTTCCGGTTACGCTTCTGGATGCCCATCACGGTTCGGTAGAGGTTGTAGAACCCCGCCGCCATTCCGAAGAACGCCCCGACCAGTGTGAACGCCGGCGTGGTGTGAAATCGTCCGTCGATCCACCAGCCGACGCCGAGACAGAGCAGGATCGCGGCCGTGAACTCGACGCCGATGCTCAGATACGGCCCGACCTGACTGTAGGCGCGCCCCAGACCCGATGACCTTTTTTCATCAGACACATCGAGTCCCCTATCTTGTAGGGGCGACCGGCCTGGCCGCCCCTACATCAGCACCGACGCCACGGTCTCCCGCGCCAGGTCCAGGCACCACGACGGGGAGATGCCGATCAGGAGCGTGGCGAGGGCCGCAAGCCCCGTGGCGAAGGCCGCCGATGGCCCCACGGCCACCGGCAGGGCGTTCTCAGCCGGATTCTTCATATACATGTTGACGACCACACCGAGGTAAAAATAGACGGAGATCAGGCTGTTGAGCACCCCGATGATCGGCAGGTAGACATAGCCTGCCTTGACCGCCGCCCCGAAGATGTAGAACTTACCCAGGAATCCCGCAGTCGGGGGGAACCCGGCGAGCGACAGCATGAACACGGTCATGGCCAGCGCCAGCGCGGGATTCCGGTAGGCCAGCCCCGCGTAGTCTCGAAGGTCCAGCCCCTCCTCCCCCTGCCGGCTCACCAGGATGACCACCGCGAAGGCCCCGATGTTCATGAACGTATAGGCGAACATGTAGAACAGGGCGCTGGCGATCCCCTGGTCGTTCATCGCCGTCAACGCTACCAGGATGTAACCCGCGTGGGCGATGCTGGAGTAGGCCAGCATCCGTTTGATGCTGTGCTGAGAGATGGCGGCCAGATTCCCCACCGTCATCGTCAGGACGGCCAGGACCCAGAGGGCTGCGGACCACTCCGGGCGAAGGGAGTCGAGCGCGGAGACGAGCACCCTCAGGAGCGCCGCAAACCCTGCGGCCTTGGGCCCGGCGGACAGAAAGGCCGTGATCGCCGTCGGGGCGCCGTCATAGACATCCGGGGCCCACATATGGAACGGAACCGCCGCCACCTTGAACCCCAGTCCCACCAGCAACAGCCCCGTGCCGGCCAGCAACAAGGGGAGATTTTCGACCCGGTGCTGGGCCAGCGCGGCCCCGATCCTCTGCAGATGGGTGGTCCCCACGGCCCCGTAGATCAGCGCGATGCCATACAGCAGGAACCCCGTGGCGAACGCCCCCAGGAGCAGATACTTGAGGGAGGATTCGTTGGATTCGGCCCGCGTGCGCGTGAACCCGACGAGGACATAGAGCGACAACGACAGCAGCTCCACTCCCAGGAAGATGACGACCAGGTCCGCCCCGGCGGCCATGAGCATCATGCCGAGGGTGGCGCAGAGGATCAGGAAATAGTATTCCCCACGTCCCACGCCCTCCCGCCGCAGATAACCCGTCGAGATGAAGACCGTCAGCCCGGTTCCGACCAGGAAGATGACGTTGAAAAACGTGGCATACTTGTCCAGGATGACCATCGCGTTGAAACCATAGCCCCAGTTCCCCCACTGCTGATACGCCACGGTGAGCGCAACGGCCGTCCCGATGAGCGTGACCCAGGCCGAGACCTCCCCCCGGTTGTGCGGAGAGAGGACGTCGATCAGCAGCACCAGCAGCGCAAACGCCGCGACGATCAGTTCAGGGGCGATCACCGTCCAGTTCACGTCAGGCAATGCGAAGTCTCCCGTACAGGTTCAGAGTTCAACGGCCAACTTTTACAGAAAAGGGGTCAGGGGTCGGGGGTCGGAAAAGAAGCATGGAGGCTGTCTCATAACCGTGTTTTGAGGCCGACTTTTCAGGCTTTTGGGGAGTTATGAAACTGCCTCTGGTCATCTCTTCCCCCGCCCCTCCGATCTCGCTGTTGGATTCTTCCTGATCCCCGATTCCCGGCCCCCGCCTCTCCGCCATCGTCCGCTCCGTCTGTATCCTCGAAAGCACCCCGTTTACGGAGACGGCGCTCTTGCTCAGCAGGGCATTGGGATAGACCCCGATCCAGAGCATCCCCGCCACAATCGGCACCAGGATGGCGATCTCCCGGATCGACAGATCTCGGAGCCCCCGGTTCTCCTCGTGTTTCACCTCTCCGAAGACCACCCGCTGGTACATCCAGAGCATGTAGACGGCGGCCAGGATCACCCCCGAGGCGGCGATCACGCCATAGGTCGGGTTGGCCCGGTATGCGCCGACCAGGATCAGGAACTCCCCCACAAAACCGTTCAGGCCCGGAAGCCCGATCGAGGACAGGGTGATGATCAGAAAGAACGTCGAAAAGATCGGGACCACCTTCGCCAGCCCGCCATAATCCTCGATCTCCCGCGTGTGCCGCCGCTCGTAGATCATCCCCACGATCAGGAACAGCCCCCCCGTGCTCAGGCCGTGATTGACCATCTGAAGGATCGCACCGTTCATCCCCTGGGCGTTCAGTGAGAAGATGCCCAGCACTACGAAACCGAGATGGCTGACGCTGGAGTAGGCCACCAGCTTCTTGATATCCTGCTGGACCATCGACACCAGCGCCCCGTACACGATTCCGATCAACGCCAGCGCCGAGATCATCGGCACGTAGTGCATCGCAGCGTAGGGAAACAGCGGCAGGCAGAACCGGATCAGGCCGTAGGTCCCCATCTTTAGGAGCACTCCGGCCAGGATGACGCTCCCGGCCGTCGGCGCTTCCACGTGGGCATCGGGCAACCAGGTATGGACGGGGAAGAGGGGGACCTTGATCGCAAAGCTCACGAAGAAGGCCAGGAACAGCCACGTCTGCAGCTCCCTGGGTAGCGACGTCCCCAAAATGGTCTGGAGATCGAACGTCATCCCCCCGCTCTTGGTGTAGAGGACCAGGATGCCGACGAGCATCAGCACCGAACCCGCCATCGTGAACAGCACGAACTTGATCGCCGCGTAGATGCGCCGCTCCCCGCCCCACACGCCGATCAGCAGCGCCATGGGAATGAGCATGGCCTCCCAGAAGACGTAGAAGAGCAGGAGATCCTGGGCGCAGAACACGCCGAGCATTCCGCTCTCCAGGAACAGCATGACGACCGTGTATTCCCGCACCCGGCTCGTGATCGCCGTCCACGATGCCAGGATGGCCAGGACGGTCAGAAACGTCGTGATCAACACCAGCGGCAGACTGATCCCGTCGATCCCCAGGGAGTAGTTTGCGCCGATGCCCTTGATCCACGGGATATGCTCCGTGAACTGCATCTGGGCCGTATCCTCCCGAAATCCCGTGTAGAGCGGGATCGAAAGGAGAAACGTGACGCCTGACACGATCAGGGCGAAGCCCCGGCAGAAGCCATCCCGCCCCCTGCCCAGGCCCATGATGATCAGAGCGCCGATGATCGGGAGAAAGATGAGATTGGAGAGGATGTTGTTCATAAAAGATCAGGTGTCAGGTGTCAGGTGTCAGGTGTCAGGTGTCAGGTGTCAGGTGTCAGGTATCAGGAAAGGCTTCGTTTTTAGCCGATACCCGACACCTGGAACCCGACCCCGCTTTTCTATCGTATGATATAGTACAGCAGCGCCACCGTCCCCACCACCATCGTCGTGGCATAGAACGGGACCCGCCCGGTCTGAATGCGACTGACAATCCAGCTCACGGCCTTGACGAACAGCCCCGACAGGTTCACCAGGCCGTCCACGACCAGTGAATCGAACACATCCCACAGGAACATCGCAAACCGCTTGATCGGCTGCACGATCGCGGCATTATAGATCTCATCCACGTAATATTTGTTGCTCAAGAGCCGGTGGAGCGCCCCGTCCGGCGCCCGCGCCTTCGTGTAGGGTCGGGCGAGGTAGAGCCGGTAGGCCAGGAAGATGCCCCCGAGGCCGGCCAGCACGGAGATGGCCATCAGGCCGAGCTTGCCCCCCCCTGCGGGTTCTGCGGCGGTGTCCTCGAACACTTTGTTCAAAAACGCGAAGATGCCGCCGTGTTCGCTCGTCCCCACCAGCCCCGCCACGACGGACAGGGCGGCCAGGGCGATGAGGGGGATCGTCATCGACGGCGGCGATTCGTGGAGGTGATGCTCCACCTCAGGGTCGACCCGCGACGCGCCGAAGAACGTCATGAAGATCAGCCGGAACATGTAGAACGCCGTCATGAACGCCGTGACCAGCCCCACGGCCCAGATGATCGGATGCCCGCCGTGGAACGCCGCGTCCAGGATCGCATCCTTGCTCCAGAACCCCGCCAGCGGCGGGACTCCCGCGATCGCAACCGCCCCGATCACGAACGTCCACGCCGTGATCGGCATGGACCGCTTCAGTCCCCCCATCCTGCGCATGTCCAGTTCCCCGGACATGGCGTGCATCACGCTTCCCGCCGTCAGGAACAGCAGCCCCTTGAAGAAGGCGTGCGTCATCAGGTGGAAGATGCCCGCGGCATAGGCCCCCACGCCCACGCCGATGAACATGTAACCGAGCTGACTGACTGTTGAATAGGCCAGCACCCGCTTGATATCGTTCGTGACCAGGGCGATGGACGCCGCGAAAAACGCCGTGAAGACCCCCACCCAGGCCACGACCGCCCCCGCCACGGGGGCCATGCTGTAGAGGACGTGGCACCGGGCGACCATGTAGACCCCGGCCGTCACCATCGTCGCCGCGTGGATCAGCGAGGAGACCGGCGTGGGCCCCTCCATCGCATCCGGCAGCCAGACGTAGAGCGGAAACTGCGCGGACTTCCCCACCGCCCCCACGAACAGCAGCAGGGCGATGGCCGTGGCCGTGGCCTGCGGAAGGTTGGAGGCGTCCCTGAACACGATGTGGAAGTCCAGTGAACCGAAGTTCACGAAGATCATGAACATCCCGATCAGAAACCCGAAGTCCCCGATCCGGTTGACGATGAACGCCTTCTTCCCCGCGTCGGACGCGGATTTTTTCTCGTACCAGAACCCGATCAGCAGGTAGGAGCAGAGTCCCACCCCCTCCCACCCGACGAACATCTGCACGAAGTTGTCCGCCAGGATCAGGATGAGCATCGAGAAGACAAACAGGTTCAGGAAGGTGAAATAGCGGGCGTATCCGGGTTCCCCGCGCATGTAGCCGATGGAGTAGACGTGGACGAAGAAAGACACCGTCGTCACGACCAGGAGCATCACGGATGACAGTTCATCCACCCGGAACCCGACGGCAATCCTCAGCGCATCCGTCTCGATCCAGGAGTAGAGCCTGGCCGGCGCATCGACCCCCAGCGCGTCCCCGTTCAGCACCCGCAGGAACACCAGGACCGACAGCGCCCAGGAGATGCCGACCGCCGCGCAGGCCACGACGTGCGCACCCCGGCCAAGCCGCCGGCCGAAGAAGCCGTTGATGAGGACCCCGATCAGGGGGCAGAGCAGAATCCAGTGGACGTAGGTTTGCATGAAAGATGATCTGGTTTTTACAGGATGAACAGGATGAAAGAATCACAGGGGTGAGGATCGAGGATGGAGGGCCGCCCTTCTCCCTCACTCCTCATTCCCCATTCCTCTTCACCACTTCAGCAGGTTGATCTCCTCGACGTTGATCGTCTCCCGGTTCCTGAACAGGGCGATGATGATGGCCAGACCCACGGCCACCTCTGCCGCCGCCACGGTCATCACAAAAAAAACGAACACCTGGCCGGTGGCCTCGCCGTAGTGTCTGGCAAACGCCACGAACGACAGGTTGACCGCGTTCAGCATCAATTCCACCGACATGAAGATCACGATGATGTTGCGTCGGGTGAGGACGCCGAGCACCCCAATAACAAACAGCACGGCGCTCAAAATCGTGTAATGGGAGATGGGGACCATAGATATAAGCTCAGAATCTGAAATCCGAAGTCTTGAAACGGGGAACCGGAGAGTCGGGGAAAAAGCGTCTCTCCGCCTCTCCCTTTCCCCATTCGCCCCTACTTTTGACCCTTTTCGTGCTTCACCAGCACCACGACGCCGACCAGGGCCACCGTCAGAATGACCGACGCGATCTCGAATGGAAACAGGTATTCTGTGAACAGAAGCTTGCCGATGGTTTCCGTGTTCTGTGTCTGAAGTGCAGTGTTCGTCGACAGCCCCGGGCCGCTGAACCACGCCTGCCGGGCCACAAAAACGACCTGCGCCAACAGCCCCCCCCCCAGAACCAGTACGAACAGCCACCGGAAGCGACCCACTGCCGCGTCCATCATCTCGCGGTGGCCCAGGTTCAGGAGCATGATCACGAATAGGAACAGGACCATGATCGCCCCGGCATAGACGATGACCATCACCACCGACAGAAAATAGGCTTCCAGCAAAACGAAAAGTCCTGCCAGACAGAAGAACGTCGTCACGAGAGACAGGGCGCTGTACACGGGATTTCGGAAGCGTATGACGAGGACCGCCGACGCCACGGCGATGACCGCAAAGACATAAAACAGAGCTGTCGCCATCACCCCTCCCGGAAAAACTAAAAGAAAAGTGCAAAGTGCAAAATCAGGCTTCCTTCATTTTACAATTTTGCATTTTCCCTTTAACTGCTCTTATCCTCTGAACGCCAGAATGGCCCCCGTCACCACGACGTTGGCGAGGGCGAGCGGCAGGAACACCTTCCACCCCAGGCGCATCAGCTGGTCGTAGCGGAACCGGGGCAGTGTCCAGCGCACCCAGAGGTAGAGGAACAGAAAAAACCCCGTCTTCGCCGCAAAGGCCGCCACCTTGAGGAGGCTGTAGCCCAGGGAGGTCGCCCCCTCCGGGATCAGCCACGGCAGGTGCCAGCCGCCGAAAAAGAGCGTCACGATCACCGCCGAGGAGGTGACCATGTTGGCATACTCCGCCATGAAGAACATGGCGAACTTCATGCTGCTGTACTCGGAGTGGTACCCGGCCACCAGTTCCTGCTCGCACTCCGGCAGGTCGAACGGCGCCCGGTTCGTCTCTGCAAACGCGGCCACGACGAACAGCAGGCAGCCGAGCGGCTGCGTGAAGACATTCCACCTCGGGAGGATGCCCCACAGCATGTGCTGCTGCCCGGCCACCACCTCGTTGAGACGGAGCGACCCCGTGATCATCAGCACCCCGACGATCGACAGCCCCAGCGCCAGTTCGTAACTGATCATCTGCGACGACGCCCGCAGCCCGCCCAGCAGGGAATACTTGTTGTTGGACGCCCACCCGCCCAGCACGATCCCGTAGACCCCCAGCGAAGTCAGCGCCAGGATGTAGAGGATGCCGATGTTCAGGTCGGCGATCTGGAGTCGGATGTTCCGTCCGAACAGCGGGATCGTGTCCCCGAACGGCACCACCGCGAGCGTCATCAGCGCAGGGGCCAGGATGATGGCCGGGGCCATCACGTAGACCACCTTGTTGACGTGCGGCGGGATAATGTCCTCCTTGAACATGAACTTGAGCCCGTCCGCAATCGGCTGGAGCAGGCCCCACGGCCCCACCCGGTTCGGCCCGTAGCGGTGCTGGATGAAGGCGCTCACCTTCCGCTCCGCCAGGATCATATACGCCACGGTCCCCAGCAGTCCGCCCAGGACCACCGCGATCTTGACCAGGATTTCAACCAGAGATTCGATCATAACAGGTCGTCAAACGTTAAAAGGCTTTCGTGGTTCGTGATCCGTTTTTTCGGTTCACGGTCCACGACTCACGGACTCTGGGTTTCAGCCTGCACCGCCATCCCCGCCCCTCCGAGCGCCTCATAGGTCATTCCGGCATATCCCGGGACCTTCTGTGCGACCTCCTCCATCACCTCGCGCGCCGAGACGAAGTCCAGCTTCCCACCCAGCGCCTCCGCCGCGTCCCGGACGACCTCCCAGTCCGCCTTGGCCTCGCCCGGCGGGGGGAACGCCCGGCGAAGCCGCTGCACGCGGCCGTCGCAGTTCGTGAACGTCCCCTCCTTCTCCGCGAACGCCGCCCCGGGCAGCAGGACATGCGCAACGGAGACCAGGTCCGAGGTCAGGATGTCCTGCACGACGAGGAATTTCAGCTTCGCGAACGCCGCCCGCTCCGCCTCCGTCAACCGCTCCACAGGGTCTCCGCCCAGCAGGTAGAGGCCCTGGACCGTCCCTTCTTCGATCTGCCTCAACAGGTCCGGCATCTCCGTCAGCGTCAGCCCAAGGGCCGAGGCCATGTCCCGTGCCCCCCGGCTGTTCGGGGATTTGTCCGCCCGGATCGTGAACCCGCTCTTGAACTTCACGTCCCCCTCGTCGCTCACTTTGGACCGGAGCCCGACCTTCTCGGACCCGATGACCTCCTTCATCAGCCGGGCGAACAGGTAGTTCTCCTCGTTCGTCAGGTGTCCGGACAGAACCCCCGCCACGCTCCCGCCCCCGGCCTTCACCCCTTCGAAGCCCTGCCGGACCCGCTCCAGCGCCTCTCCCCAGGATGCCGCTGTCCAACCCTCGCCCGCCCGCAGCATCGGGGCCGTCAGCCGGGTGTCTGCGTGGACATAGTGCCACCCGTGGCGTCCGTCGTCGCACATCCAGAACTGGTTGACCTCGGCGTTCTCGCGCGGCTTCAGCCGGTAGATCCGGTTGTTGTTCCGGTTGATGTCGATCCGGATGTTGCACCCCGCGCTGCACCCGGCGCAGAGGCTCTCCACCCCGTCCAGGAACCAGACCCGCTGCTTGAACAGGAACTCCTTGTCCAGCAACGCCCCCACCGGGCAGATGTCCACGGTGTTTCCCGACAGCCGGTTGTCCAGGCGCACGCCGGGGAAGACGTCGATCTCGTTGTACACGCCCCGGTAGAAATAGCCCAGCTCGCTCGTCCCGCTGACCTCGTCGCAGAACCGGATGCACCGGGTACACCGGATGCACCGGTCGGCGTAGAGCAGGATGTGTTCACCGATGTCCTTCTTCGGCTGGACGACCTTGGCCTCCTGAAACCGGCTGTCCCCTGACCCGTACTGGTAGCTGTAGTCCTGCAGGTCACACTCGCCCGCCTGGTCGCACACCGGGCAGTCCAGCGGGTGATTGATCAGCAGGAACTCCATCACCGACTTCTGGGTGTCCTTGACCAGTTTCGACTGCGTGTCCACCGCCATGCCGGGGGCCGGCCGCGTGGTACAGGCGGTTGTCAGGGCCTTCCGCCGCCCCGCAGGCGTGTCCGATTCCACCTCCACCATGCACATCCGGCAGTTGCCGGGCACGCTCAGGCCGGCATGGTAGCAGTAGTGCGGGATGTGGACGCCATGTTTCGACCCGTGCCGGATCAGGTTGCCGAGCGCCGGTTCGATCTCGACCTCTTTTCCGTCTATCGTGAAAGTGGGCATGACATGACCCGTTGAGGGGTTCCGTTTTCTGAGTTTTCAGCCGGTTGAACGGGAGCGGAGGCCCTTCACGCCTCTCAGCGGTGTAAGACCCGCGCAGGGGGGCGTTTCAGCGATTTCTTGCTGCGCTTATAACTTTCGTCCGGCCCGCGCTCGTTGAGCACCATGATCAGCGTGAATCCCACCAGCATCAGGATGGCGAAGAACATCTCTTTGACCGGACGCCTGCGACGCACGTACATAAACACATCTCCTCTAAGTTCCCTCCCTTAGAGTTCAAGGTCGTATCTTCCGAACCTTGACCTTGGCGCCCTCAGTCTTTTGCATGTGATTGTGAATCTACCCGATCCCCTTGTCCTTTTGGATCGGGCACCGCCCCTGGCGGATATGCTCCTCGAACTCCTCCCGGAACGCCAGGATCGTCCCCTGCGTGGGGTACGAGAACGCCGGGCCGAACAGGCAGATCGTCGAATAGCGCGGGCTGAGCAGCCCCGCCACGTTGTCCGCCACGTTCAACAACAGGTCGATGTCCCCCAGTTTCCCCTGCCCGTGCTCGATCCGTTTCACCACGTCGCGGATCCAGGGGGCCCCCTCCCGGCAGGGCGTACATTGACCGCACGACTCGTGGGCGAAGAACTGCATCAAATTGAGCAACATGTCCACCACGCAGGCCGTCTCGTCCATCACGATGATCCCGCCCGTCCCGAACATCCCCTTGAACGGCCCCCGGCCCGGCAGCAGGAACTGGTCCGGGCTCATCACGATGTCGATCTGGTCCGGCGTCATCGGGAGCGTGGAGGCCCCGCCGGGGATGACCGCCTTCAACTCGTGCCCGTCCCGCAGGCCCCCCGCATAGTCGTAGATGAGCTGCCGCATGGTCGCCGTCCCGAGTTCCATCTCGAACAGCCCGGGGTTCTTGACGTGGCCGCTGATGCAGAAGATGAACGTCCCCGGATACTTCGGGTTGCCGATCCCCTTGAACCACGCCGCCCCGTTGGCGATGATGTGCGGGACGTAGGAGAGCGTCTGCACGTTGTTCACCGTCGTCGGGCATCCGAAGATGCCCCGCTGCGCCGGGAAGGGGGGCTTCACGCGGGGCTCTGCCCGCTTCCCCTCCAGCGACTGCATCAGCCCCGTCTCCTCCCCGCAGATGTAGGCCCCCGCGCCGGGGTGGGTGTAGAGGTCCAGGTCGTAGCCCTTGCCGAACAGATTCTTGCCGATGTAGCCCTTCGCGTAGGCCTGGGCGATGGCCCTGTCCAGCCCCCGCATCCCCTCGGCCATCTCCCCCCGCACGTAGATGTAGGCCGCCCGCGCCCGGATCGCGTAGGCCGCGATGATCGTCCCTTCGACGAGCTGATGGGGATTCTGCTCGATGAGCTGACGGTCCTTGAACGTCCCCGGCTCGCTCTCGTCCGCGTTCACGCAGAGATAAGAGGGGACCTTAGGCTCCTTCGGCATGAAGCTCCACTTCGTGCCCGTCGAAAACCACGCCCCCCCGCGTCCGGCCAGCCCGGAGTCCTGCACCTCCTTGATGACCTCGTCCGGCGTCATCGTCTTGAGGGCCTTCTCCGCGGCCTTGTAGCCCCCGCGCGATGTGTAGACGCCGATGTCCTGGATGTTCGGGACGTCCACGTCCTTGAGGATGATGCGATGCTCAGCCAAGAAATTACTCCGACAAGCCTTACAAAATCTATAAGGGCTTCACGTCTTCTGCTTCGTCACGTAGGCTTCCGGGTCGGCCAGGATGTCGTCCAGTTTCTCCCGGGTGACCTTGTGGATCAGGGTCTCGTTCAGCATGAGGACCGGCGCGGTCCCGCACGACGCCACGCATTCCACCTTCAGGAGGGTGAACCGCCCGTCCGGCGTCGTCTCCCCGGCGTGTACACCCAGCTTCTTCTGGAGGTAATCCACGACCCCCTCCGCGCCCAGCAGGGCGCACGACAGCGTGGCGCAGACGTGGAGGAGGTATTTTCCCACCGGCTTGAAATGGTACATGGGGTAGAAGGTGGCCACCCCCGCCACCCGCGCCGGAGGCAGCTCCAGAAGGTCCGCCACGTACTTGAGCGCGTCCAGAGACAGGTGCCCGAATTCCCGCTGCGCCAGGTGCAGGACGGGCAGCAGCGCCGGCTCCTTGTAGGGATAGCGCGTCAGGAGTTCGTCGAACTCCTTCTTGGCCTCTGGAGAAAATTGAACGGGCATGCGAAAAGTCTCGGTTTTGACCTGTAGAACGCCCCGCCGGGGCGTCTCTACTATCTATCCAGTTCCCCCGCGATCACGTTGATGCTCCCCAGCACCGCCACCACGTCCGAGATCATGAGGCCCTTGATCATCTCCGGGAACGCCTGGTAGTTCATGAAACAGGGGGGCCGCACCCGCATCCGCCAGGGACGCCCGGTCCCGTCGCTCACGATGTACCATCCCAGCTCCCCGTTGGGAGACTCGGTGCAGGAATAGACCTCTCCCGCCGGCGGACTGATGCCGTGTCTGTCCATGATGATCTCAAAGTGGTGGATGAGCGACTCCATCTTCGTGTAGGTCTCCGACTTCTCCGGCAGGATCAGCTTCGGGTCCTCCACCTTCACCGGGCCCGAAGGCAGGTTGCGGACCGCCTGGTCCACGATCTTGATGCTCTGGAGCATCTCCTCCATCCGCACCAGGTATCGGTCGTACACGTCCCCCTTCGACCCGACCGGGATGTCGAAGTCGAAATCTTCGTAGGACGAGTAAGGCTCGGCCTTCCGGAGGTCCCGCTCCACGCCCGACCCCCGCAGGCAGGGTCCCGTGAAACTCCACGCGATGGCTTCCTCCGCCGAGACCACTCCGATCCCCTTCGTCCGGTCGATCCAGATGCGGTTCCGCGTCAGCAGCGCATCGAGGTCGCGGTAGGTACCGGGGAACTGCGCCGTGAAGGCCGTGATCATCTCCACGAAGTTGGTGGGCACTTCGTGCATCACCCCGCCCACCCGCGTGTAGCTCGTCGTCAGGCGCGCCCCGGTCACGGCCTCGAAGATGTTGTAGAGCCGCTCCCGCTGCTCAAACCCGTAGAGGAACACTGTGAACGCCCCGATGTCCAGGGCGTGCGTCCCCAGCCAGACCAGATGGTCTGCGATCCGGGACAGTTCGCACAGGATCACCCGGATGTACTGGGCCCGCTTCGGGACCTGAATCCCCAGCAGTTTCTCCACGGCGATGGCATAGCCGATGTTGTTGGCGAGCGGTGACAGGTAGTTCATCCGATCCGTCACCACGATGTACTGATTGTAATTCATGTGCTCGCCGAGCTTCTCGAACCCCGTGTGGAGATAGCCGATGTCCGAGACGCAGTTCACGACCCGCTCCCCATCCATCTCCAGCACGAGCCGGAGGGTCCCGTGCGTGGCCGGGTGCTGCGGGCCGAGGTTGAGCGTCATGTGCTCGGAGTCGAGCGTATCCTCTTTGGGCGCCGTCTCAGGCATGAGAAGAATCCCTCAGCTTGATCACGTCCTGAATGTTCACGAACCCCGGATCATCCGGGGCGATCACGTCCCGCTCCCCTTTTCCGTGGAGCGGATAGTCCTTGCGAAGGGGATAATCCTTGAAGTTCACCGGCATCAGGAGACGCCGCAGGTCCGGGTGCCCCTCGAACCGGATGCCGAACATGTCGTAGGCCTCCCGCTCCGGCCAGAGCGCCCCCTTCCAGACCGGCACGACCGACGCGATGACCGCCTCCCGTTCCGGCACCAGGGCCTTCACCCGCACACGCCCCCGGTGTTCCGTCTGTCGGTAAGCGCAGAGATTGTAGATGACGGCGAATCGCGCAGGCGGATCAGACCCCATGTAGTTCGTGTAGTCCACCGCCGTCACGTCCACGAGGAAGTTGTAGGCGAGCGCCGGGGCATCCCGCAGGAAGGTCAGGATCTCCCGGATCTGTCCCTTTTTTACCGTGATGGTCCAGTCCCCCCGGAATTCCGAGGCGTCCACGACCTCTTCCGGGAACCGCTCGCGGAGCATCTGGACCGTCACCTCCGCAAACGTCGGTGTCCGCTCCGGCGCGGCCTGTTCTTCAGTTTTTTGTTCGTCAGCCATAAGATTCAGTGATCATTGGTCAATAAAAGTGCCACGTTTCCACGTTCCAAGTGCCACGTAAAATCTGAACCTGGCACCTGGCACTGCCCTTTTCAATCCCACTCCAGTCCACCCTTGCGCCACAGGTACACGAACCCGAGCATCAGCACGCCGATGAACACCAGCATCTCGTAGAACACGAGCATCCCCTGCTTGAGCAGGTCGCGGAACACCACGGCCCAGGGATACAGGAAGACCACCTCGATATCGAAGATGATGAACATCATGGCGAACATGTAGAACTTGATCGAGAAGCGGAGCCGGGCATCGCCCACGGGAGGGACGCCGGACTCATAGGGAGAGAGCTTGACCGGATCGGGACGCCGGGGCCCGAAAAGGTGGGTGGTCAGCAGGTTGGAAAGGGCAAAGCCGATCGCGATGATCAGCAGGATGAGGATCGGTAAGTAGTCAGAGATCATATAATAGGGATGAGCTTACCGGTGAACTGGGGTGGGGGCCGCATCATCAAGATTTGAAAGTATATAACAACCATTTTCAAATGTCAAGCCGTTTCTCACCCCCTTTCTGCACAAAAACGGCTGTTTTGTCGCATAGCCTTTTTGAGGACAAAGACTTGGCTTTCCCAGAACGTTTGGGAGGAAATCCACAGGGGCGCGGCAGGTTGCCGCGCCCCCTCTCCGCCTATCATCTGACATATTGTTCCAGATGCCGCTTCGCCGCCAGCAGGCCCTCTTTCTCCAGCGCCTCCGTCCCCGAGTAGCGGTGGTCCTCCAGTTCGATGCTCAGGATTCCATCGTAGCCCGTCTCTTCGAGCCGGGCCAGGAACCGCCCCCAGTTCACCTCCCCGTAGCCCGGAATGGTGTAGCGCCACCACCCCTCGCCGAACCTGTAGCGCCGCCCGAAACTCTGGCCGATATTCCCGAACTCGTAAAGCCCCTCCGACAGGATCTCGCAGTCCTTGGCGTGGACGTGCCGCACCCGATCCGGGAACTCGCGGAGGACCCTCATGTAGTCGATCCCCATGCGGACCATGTGGGAGGGGTCAAAGCACATCCCCAGGTGCGGCGAGGGGATCGCGCTGAACATCGCGCGCCACGTCTCCGGGCTGCACCCGAGGTTGGGGTAGTGCGGCGCGCCGCCCGGATAGGGTTCCACGGCGATGTGAACGCCCGACTTCTCCGCGTGCGCCACGATCTCCGGGTAGACCTCCTTCCAGATCGCGAAACTCTCGGCCCGGGGCATCGTCCGGTCCGCCGGGGAGAGCGTCGTGAACAGGGTCCTGCCGCCGTGCGCTGCGATGTCGCTGAGGATCTCCTTCAGGCCCTCCACGGCCTTTCTCTGTTCCGCCGCGTCCTTCGTGATGGGAGATCCGCCCCGGGCGTCCACCGTGCCGATGGCGATGTCGGCCGCTTCGCACGCCCGCTTCGCCTCGGCCGTGGCCACGGACAGGTCCAGCGCCTTGAACCCGCTGGCGCTCAACCACCCGGCCAGGGCCTCCACCTTCATCTCCCGGAGCGCGCCGGGAATGCGAATTCCGATTTTCATGAAGCCCCTCCCTTTGTGATTACCTTATCCCCGCGATCTTGAAAAAATTCTCCAGAATCCGCCTGCCGTGCGGGTAGGCCTCCACGTAGGCCTCCGGGTGGAACTGCGTGCCGTAGAGGGGCCGCTCCCGGTGCTTCATGGCCTGGATCGGGCAGTTTTCGTTCGTCGCCAGGAGGTCGAACTGCGGGGGCAGTTTCTTGATCTCGCAGTAGTGGGACTCCCGCACCAGGAAGGGATCGGGCAGCCCTTCGAACAGCGGGTCGGGTTTCAGGGCCTGAATGGGATAGATCCCCTCCTCCCGGAACATCCCCACCGCGTACCTGGGCGGGTATGGCGTGATCCGGCTCGCCGGGTCGCAGCGGGCGCATGGGCTCGTCGAGCACCCGGTCCATGTCGCGAAATCCCTGGTTGAAGACGAACCCGATGAGCTGGTGGCTGCCGCAGAACCCCAGCGTCGGGATCTCCGGACGGCCCATCAGAAGGTCCTCGAACGGGTAGAAATCCTTCACCTCGAAGTCCCGGAACCAGGTCCCGCAGCCGCTCAGCATCATCGCCTTCGGGTTCAACTCGTCGATGACCTTCGGCGTGGCCTGCGACACGTGCAGGACCAGGCAGGGTTCCCCTGAAACCTCCTCGAACCTGCGCCGGAGCTTGAAATCCCCGTCGCCCGCGTCGTATTTGGCGAGCGTCTCCACCCGGACGAAGAGAATCATGTCACTCACCTTACGCAGCGCGGGGAGAATTGATTAAATTTGGGGTATGACCAACAAAGACCTTCTTGACCTGTATAGCGATTACCTCATCAGTTCGTTTGGGCAAACGACTGCGACTGGTTTGGCATCGCTGCTGGGCGGGACAGTTAG